>NZ_CP047593.1:3559119-3882676 GCF_009905215.1 Tichowtungia aerotolerans | reverse complement strand
AAACGCCTTTTCGATCATTTGGTCGCCAATATCAACATTTTGTCCGTCAAAAGAGGTGACCTTGGACTGATTTAGAACCGTGATATTGTTTTTCTTCAGGAAGTCAGTGATCCGGTCATGCTCAACTTGTGAGAGAAAGGGAAGGATCTGGTTGGAGGGGTCGGCAATGGTGACTTTGCTGGGGGTGCCGTCTGCGATCGACCGGAAACGCAACGAGGCTGCCAGTTCAAGCCCTGTATAGCCTCCGCCGGCAATTACGAGGTGCGGGGCTTTGCTGCAGGACAGGTATGTTTTGAACATGTCTCGAATACGCAGGGCGGATTCCAGTGAGTCCAGTTTGTGGACGGCATCAAGGTGCTGGTCGAATCCGTGGAAATCAGCAACAGAACCGCTGGCAATCAGCAGGAAATCGAAAGGATAGGTTGCATGATCTGCAGTCACCGTTTTTTCATCGAGGTTTATCGAGGTAACTGCTTTTTGAATATGCTGGATATTGCGGGGGATGATTTTTTTCAGGGGATGAATCAGTAGTTTTTCGGGAACCCATCCTCCGGCAAGGTCCGGAAGAGAGGGCAGCATAACGGTGAATTTGTTTGGATCAAACAGGATCACGTCTGTGTCGGTCCGGGACAGGATGCGGCAGGCCTGACGTCCGGCAAAACCGGCGCCAATGATGACCGTTTTGCTGTTCATGATCGAAAGACTAAGGTATATTGCCGATCAATGCAAAAAGATACGGTGTATATTGAAAACCTGATTAAAGACCATTTGACGGGTCATTCCTGTTGGCAGGCAGTGGCTTCTGAAAATCCGGCAGGGTTTGAAGTGCTGCGCAGCACTCTTCTTGCGCCCGGGAAGCGCATTCGTCCATTGTTGTTTGCTGCGGCATGTCGAGATTTCGGCGTGGAACCTTTTCCAAAATTGTCCAGTGTTGCGCTGGCACTTGAGCTGGTGCACAGTTTTATTTTGATTCACGATGACTTAATCGATCGTTCCGCGGTTCGCAGGGGCTGTCCGACGCTGCATTGCGCAGTTGAGCAATGGTTTCAGAAAAACCCGTCTGAAGGGTTTGCTGGAGAGGATTTTGCGCTGGTTGCTGGAGATCTCCTGTTCTCGATGGCTATCGAGAATGTGCTGAAAGCAGATGTTCCGGAAAAGATGCGGCAGGAGATGCTGTGTTGTTTTATGCAGGCTGCGCAGGAGACCGCCCGCGGCGCATTACTTGAAATGCAGGTGGCTCAGAAGCCAGTCCATGCGTTGGATACGGATCAGATCGAAGAAATCTATGCGCTTAAAACCGGCGGTTATACTTTTCTGCTTCCTCTGAGGCTGGCTGAAGTCTGTTCCGGTATGCATTTGCCGGAGCTTGATGGGGCTGGTCTGGCTGCCGGTATTTCATTCCAGCTTAAGAATGACCTGAAAAGTATTGCCTGCTGGCAGGAAACCGGCGAGGTTCCGGATGATGTTCGTGATCATCGTCGGACCTGGCCTTTGGTGTATGCGGGGGCAGAGGAGCTTCTCTGTTCTGAAGATACGATTTCTGCGCTGACGGATGCTGTGGGCCGAAAAACTGATGAGGCGCTCAAAAAAATTGAGAAAATGCCCGTTACTGCCGGGTTTCTGCGTCAGATCCTGAAGCAGAGTTGAGATCCGGATATGGCTGTTGTTGGGCAGAAAAACAGGGGTTCATAAAGTGCAGATGACGCTTGACCGGAAGGCGCATTTCGGTACTATCCACTGCTCGCTTTTGAGAATTTGAAGAAAGAGAAGAATTATGAACACGATCGTAGAAAAAATCGGCGCTGAGCAATGCACCAAAGAAATTCCGCAGTTTCGGATCGGCGACACCGTTTGTGTGCATGTGAATATTAAAGAAGGCGCCAAAGAGCGTATCCAGAACTACACCGGAGTGGTGATTGCCCGTAACGGTTCCGGTGTGACCGAAACCATTACTGTTCGCCGTGTTGCTTTTGGTGAAGGTGTTGAGCGTGTATTCCCGTTGCAGAGCCCGAATGTCGTGCAGATTGATGTGGTTCGCCTCGGTAAAGTTCGTCGCGCGAAACTCTACTACCTGCGTGATCTCAAGGGTAAAAAAGCCCGCATCAAAGAGCGTCGCGTATAAGGCAGGTCCATGGACATGCTTGCATTTGAAAAAGAGGCCTGGAATTCAGGCCTCTTTTTTGTTGCCGGAGTGGATGAGGCCGGACGAGGTCCTTTGGCCGGTCCGGTTGTTGCCGCCGCGGTTGTGTTCGAGCGCGAGCCGCTTGCTGGCGGGGAGGCCTTTGCCGGCCTTACGGATTCTAAAGCGCTTACTGAAAGGAAACGTGAGTTGTTTTTTGAGCAGCTGATGGCGTGTCCTTTCGCACATACTGCTTTTTCAGTTATCGAGCCTTCAGAAATTGATTCTATCAATATTCTGCAGGCCACCTGGAAGGCGATGGCAGAGTCGCTGAGCGGACTCGATCGTCTTCCGGATCTGGCCTTGGTGGATGGAAGTCCAGTGCGCGGACTGCCTTGTGATTCAAAGAATATTATCAAGGGCGATGCAAAGAGTCTTTCTATCGCCGCGGCATCGGTTATTGCAAAGGTGACTCGTGATCGATTGATGCTTGAGCTGGATAAAAAGCATCCTGAATATGGGTTTGCGGCTCATAAAGGGTATGGGACGAAAATGCATCTGAAGGCGATTCGGGAGCACGGCCCGCTGGACTGTCATCGTAAGACATTCCGCCCCATTTCCGAGCTGAATCAGGGGGAACTTTTTTGAAACGGTTTGTCAGTTGGTTCAGGGATGAGGCGGCGCATCTGAAAACGGGGCGTCGCGGGGAAAAGCAGGCCGAACGTTTTCTGAAAAAATCCGGGTATAAAATACTCGGCCGTCGGGTTCGTGTTGGGAAACACGATGAAATCGATTTGATCGCCCGGGAGGGAGAGACGATGGTTTTTGTTGAAGTGAAAACCCGCAAAACGGAATGTTACGGGAGGCCCGCTGCGGCAGTGAATCGCGATAAGCGCCGCAAGTTGTCACGAGCAGCTGTTACTTTCCTTCAGAAGCGAAAACTTCGACCTCCTTTTATCCGGTTTGATATTGTCGAAGTGATCGATGAGCCCAGCGAGATTCGTCACATTGAAAACGCTTTTCAGCTCGAGGGTAATTATCGAGTCTGGTGGTGAGTGGATGAAAATTAATAAAAATACTTTATGGGGTGCTGTCTTTGTTTCTTTTGTGACAGCGATTGTGTTTTTCCCGATTTTGAAAGGAGATTTTCTAAACTGGGACGATCATGTTTTATTGCTTGAGAACTACAAGTTTCGTGGTTTGGGATGGGAAAATCTTAAATGGATGAGCTCTACGTTTTTCTGTGGACATTGGCAACCGTTGAGCTGGATCAGTTACGCTTTTGATTACTTGATATGGGGCATGAATCCTCATGGTTGGCATGTCACCAACTGGTTGCTGCATGTAGTTAATAGTGGACTGGTATTCCTGATCTGCATGTTTTTTCTGAACAAGGCAGATGGCCTTTCAGGATTGTTATCGGGGGTGTTCGGGGCTCTTTTTTATGCGGTTCACCCCTTACGGGTTGAGCCGGTGGCATGGCTTTCCACTCGAGGGTATTTGCTGGGGGGAACATTTTATCTGTTAACGATTCTTTTTTATTTAAACGCTGGAAATCGTAAGCGGCGATGCTTGGGGGCTCCGCTTCTCTTCTTTATGCTGGCGTCTTTGAGCAAAGGGATTGGAATGATGCTTCCTTTGGCATTGTTGCTGGTCGATTGGTTTGCATTAGGCCGCATAAAATCTTTTCGCGAGGCTGTGGCGTGTATCGCTGAAAAATGGGCTTTTTTCCTGATATCCCTTTTCGCGGGAGTAATGGCGTTTTTGGCAAAAAATGCAGAAGGAGGCATGGCATCTCTGTCGAATTACAGTGCCGCAAAGCGCCTTGGTCAGGCGGTATTCGGTGTCTGGTTTTATATTGAAAAAACAATCTTACCCTTAAAGCTGTCCTCTTTGTATAATAATCCTCCAACGGCACGCCAGTTGACCGTGGTGTTTTTGCTCACAGCAGTTTTTTCTGTTGTATTTTTTATCTTTCGACGTCGGCTCAGGTGTGTGATGGCCTTTGCTGGAGTCTCTTTGCTGCTGATTTTTCCAATGATTGGAATTACGCAAAGTGGGAGTCAGCTTTTTGCGGATCGTTTTACCTATTTAGCGTCCGTGCCTCTTTCAGTGATGATTGCGGTTGGGTTGAGCCGGATGGTCCATTTTCGGCGCATTGTTTATGGAGGGGTCTTCGTTCTGCTCTTTATTTGCGGGGTTCAAAGCTTTGTGTGGTCGATGGCGTGGAGAGAGAGTTTAACCTTGTGGGGGAATGCTGTGTCTGTTGATCCGCAAAACCCGCGGGCATATAACAATCTGGGGTTGGCGTTCAGAAATGCCGAGGCGCACCAGAAATCATTGGAGTGTTTTGATAAAGCTGTTCAGCTGGACCCTCTTTATGTGCTTGCCTGGCATAATCGATCGGTTTCTTTGATGATGCTGGGCCGATATGACCAGGCTTTGGACGGCTGGAAACGCTGCCTTTCGATTTCTAAAATGACTCCGGAGGAGCGCTTGGGAGTGTTGAGACTTCGCGGGTGGGTTTTGGAGCAGACTGAAAATTATGCGGCGGCAGAGAGGGATTATTCTTTCGTCATAAACGATCCTGCCTGTGCTCCAGATTTGCTCGTGAGCGCTTTAATGTTGCGGGCCAAGTTGTATGTGAGGCAAGGGGGAAATGCAGACGCTTTAGCCGATTTGGAGAGGGTGCTGCGGTTACCGGATTCTTCCGGGGCTCGTCATCAACAGGCGGGTAAATTGAGGCAGCTCGTGAAAATACAGTTGGATCAATAAACTCACGCCGGGATTATTCGCGAGTTTGCAGGTCTACAAAAAAAGCCCTAGCGCACGCGCAAGGGCTTTTTTAAGTCCCTGAGAAAAATTCTCAGAGATGGGTTACCTGCTTATTCGCTGCGGGTCGGCATATTTGCGTAGGTCGCTTTGGTGGTCAGGTCGCCAATCGTAATCGCATCAGAACCAACTTTCAGGTCATCAATTGAGTTGATGCTCAATGCTGTCAGCAGGTTGGATGTGGTTGATGCATCCCATCCATCAGCAGGCTCGAGGGCCATTGATCCCGGAAGACCGGAGCTGGTGGGGAGAGTCAGTACGCCTTTGGCTTTTTCTACTTCAGCGACGTTGCGGAATTTTGCCTGATCCTGAGATGTAGAGTAGGCATTCAGGATGGACGGAATACCGATTGCAGCCAACAGACCGATGATCGCAACAACGATCATGATTTCGACGAGGGTGAAACCCTGTTTTTTAGCTTTCATTTCTTTTCCTTATTTTTGTTTTTATTTTTGTCAGCCGGGCGCTTTGTGTTGTGGGGCAGGTCATTTGTTTTGTGAGCCGGATTTAAATTTTAATGAAGAATAAAAATGACAGCATATTTCATGCCTGTGTTGTTGTCATTTCGTTTTCACGTTTGACTATAAGTGTTGCAAGTTGCTTTTTAAAAGCATTTTATGGTTTTTTATGGATCGGTAAATAACAGTGTTTTTTATACAAACACTCTCCGAGTCTTCTTTTCATTATTTAGAAATTATTGAAAAAGAGAAAACTAAACCGGTTTTTTCGTATTTTGGGGAAGTTTGCGGTAGAGCGTTGCCAGGCTGATGCCAAGTTCTTCGGCGGCTTTTTCTTTATCGCCGTTCATGCTTTCGATGGTTTTCTGAAGGAATTCCTTTTCTTTTTCATGAAGAAACGCTTTGAGCGACTTCCCTTTGAACATTTCCCGGCGATCGGTGATGACTCCGGATCGTATTCCTTCCTCAACAGTATCAACAATCTTTGCAGGCAGAGTGTTTTTGTTAATAGTGCCATCCTGAACAAATGCCAATGCATGCTGGATGGTATTTTCCAGTTCCCGGACATTACCGGGCCAGTTGTAGTTGTCGAGAATGTTTTGTGTTTCGTGGTCCAGCATCGGCAGTTCTGTATCGGTTCCGAGTTCTTTTCGAAGAATATGGTCCACAAGAGGAAGGATGTCTTCCGGTCGTTTTCGAAGGGGGGGGATATCAATGCTGATGACACTTAGGCGATAGTAAAGGTCTTCACGGAATTTTCCCTGTTCAATCAGGTTTTCCAGTTTTTCATTAGATGCGGCGATGATTCTTACATCCACTTCTGAGTGGTCGGATCCGCCGACTTTCCGAACCTGTTTGTCCTGCAGAACTCTCAGGAGTTTTGACTGGATTTCCAATGGCATGGATGAAATCTCATCAAGAAACAGTGTTCCGCCGTGCGCGGTTTCAAAGAGACCTGCTTTCGTGGATGTTGCGCCGGTAAAAGCACCTTTCACATGTCCGAACATTTCGGATTCCATCAGCTGAGCGGGGAGGGCTGCGCAGTTAATAGCCATAAAGGTTTCATCTTTACGGGGGCTGTAGTGGTGCAGCGCACGAGCAACGAGCTCTTTTCCGGTTCCGCTTTCCCCATATACCAGCACGGTAGCTGAGGTGGGGGCGACGCGCTCAATCATATCACATACTTTGCGCATTCCAGGGCTTTCGGCCACGATGCCTTCGAGTTGTTCGCGGTGCTCCAGGCGGGCCTTCAGGTCTTTGTTCTCTGTGAGCGCATTGTTGTATTCAAGCGCGCGCTGTACGGTTAATACCAGTTCATCGAGTTTGAAAGGTTTAGTGATGTAATCAAATGCACCTTCCTTCATCGCTTCGACTGCGGTGCCGACCGTGCCGTAGGCTGTCAGCATGATGACTCCCATGTCCGGATAGGACTTACTGGCTTTCCGCAGCAACTCCATTCCGTTGATGGGTGTCATGTTAATATCTGAAATCATCAGATCGTATGCTTCAGATTCCAGGAGCTGCAGGGCCTTTTCTCCATTGCTGGCTGGCGTTGTGTCGTATCCCTGTCCGGTTAAAATTTTATTGAGCAGGTTAAGGATTGTTGGTTCGTCATCTACAATTAAGATTCTTGGCATAGCACACCCAATGGTTTTATTTGATTTAAATCGAGTGCGAAATTATCATTTTCGAGAATGGGCGTCTATAGCAAAAACGACTGGAATGATCCCGAAAAGTAATAATGAAAATCCTTATTTGACAGGGGGTTATGAGCGGGTGTCAGTCCCGCTCAATATTCATCTGAATCAAATCTCGGATGTCATTTGGGGAAAATTCCGCATAATCGAGAAAATTCTGAATGACTTTATCCATCTGTTCTGACTCCAGAACAATCTGACGACACAGTTCGCTGCGTTCCTGAGAGCCTTCGGATGTGTCTGTTTTCAAGTTGATCTGTAAAAGCTGAATAGCTCCTGAAATACCGGTTAGAGGCGTTCGGATTTGGTGGGCCATTTCTTTGGCCATGTTTGCCGCGGCTTTAATTCGTTCCAGCTGCCGGGTCTGGCTTTGCAGTCGCAGGAAATTGGAAATATCATTGAAGTTAAGAATGCGTGTGTCGACCAGGGTGTTGGGGCGGGCCTGGGCATGGGGGACTGCTTCAGCAGGGAGCGTAAGGCGGGCATCTTCAATACTTACAGGGAAAACCGACCCGTCAGCTCTGCGAAAATAGTTGGAGGCTCCTCGCTGTTCTGTCTCTTCGTCTTTAATATCTGATGGCTTCAGATGGATAACGGAGAGGTTTTTTCCAATCAATTCTTTTTCGTCTCTTCCCAGCAGGATACACGCTCGATCATTTGCCATGACGATCGTGTTTTCTGCGTCCAGAAGCAACAGGCCGGTTTTTACATTTGTAAAAATAATCTGGGTGATTTCTCTGAACTGTTTTTCTTTTTTACTGATGTAATCGCATCGCCGGGAAACATACGCGCTGGCGATGCCGAAGAAGACAAAGATGCATACGCGCAGGAACATGGCGCTGGATGTGGCAATCAGTCCGTCAGCATTCCCTGAGGTTGGATATTCCATCAGAATGTTCTGAGACATCAGCAGAATGACCAGCGTATAGGAGATAATGGAGAGGATGGTGATCTGGATCGTCTGCTTAAGCGGCAGAATGATGCCGGCGGAAAGAATGATCAGCGGGTAGAGAAGGATGAGAAAGTCATGTCCATGTCCGCCGGCAAAATATACAAGCCCGGAAACAAATACGAGGTCCACGAGGAACTGAAGCGGAGCCAGCCGCCGCATTGTGTCCTGGTTGCGCATCCATAATGAATAGGGAATCGTGATGATGTAGGAAAAGGCGATGAATGCGTAAAATGCAATGCCGTCGCGGGCCAGCACAAACGACAGAAAAACCAGGAAGGCACTGATCGCCAGCAGACGGACTCCCAGCATTCCCATCATTGTGGTCCACGTTACTCGACTGTATTTTATCACTTGCTTTCTCCGCTTACATGACCAGTTCTGACATTTTGAAGATGGGCAGGAACATACATAACACAATTCCCCCGATCATGATGCCAATAACCACCATCAAAAGCGGTTCAAGCATAGAGGTCAAGCCTTCCAGCATTGTATCGACTTCCTCCTGATAGAAATCGGACAGTTTGGATAGCATTTCCTCCATTTTACCGGTCTTTTCTCCGGCGGAGAGCATATGGATCAACATTTTAGGAAATTCTTTGTTTGATTCGAGTGTCGAGGAGATCGTGCTTCCCTGTTCCACATTGGAGCGTGCATCCAGAATGGCCTGGCCGATAACACGGTTTCCGGTGGCGACCCCGACAATCGTCATGGCCTGGATAATCGGGACGCCGCTGGACATCAACTGAGAGAATGTGGATGCAAAACGGGTGATCGCAATTTTCCGGGCGAGGACGCCAATCATTGGGAAGCGCAGCTTAAATCCGTCGAGCACATATTCGCCGCGATCGGTTTGGGCGTAACGTCTCAGGCTGTAGATTGCAGCCGCGATGACTGAGATAACAATATACCAGTAGCTTTTGATAAAATCGCTGACATTCATCAGGGCCTGGGTCGGTGCCGGAAGTTCTGCGCCGAACCCTCCGAACATTCCGGCAAAGACCGGTACGACCCAGATAATAAGGCATGTGCAGATAATCAAAGCCACGGTCATCACAACGGATGGGTACATCATTGCGGATTTCACTTTGGCACGCAGCCGGTTGCTTGCTTCGAGAAAGCCGGCAACACGGTCGGCGGTTTCTGCCAGCATCCCGCCGGTTTCACCCGCGCGCATCATATTGACATACAGGTTGTCGAATACCTGCGGGTAGGAGCCCAGGGCGTCAGAATACATCGCTCCGCCTTCCACGTCCATTCGCACGGTTTTGAGCACTTCCTTGAAATTTTTGTCTTCCGTCTGTTCTTCAAGTGCGTTGATCGACTGCACCAGGGGCATGCCTGAAGAAAGCATGGCAGAAAGCTGCCGGGTATAAATGGGGAGTTCTTTCAGTCGGATTTTGCGTGCACCTTTGATTTTTTTCTTCGCTTTTTCTGCCATGGTCTGTTGTTTCCTATTCGCTGGTTACCCGCATGATTTCATCCACTGTGGTTTCCCCTTTGCGCACTTTTTCCAGTCCGGCTTCGCGCAGTGTTTTCATGCCGTTTGCCACGGCCACTTCGCGGAGAGCACTGGCTTCTGCAGTCTCCAGAATCTTTGCTTTAAGAGCATCATCAAGCAGCAGGATTTCCATGATGCCGCCTCGGCCTTTATAGCCGAGTCCCCCGCATTTCGGGCAGCCTTTTGCTTCAAAAAATTCGATGTCCCTGAATCGGTCCGGATCCAGATGGTTGCGGGTCAGGATATCTTCCGGAAGGGCAATGGCTTTTTTACAGAACGGACACAGTTTGCGGTACAAACGCTGCGCCTGAGTCATCACCAGTGATGAAGAAAGCAGAAACGGTTCAATGCCCATGTAGGCCATACGGGCAATGGCGCCGGCGGCATCGTTGGTATGAAGTGTACTCAAAACCAAATGACCGGTCAGTGCGGCCTGGACGGCAATGGATGCTGTTTCGTTGTCCCGGATTTCCCCGATCATGACGATGTCCGGGTCCTGTCGAAGGATCGAGCGCAGACCGGCCGCAAAGGTCAGGCCGACTTCAGGCCGGGTTTGCACCTGATTGATCCCTGCCAGCTGATACTCGACCGGATCTTCCACTGTAATAATATTCACATCCTCTTTGTTCAGCTCCTGCAGTGCGGAATAAAGGGTCGTGGTTTTCCCGGATCCGGTTGGTCCGGTCACCAGCAGCATGCCGTGCGGCTTGCCAATCGCAAACTTAAGGTCTTCCAGCGCCTTGGGTTCCAGGCTCAGTGCTTCCAGGCTGGGAGAGAGGGCGCTTTTATCGAGAATACGCATCACGATCTTTTCGCCGAACACTGTGGGCAGATAACTCACACGGATATCCACCTCTTTGTTCAAAGCCTTGATCTTGAATCGTCCGTCCTGAGGAATGCGCCGTTCTGCAATGTCGAGGTTCGACATAATTTTAATGCGCGAGGAGATGGCGGATTGCACGCTTTTGGGAGGGCTGGGTGATTCATACAGCACGCCGTCAATACGGTAGCGCAGACGAATTTTCTTTTCCATCGGCTCAATGTGAATATCACTGGCATGTTTGCGCAGTGCCTCGATCAGAATGGAGTTTACGATCCGAACCACCGGCGCGTCTTCGGCGCCCTCGAGCATTTCATCGAGGTTTTCGTGGCTGGTTTCGTCCACTCCCACCTCGAGGTCGCTGTCGTCTTCGATGTCGCGCAGGATATCTTCCAGAGCCACTGATGAATCTTTGCTGGAGTCTTCCAGCGTGCCCATCAAATCTTTTTCATCGGCGATGACTGGAAAGATCTGATAATCGATCTGGGTTTTCAGTTTTTCAATCCCCATCAGGTTGAAGGGGTCGGCTACGGCAACGGTCAGCAGTTTGCCGACTTTGCAGAGCGGCAGCATTTTCTGCTGAACCCAGACCGGGCGGGGGAGAAGTTCGATCAGTGTGTTGTCGAGTTGGAAATTATTGAGCGAGATCGGCGTCATTTCCAGATATTCCGCCTTTGCCAGCAGCATATCATTTGCCGGCACTGCTCCCTGATTCACCAAGACATCTTCGATTGCTGCGCCGCTTTTCTGTGATTCGGCCCGAGCGTCGGTCAGTAAATCTTCCGGTACCGGACAACGATCCAGTAAAATCTCCATCAATGTTCTGTATGTATTTTCAGCCATGCTGTACTTTTTCTTAAAAACAGGTTGTTAAGCATAATGAATGCCACGGTCTGCGAAAGGATGTACTTTCCAATGTTTGGAAGCAAGCTTCTGTTGCCTTCCAACCCTTGGAAATAAACAGGATTTAAGCTTTTCAAGCTTTGGAAAAAAGTTGTTGATCCGAAGACGGGATCTGCTGTTTTTTTTCCATGGATTGGAAATTTGGCCGGACGTTTTTCCAAACCTTGGAAACGTAACACCGTGGTGATTCGGCATAAATCGTGCTTTTATCCAGACGTTATTTTTTTATAAGGAGTGAGTGATGGACTCAAATATGAATACACAGGGCGATCTTGAACAGACCGTAATTATGCTGGAACAGATTCTGGAGGTGATGCCGGATGATTTGTTCACGCTTCGTGCTTTGTATGAGACTTCGTTGAAGCTTGCGCAGCCGGAAAAGGCCTTTGATGCCCTGACTCGACTCGATGATCAGTCCCGCGCAGCTCAGAACAGCGATATGATTGATTTTGTGCTCAATCAGTATGCGACGATCGCTGATGATTCTCCGGAAGTTCAGGGACGGATTTCCCGGTTGCAGGAGATTAAGAACGTTACGGATCTGATGGCCGAAGAGGCGATTGCGGATGTTCCCAAAAAGACGGCGGATGGCGAATCAAGTTCTGCAACACGTATGGATGCCGAAATGGCTCTGGCGTGGGAGCTGTTTCAGGATGAACAGCTGTCTCAGGAGGAATATTCCAATGTTCTGCACGATTTGACCGAAATGTCTGCCAACCGGATGGGGGTTCCGGTGACGGTCTTGCACATTCTTCACGACCGTCAGTTCAGTCGCTTTGAACGGTTGATGACTCATCTTTGCCAAAAGAGTTCAATTCCGGTAATGGCGTTGAGTCAGTTTGAGGAAAACGAAGAGGTCTGCAGGATGCTTCCAACGGAGTTTATCTCCCGCAATGGGGCGATGCCGTTTGCGAAAGTGGGTGACGATTTGCTGGTCGGAGTTCTGAATCCACTGGATAAGAGCCTGATGGAAGAGGCGGAGGCGCTTTGCGGCCGCCGCTGCCATCCTTATCTGGTGGCCCCGGACGATTACGATCTCCAGCTTCAGAAAGTGAAGCAGGCGGAGGCGGTTGTCTGATCGATCTTAGCGGCGAATGGTTACGGTTTCCCCGATGTTCATTCGCTGTGTCTGATCTTTATATTTCAGAGTCAGTGCTCGGGGCGTGATGTCGATGACTTCGATTCCTTTTGCTATTTCGGCGCCCTGGACAACCATTTCATCGTTTATAATGGCGACAATACCGGTTTCTCCCCGCAGGATTCCTTTGAAGGAGATGGAGATTTCGGGTTCTGCATTTTGGACGGTTTGGGTGAGCAGGGATGAGAATTTTTGAATGTTCATCTCTTTAAGGGGTACGATGTCTTCCGGCGAAAGTCTGATCACAGGCAGCATGGCTGGTGCTGAGCCTGGAAACGAGAACAGGAACACGTGCGCGTAGCCTGCAATAGCCGAGAGAATGAGTAGGGATGTCAGTATGGTCTTTAGCCATGGTGAGGTTGTTTTTGTACCTTTTTTTTCATTTTCTTTAGAATTCATACCAGCCTCTTTTCTCATTTATAGGAAAAATACACCCGGCGGAGCGGAAGTAAAAATCATTTTCTTTCTTTTGGATGACGGCTTCTTTTAAAGCAAAATTTATAAAAATCAGTTCTCACGACGCGTGTGTAACCTGGTGTTAGCGCGAGTAAAACCGTGTTGTGGCATATCAGATGCTCATTTAACAGGGATCATGAAGGTGCAGGATTTAAATCAAAGTAAAATTTCAGTTCTTGATGTTGCAATTTCTGTTGGAGTTGTCGCCATTTTTATAGCAGTTGCTGTTCCGTTAATTCGCGGAGCAATGTTACGCAGGCAGACGGCTGAATGCGCCCAAAAAGTACTGTGGGCTGCGGATGCATTCGATCAGTATGCGGCTTGTATGGGCGAGTACCCTCCGGATGGAGAGCTTGCCGGGGCGCAGTTTCCCTGTGCTGAAATGATTCAGACATTCGCTTCCATGAACATTGACTGGTGGGGTGAGGCCACAGATTTGGGCGGCGTCTGGGACTGGTTCAGGCGAGGTGACCAGACGGGATACATTGCGATTACCAAACCCGCGGTGTCTGAAGCCAGCATGCGTCGACTGGATTGTTTAATCGATGATGGTGATCTTTACAGCGGTATGTTTCGTCAGTATGGTTATGCCTATTGCTACATTCTTACGAAGCAGAAGTATGCATGTGTCTCTACCCTGCAAGGCGTGCGGGCAACCCGATAACGAGACTGTTCTATGTAAAATGTATCCATATCATGGACCGTCACTTCAAAATTGATAAGTGAATTCATAATTGATGATGTTTCTGGGATCTTTTTTGTTTCTGTATTTTAGCCAGCGAATCTTCGCCTTTCTTCTCAGGGTGTGTTGAAATGATCAGTTTGCGAATGGGGTAAGATCAAAAAAGTCTGGGAGTTCGATGCCTGTGCCGAATCCGGTGGTCAGACGCAACGCTGGTTTTGATTTCGCCGCATTACGGTAGATTGGAGGAGAAAGAAAATCCAGT
This sequence comes from Tichowtungia aerotolerans, assembly GCF_009905215.1. Classification (GTDB taxonomy): domain Bacteria; phylum Verrucomicrobiota; class Kiritimatiellia; order Kiritimatiellales; family Tichowtungiaceae; genus Tichowtungia; species Tichowtungia aerotolerans. The sequence continues at coordinate 3,868,856 of NZ_CP047593.1, read as the reverse complement.
TTTCCGGCGCTCGATTGACATATGGGCTCAGGCCTTTGCTGCGAAAATGAAGATTCGAGGCTAAGAGTGGATCTTTATCGTGGAATTCTTCAGAAAACCAAGGAATATTGGATGACACTTCAGTTTCTTGAATCGGCGAAATCAAGAGTGTCAAAAATGAGAATGTGAAGGTTGTTTGCCTTGTGTTGTTTGAATTTTTTGTGACCGTTTTTCCTGTTTTGTTTAGTAAATGTCACATTTTGCGTTGCTTGTAAGCCGTGGGTCGGGGGCAACTCTCTTTCTTCTCAATAATGACAATTGTAAAAGTGCACCCTTTGGCTTATTTTATGCTTATATATTACCTCAGCAAGGATATTGCATGACTGTGAACATTAAAAAAAGAGCCATGACATTGATCGAGATTATGATGGTGGTTTCGATTATTGGATTGTTGGGTGTATTTCTCATTCCGGCTGTAAAAAAAGCGGTTGAGCGGCGCAAGAACGGGTTGTGTGCCAGTAAAATGCGGATTGCTGTCAATGCATTTGAGCTTTGTCGGTCAGAAACAGGATCTTACCCTGAAGATGTGAATCGGGCAGTAATTCCTGCGGAAATGACGGAGTATTTTTCAGATCTTGGAATAACTTGGTGGCAAAGCACAACAGAAGTCGGTGGCAAGTGGGACTGGGATAAGAAAAATAATTTCCTTTATTCGATTTCTATTGTAGACCCAACAGCTTCTCAGGCTCAGCTTGAAGATCTGGATGCCATGTTGGATGATGGCAATTTATTAACTGGGGATTTCCGCAAGGTGAGCACACGGTATCACTACATTTTAGTAGAGGAGTAACGTTTGAAGAAAAGAGTGTCCAAATCAGGGATGACACTGGTGGAAGTGATGGTGGCCGTGTTTCTGGTCGCGATTGCTGCTGCGATTATTTATACAGAAATGCTGGTTTCCTACCGTATTCTGATGCGTTCTCGTGCCAAGCTGGAAGCATTGAGTCTGGCTTTTGACACGATTTGGGACACCTATAACTGGCCCATGGAATCATTTCCTCGATACTCAGACGTTGATCCGCAGCCCACGCCGGAAGGCTGCCTGCTGGGCACCAATGGGACCATTAAACTGGTGATCCGCCCGGCAACAGAAGGGCTTGCTCCGGAACTGATGCCGTATTGGGATATTCTGGTGGAGGTTTGGCCTGAGCAGGACAGTCCGCTTCAGGTAGGAACCAATTCGCTGGCTACCTATTCAATCCGCCGTTATCGGGGGGACCGGTGATATGAAGGGGAGAACCTCGAGAGGCTTCACGTTGGTCGAAATGATGATGGCGATCGTTATTTCAGTGGCTGTCTTTGCGGCCATGGGAACTCTTTTAAACCGCTGCTTTTCTCTTTGGCTGGATGCTCAGGCACAGTGGAAACTGGCTCAGCACGCCCGTGTGACCCGCTTGCAGATTCTCAATGGCGGATTTGGTGTCGGCACAGGGCTTCTGTCGTCCACGAATGTTTCAGTCAGAATGAATGGCTCCTGGAAGCTGGTAGAGTTTCAGCCTGTGACCAAGGGGGGGGCCTATTGCATGTTAGGGTGGCCGGGAGATTCTATGCAGAATATCTGGTTGTTTGGCGGAGACGGAGAAGGGTCTGCAGTGGCACAAACTGTGAGTAGCTGGGGTTATTCCGATCAGCCATCCGTATTGGTAAATCATTTTGATGCGACGGTTTCAAACCAGGTCGTCACGTTGAGCTATACACTTAATTTTCTATCAATGGGCCGGACGAATACGCTTCCTCAGGTAATTGAAGCACGTTTGGTAAATGAATAAGGGGATAATGATGAAAACATGCGAACAAAAAGAAGGATTCGTGCTGACTGCAGTCATGATGCTGATTCTGCTGGCATCGTTTATTGGCGGAGCATTTCTGCTTTCGGCAAGGGGAACGAACACATCCATTGAAAATTGGAAGGCATATGACGAGTGTTTGCTGGCGGTGCAAAGCGGCTTGGAAACAGTCAACTATAGCATGTATACCAACTTGCTCAATGATATCTATTTGAACGGTAACCGGCGCGACTCTCTGGATGTGCTGGCGAATAAGGATTTTTCCATAGATGTGATTGTAACGGACGGCGTTGCCTCTCCGGTGGGGGTTTCCAGCGCCAGTGTCGGGAGCCAGTCCGTATCTGCGTCTGCAATCACCGTGACGGTTACCGTTGCGTCGGGCGCAATGGACGAAGTTGTTCCGGAAAACCGCTCAGAAGTAATGATCAATTGTGATGCCGTTGCCTCTTACAGAGGCGTTAAACGGCGTGTTAAGGAAGTGGTCACTTATAATTATAACGGTGTGGCGGAACTGCCCGGGGGCAGCGAAGGCAGTGTTTTTGATAACGTGTTTTTCATAGACAATCACGGGTTCTTTTCCGGGGTGAACTGCGATTTTAACGGAGACGTTGGAGCTAATCTGGATATTGACTTGAAGTATTCCTCAATTCGTCTGAACGGCGATGCGTATGCGGGCGGAGAATGTACGTCTAAAAAGCTGTATAAAAGTCTGGCTTGGAATGATTACGGAACGCAGGACTTCGCCGGAATCTTTTTCGGTAACAGGGTTCGTCCTGCCTTGTACACCGACTATAACCGTTCCAATACCAATACTTACTACAACCAGGGCTATGCAGAGGGTGTGAATTTTTATGAAGAGCAGGACCTGAAGGAACTGCCGTTCATCGGACCTTTGTCGGACTATGAAGAATATGCCATTGCGGTGAGTGGATCTGCCAGCGATTCTTCGACGACAGTCACCGGTGTTTGGGGGGACGATGCCGGTGAAGACGCCGGAATCGGTACCAACGATACGGGGTGTTTGGTGCTGGTCGGTACGGAGGCCAATCCGATTCGGCTCGATGGTGTGGTGGTTGCGAGGCAGGACATTTATATCAAAGGATATTATACGGGGCAGGGCACTCTTTATGCCGGGCGCAATGTGCATGTTCTTGGGAATTTGATTGCTGTCAATCAAGCCTCTTGGCCGCATCCGGATCCCAATCCTCTTGCAACTGCGGCAGCCAACCAATCCGCGGATTTTTTAGGTCTGTGTGCAAAAGGGTCTCTGATTTTTGGGGATCATCGTGGGTTGGACACTTCATATTTGGATGAACCTCATACCGCATCTCATGCTTCGGATATAACGGATGCATCTCTGGGGTATGTATCCTACTACGTTGATGGAGAACCCTATTTTGACGGAGATTATCGACAGGCGGATGGAAATGGTGCGGAACAGCGCACGGATGGCAGTCTGCGTCATTTCTATCAGCCGATTCTCAGTAATTCAGATATCGATGCGATAGGGGTTTCGGCAGACGTCGGACTATTTGATGCTGTATTATATGCAAACCATCTGATTGCCGGAAATTTTGCTGAAAATTCGATATTGAACGGTGCGTTCATTTGCCGTGACGAATCGGTAAAGCGCCACGGGAATCTGGCGCTGAACTGGGATGCCCGATTGGGTTCGCTTACGATGGACGGTGAATCCTTCTATTCCGGGTTGCCGGGAATGATGCTGCCGGCCCAGCAGCCGCTGCCGAGCCGAACGATTCAGTGGGCGGAGGTCATTCCGTGAGGAAACCGGCATTTGTGCTGTTTTTACTGATTTTTTCGGCGGCCGGAGCGGCGATGGCTTTCCTGCCGCCGGATGCATCTGCACGTGAACCGGAGATTCGCGCGTATCGCCGCAAGGTTCGTGAAAATTACGAAAAACGGATTGAAGAGCGGCAGAAACGGGCTGCTGTGGCATACAAAAAAGCTACAGCAGCGATCGGAGTTCCGCCGTGGGAACTGGATCGGGTTTTAAATGGCGAATCCTCCGAGGAGATTCAGGCTGCTGTCGAAGAACGTATTTCTGCTGAAAAAAGTGTCAAAAAAAAGATTTTGGTATCAATCGTGCTTTTCATTCTAATTGGTTCCGCCGTAGTATGGGTTACACACGCAACACGGGACGGAGAAGAATAGAGTACGAAGACAATGGACCTGAAAAAAAAGAAATCATCTCAGAAAAATACGGAGCAAAAACAGAGGCGGCTTTCCAGTTTGCTTGCTCTCGATTTTGCCAGCAGCGGCGTCAAAGCCGTTCGTCTTAAAAAAGTCAAAGACCGGGTTCTGCTGTCCGGTGCGGATATTCTACCCGCTGTGAATTTAGAAGCCGGGGAACGTCCGGAACTTCCGAAAAGCCTTGCCGCATATTATATGGCGATTTGTACGGGCTCTCAGGATGCCCGCCTTCGGGTCTTTGGCCACGCGTTTCAGGACAACGAAAATCTGCAGGATGTCATTCGTGACAACCTGAGTGTTTCGGACGAATACCGAGTGGCCGGCCGGATTTTGGCAGAAGGCCGCGGCAAGCGCGAGAGTAGTATTCTTGGCGTGGCATTTCCAGAAATCTCCGTGCACCGTTATTTGGAATTGTTTGCCAATGGAGCTCCCGCTCCCCATTCCATGGAACTTTCCGGGTTGGCCTCGTTTTCCGCGTTTCTGTTCAATCGCGGCAAGCAGACTGCCGGACAGACGGTCTGTCTGCTGGAAATCGGCATGAATTATACTTATGCAGCCTTTTTGCATAAAAACCAGCTCCAGCTTGTAAACCGATTTGAGGCAGGAGGGGGAAATCTTCGTAAACAGGTTCAAATGGCTCTGGGTGTGGATGCCGAGATGGCCGGCAGCATTCTGGCTGACGGCTCTGTGGATGTGACCGCTCCGGTTCGGACGGCACTCGCACCTTTTGTTAAACAGCTTTCGATTTATCGCGAATTTGTAGAACGGCAGACAAAAACGACGTTGTCCGGAGTGTATCTTTCGGGCGGAGAAGCCAGTTCGGTTCATTGGCAGAATGCGGTCCAGGAGGTGACCGGCCTCGTGCCGGTAGTGTGGAGCCCTTTTGATAAACTGGACGGCGTCGATGATGTGTTCCCCGCAAGCTTTAAAGGTCAGGAATCTCGTTTCGCGGCAGCGGTGGGAGCAGCGCTGGCCGGATTGGAGGTCGTATGAGCCTGCAGGTTGATCTTTTGAAAAAGACGGAGCGGCGCTATCAGGGCATCGTCAGCATGAAAGTGATGGTGCTGGGATCCGTGGGTGTACTGGTTGGAACCACCGTACTGGTTCTTTCTCTCGCCGGGATTTCCAAGGCGACTCAGAATGCAAACCTGAAACGGGCTCGTCGGGAATGGGATCGAGTTAGTCCTTTGGCTGCTGTGATCCGGGCAAACGGTGCTGCCGCTGAAACAAATCGCAAAACCATCGAGCGTCTCGATGTCTGGGCCAAAGGCGGCAGTGCAGCAATGTATAAAATTCTTCGGGAAACCCAGGGTGAAATTCCGGATATGATACAGCTCCGGTCTTTGCGTGCCGGTATTCTGGAAGACGAAACGGACGACCAGCCCTCATATTACATATTGCGCCTGAGTGGCCGGGCTTTAGGGGAGCTGGTGGCCGTGGAGGCCAGACGCAAACTCAACAGCAACCGGGATATTACCGGGTTCTGCGGCGATGTCCGATTAATCTCATCTGAACGTGAAGCGGGAGATGTATGGACCTTCGCTATGGAAGGACGCCGGGCGCAGGAGGATAAAGTAAAATGAATTGGTCGGCTCTGACAAAAAAACAGCAGCAGATGGTTGTTGTTACGGTAATTCTGGCGATTGCTCAGGTTTTTATTTTGATCCACTTCATCAGCGGTCGCAGTGTTTCTAATGCCGGCGGGCAGTCTCCAAAAGAGGAGCTGGAAGCCTTGCAGGGGAAAATTGATGACGCTCGAATGGTGATTGCCCGTGCGGAAATTGTAACGGAAACTCTGCAGGAAACGGTCCAGAAACTGGATGACCTGAGTGTGCACACGCCGACCGTGTCGGACCGTTATGCATGGGCCTATGAATACATTTCCCTCCGATCTGTAAAAGCCGGCGTGGAACTCGACAGCCTTGAAGAAATCAATTACGTGAGCGATGCCGACAAGAAGGCGGAAGACCATAATTATGAGATCAGGTTGTCAACCCAGTGTAATTATAATCAGCTGGTTGAATTTTTATGGCGTATTGAGCAGGGAAATCCTTTGGTACGCGTGAAAGACGTAGACATCAGTATGCTGCCGGACAGTCCTGAACAGCATCAGGTAAGAATCGTGCTGCAGTGGCCCTCTTCTCTTCAGATTGAGCGGGGGAGTATCTGATCTGATTCCGGTACAGGAATTGCTTCTGGTTGAGATGATTTTGAAGGACAGGAAATTAACAAATGGATTACAGGGATAGAACAAAACTGATTGCAATGCTTCTGCTGGGTCTGTTGGCCGGGGGTGCACATGCTGATGGTCAGCAGGACCAGAACCTGGAATTTACTTTGGAGCCGTTGCGCGATCCGTTTTGGCCTGTCGGTTATTTTCCGGAAGATTGGAAATCCGGCAAGGGAGGAGACTTCTCCGCATCATCAGCCGCGCCGGTCGATTCCGATTGGACTGTTCCCGAATCTCTGATCCAGGTTACGGCAACCAGCCGTATGGGGAATAAAGCCGCCGCGATCATCAACGGACAGATCAAGGAAGAGGGCGATGTGATTGAAATGATCCATAACAATCGGACTTATTCATGGAAGCTTAGAAAAGTGAATTCAAACGGAACCATTGGTCTGGACCGTTTAGAAGTCAACAACAGGACCCTCGGATTTCAGCCAGGAGATAAAAGATGAAGAAAGTTCTAACAGCCCTCACTCTTAGTGGCGCATGTGCTGCCATACTGTTTGCTCAAGACGCGGTCAAGGTTCCCGTTGCGCCGGACACGGAATCCATCGAAATACCAAAGCCTGTTAACCGGAACGAGCCTGCTTTGCCTGATCCGGTTCCTGAGAGTGTCAGCGAAGAACTTTCTGTTTCAGAAGCTGCTTTAGCCATCGATACAAATTTGGTGACTGAATCTGAAGCAGCGGCAGATCCGGCCATAGAACCTGAGCCGGTAACAGACATTGAGCCGGAAACGGCAGTTGTCGTGGAAGAGGATGCAGAAGAGCCGCCCGTAGAGACCGTCGAGATTGGAATCATGGATGATATGACTGCCGGCGCGGAAATCAGTGGCGGTCTGATTTCTCTTAGTTTGAAAGATGTTGAGCTTCAGGATGTTGTGCGTTTGTTTAGCCGGCTTTCCAACGCCAATATCATTGTTCCTGATATGCTGGATGAAGAGAACCCCAAACGGGTTGATGTGAATCTTGACAACGTGGAATGGAAACCGGCGTTAAAAGCGATTTTGGATACACATGGGTTGGAACTGGTCGAAAAAATTCCCGGAAGCGAAGTGTACAGCATTCGGGAACGTTCGGCTGATGCCCCGGAACCGATGGAAATCAAGGTTTTCAAGCTGAACTACGCTACGGTGAATGAAGTTGTGGCGATGGTTGATCTCCTGGTGAAAAAGGATGGTGGGCAGATTTCCACCTATCCGGCTCGCAACAGTATTGTGGCACAGGGAACGGCCAAAATGATTAATGATCTTGAACAGATTGTGCAGGCAGTTGATCTGCCGCGCGAGCAGGTCTTTATTGAAGCCAAATTTTTGGAGCTTAGCGACAGCGCTTCCGAACAGCTCGGAATCGACTGGAACGTGTTGGGCGGATACAGTGTCGGTGCTGGTGGGATTAGCGGAAACTATGCGTACGATGAGAGTCGTGCTGATAATGAGAACTATTTTAAAGATATTGCTGGTCGGCCCTTTGAAAAGCTTGAAGAAGCCCCGGACAATGCGCTTTGGCTGGAAGATCCAAATAATCCTGGACAGTATTCGCTGTATGACGGGACAACCTATTATGCGCGCCCGGGAAATGATTCCAGCTTGCATCGTTTGTTCGGTTTGATTCCAACCACTGAATCAATCGATTCCAGTGTGGTTGGTAAAACTCTGGCGGCCACACTCAATGCTGATGATTTTAACGTGGTTCTCTCAGCTCTGAAAGAAATGTCCGGAGCTCGCGTGGTCTCAAATCCAAAAATTATTGTCGCTAACGAGGAAACCGCATCGATTCATATCGGAGCCAAAAAACCGAATATTAAAGGGGTGATCCAGACGGCCGGTGATTCTCAGTCGACAACGGTTTATTCGCTGGATGAAACCGAGCCATACTTTGAAGACGGGGTACGGGTTGAGGTGACTCCAACCATCAATACCGAAGACAACATCACCGTGCGAATTCAGCCGACATTGGATCGATTGGACTCAGATCCTACTTTGGCCCCGGACGGAACAGCATTCTGGGGAAAAAGCACCAAAACCATTGAAACTGTTTTTGGCCTTGAAGATGGCCAGACTGCCGCTATTGGCGGACTCACAGAAGCTACAAAATCTGATGTAGACCGCAAGGTGCCTCTGTTGGGAGATCTTCCCTATATTGGGCGCCTTTTTTCCTATTCCAGCAAAAACAGCCAGCAGGTTGAAACCATTATTTTCGTAACCGTTGGAATGGCCAACCCTCATTCTCTGGCATTTGAAACCGGTCTTCCTGAGGATTCTTCCTTGGCGATGCGTCACCGGGCCGAGGCTTCCACAGAACGTGCAATCAAACAGGAAGAGCTGAAGATTCTACAGGCAGTCGAGTCTGACCGTCTTCAGGAGCGTCTGACGAAATTGCGGGAAGCGGAGGAGAAGCGGGTTGAAAGCCTGAATGAATAAAGACGGGTGCTTTTCCTGCTTATTTTTACCTCAACATTTGAATGGTAAGTATTATGAAACGGTCGATTATCCTGTTCTCAGTTGCCGGACTTGTTTTTCTGGCTGCAATCACCGCGCTGCGGGGGCGTGTTCACTCTGAACCGGGTTCTGGAAACCGGATGTCGCCTGTTAGCCAAAGCGTGCTGGAACAGGATCGTTTTGGCTCAGAACAGGAAGCAACGCAGACTCAGGTTTCTCAATCTTCTTTCGCAACAGCTCGGGCTGATCGTCAGCAGCAAATTGCGGAGGCAGAGTGTCCGTTCCGAACCTTGGAAAAAGATGATATTCTCGACGAAAGTGTCAGGGCTCTTTCCGGTCAGGGCTTTCAGCGTCGTCGCTTAGTGCGTGCCGGCGGAAAATATCCACGACAGCTCTATAAAGAAACGATCAGCCGGAAATCTGCCGGAGAATACGTGGTTGATTCTCAAGTGGTGATGGTTGCTGATCAGATTGTTGTGAAGCTGGCAGACGATGCCGTGGAAAAGGATTTGGTCGAGCTGGCTGCCCGGCACGGCGCGTCCATTGCACAGAAGCTGGCGCTGCCGGATCATTATGTGCTCCAGCTGGATTCTGCTGAAATCTTTGCGGTTGATGATGCTCTTGCATTGTTTGCACGTGAGCCCGGCGTCATCTCGCGCACTCAGCCTAATCACGTTTATTTTTCAACGGTGGAACCCGGCGATCCCGGATGGTCGCAGCTTTGGGGCATGGATGCCATTGAGGCTCCTTCAGCGTGGGATACTCAAACCGGGAATGATTCAGTTCTGGTCGCTGTGATCGATACAGGAATTGATAGAGAACATGAGGATTTGGCCGATAACATGTGGGTTAATTCCGGAGAATACGGACCCGATGGAAACGGCGGCCTTAAGCAGAGTAACGGCGTCGACGATGATAACAACGGATATGTTGACGACTGGCAGGGATGGGACTTTTACAATAACGATAATGATCCGACAGATGACCACAGTCACGGAACGCATTGTGCCGGTACCATTGGCGGTGTCGGGAATAATAACCGAGGCGTTGCCGGGGTCTGCTGGGATATTTCAATGGTTGGAATCAAGATCCTCGGCGCTGATAGTTACGGAGCATCTGACACAGAAATCGTAAACGGGGTTTTGTATGCCGCTTCCCTGGGCGCTCGTATCCAGAATAACAGCTGGGGAGGGTATGGAGCCAGTGCTGTGCTGGAAGATGCGATTGAATCGATCAATGCCGATGAGGTCCTTTTTGTGGCGGCGGCAGGAAATTACAACAACGACAACGACAGTCATCCGTTTTATCCGGCCAGTTATAGTGCTTCCAATATCATTGCGGTTGCGGCCACAGATGAAAATGATGTACTGGCATCTTTCTCTCATTATGGCGCGACATCCGTAGACCTCGGAGCTCCGGGGGTTGGAATTGTCAGTACGGTACCTGAAAATGGATATGATGCATATGACGGAACGTCTATGGCCACTCCGCATGTGGTTGGTGCGGCAGCTCTGCTTTGGAGTGCAAGTCCGTCCATGAACTATATGGACGTGAAGACTGCTTTGCTGAACAGTACGGATAAACTGGCCGTGTTGGACGGGAAAATGGTTTCTGGCGGCCGGTTGAATGTGTTTAAGGCAATGTCCGCAGTGTTGGACTCCGATGGAGACGGGATGCCGGATAGCTGGGAGCTGATTTATTCTCCGCCGCTTGATACCAATGTGGTGGATTCTGCGGGTGATATTGATAATGACCATTTGATCAATTTTGATGAATACCTGAACGGAACCGATCCAACGAATGCCGATACGGATGGAGACAGTCTGTTTGACGGTTGGGAGGTGGAGTATGGATTTAGTCCGCTCAGCACAACCGGATTGCTGGACTCTGTTGATCGAGTGGGGATCAGCACCGGTGACGAAGCAATGGACGTCGTTGTGGTGGGTGATTATGCATACATCGCTGACGGCGACGCTGGTTTGACCATTATTGATATATCCAATCCGGAAAATCCGTTCCGGGCCGGTTCTTTGGGGGCTGTTGGTGAGAGATTTGGTATTGCATCGTTGAATACCGATGGATTTGCCAGCGGAGTTGCCGTTACAACCAATGGAATTGCCTGTATTGCAGATGGTACAAACGGTTTGGTGGTGGTTGATGTATCGAATCCTTTGATTCCAACAAAACTGGCTTCTTATAATACTCCGGGAAAAGCCGTGCGTGTTGTTGTGCAGGGAAATTATGCGTATATTGCTGATGGTAATGGTGGATATTATGTTGGCGGGTTGGAGGTTGTAGATATCAGTAACCCTTCGTCACCGGTTCTTGCCGGACGCAAAAGTATGGGCGGAGAGTATGTGTTTGATGTCTACGTTTCTGGGTCATCAGCCTATCTTGTAACGGGCAATGATACGGTTACAGCCATTGATATTTCAGACCCAACCGATCCACAATATCGAACATCAGCTCTGCTGGGGTCGTCCACGTCTCCCAGTCTGTATGCGGTGTGCGGAGATGGATCCCGTTTGTTTGTCGCTTCGCGCAGCAAGGAAGTCGGGATCTTTGACATGAATTTGAACCGACTGGACGGCAGGCAGGCAATCGCTACTGAAGCCATTCCGCGTGATATCTATGTGGCGGGCAACTTCCTCTACATTGCGGAAGGAGACAGTGGGCTTGAAGTGCTGGATATCACAGATCTGCAGAATCCTGTCCATTTTGTCCAGTATCCAACCTATGGCGGCGGGAATGCGGTTTTTGCCCGTGGGGATTATATCTACCTGGCCGACGGAACCAGCGGGCTGCAGATTTTCGGGGTTTCCTATGATGTTGATTCCGACGGGATGTTGGATAGCTGGGAAGAGGAATATTTCGGCGGCTCGATTACAAACGGTCCGTTTTCTGACCCGGACGGTGATGGCATCAATAACTGGGGAGAATATCTTGCCGGTTTGAATCCAACCCTCAATGACCAGGATGGTGATGGTTTGATTGATGGACTCGATGAGGTTCAGATTTATAACACAGATCCGCGAACTCCGGATACGGATGGCGATGGGTTGGTGGATGGCAGTGATGGATTTGTTTCCACTAATGCATATGCCGCTGGAACCGATGCGGATGCAGACGGCTTTGTGGATGGGGAGCTCGATTACGGAACAGATCCGCTGGCTTCTGATAGTGATGACGATGGCATGCCGGATGGCTGGGAGGTCCGGTACGGACTAAATCCTCTGCTGGATGACCGCGCCGGTGATCCGGATGGAGATGGTGTTCTGAATGAAGACGAGTATGCAGGCGGAACCGATCCGGCTTCATCTGACAGTGATGGTGATGGCATGCCGGATGGTTGGGAGCTTGAAAACGGGTTGGATCCGCTTGTGGACGACAGTGGTCTGGATGCGGATGGCGATGGGCTGACCAATTTTGAAGAGTACACATTGGGAACCGATCCTTTGGATGCCGACAGTGATAATGATGGTCTGACCGATGGTGAAGAAGTCAATGGGACGTATGGATACATCACCGATCCTTTGGACGCAGATACAGACAACGACGGTGTGCCGGATGGCTGGGAGGTCGAGAATGGCTGGAACCCGCTCGTGCCTGAGGATCCGGCAACGACGGACCGCGATCATGACGGCCTTTTGGATGCAGATGAAATTGCTCTGAATACCGACCCAACCAATGCTCGCGACCCGATTTTCGTGGATGATGATGGCCCCAATGATCCATGGCCAGGTACTACATATATTTCTGACCCTGCGGAAGATGGTTCCTATGCTCATCCTTTTGATGCCATTCAGGAAGGGATTAATGCCGCTTCAAACGGCCTGACCGTTCTAGTGATGCCGGGTACAGATTATCAGGGGAATGGAAATTATAATATTAACCCGCAGGGTAAAGCTATTACGATTCGTTCATGGAATGACCGGGATGGAACAGTTATCAGCAGTGATGGCCGCGGCCCCGTTTTCCTGATTAATTCTGAAGAGACAACCAATACTGTCATTAAAGGGTTTTCATTAACGACAACGCTGTGCAGTTCCAGTGATGGCGATTGTGATCAGGTGGATGGTATTGTGGTCAGCAATGCTGCGCCTGTTCTTCAGGATTGTTTCATCTATGAATGTGAATTGTCGGCTGTTTCCTGCTCCGGCGGTGCGGCTCCAGTCATCGAAAACTGCGAAATAACCATGACTAAATGGGGAATTCAGGCGGTTGATTCCACACCTGCTATTATCAGCAATAACATTTATACCATAGGAATCGGTCGGGCTGGTGATGCCGGTGTGGGGATTCAGGTCTATTACAGTTCCGGAATGGTTGTGCAGGATACGGTCGTATCCAACTGTCTCGGTCGTGGTCTGGTCGTGATTGACGACCCGGATGCGCGCGTGTCTGGATCCACCTTTATTCACAATCTGGGCGGCGTTACGTTCGATAACAGCGTATCTCTCTTTGAGAACTGTATTGTCAAAGAAAATCATGCGCCAACCTATTACACCGATGAAAGCGGTGATTGGGTGGCAATACGGTTGGTGGATTACACAGCAGAAGGCTTGACTGATACTGTTGATGAGGATGAAAACGGAGCAGGGTTATTGCTGCTGCGCGGCGCATCGCCATTAATTCGCAACTGTTTGATTGTCGGGAATATAACCTGGGCGGATGATCCGAGTCCGCAATACAATGAAGACAACGAACTGGTTCAGGCATATGGGTTGGGCGGTGGAGTCTATATCGGTACAGAATGTTATCCGACCGGAGTGAACTGTACCGTTGCGGATAACCACTCCAACACACGTGGTGGTGGAATCAGTTCCAGCGGGTATCCGCAGTTGCTGAACATGATTTTCTGGGACAACACAGCCAATGATGCGCTGATCGAAGATAATGTGCGCACCAATCGCTATCATTATCCGAATATTCACTGTCGTACCGGCAGTATTGCCGTTGACTTCAGTAATATCCAGTTTGGGTACAGTGGTGAAGGCATTCGAACAGGGGATCCGTTGTTTGTGGGTTCCGGAGATTATCATTTATCAGCCATCCCATCGGCGGCATATAGTCGGGGCGTTCCGGATACCAGCTTTGTCTGGGGCACAAATGTTATTCCGGAAAACGATCTGGATGGAAATTCTCGATCGCTGGGGCTTCTGCCTATTGATATGGGTTGCTATGAATTTGTGGATAGTGATGAGGATGGCATGCCGGATGGCTGGGAGCTGGATAATGGATTTGTATATACAGATCCTGCCGATGGGGCCGTTGACAGTGATACAGACGGGTTGACCAACCTGCAGGAGTATCTTAATGGAACAGATCCATGGGATGACGATTCGGATGACGATGGGCTGTTGGATGGAGTAGAAATCACCGATGGTACCGATCCGCTTGATGCAGACTCTGATGATGACGGAATTTTAGATGGTGATGAAATCTCGCAGGGAATCAATCCGAACAACCCTGACAGCGATGGCGACGGCATGCCGGACGGCTGGGAGGTTAAATACGGATTAAATCCGGCGCAATATAACGCGGACGGGGATGAAGATAAAAACGAAGACGGGGATTTGGCACCCGATGGCCTGACCAATACAGAAGAGTACCAGAACGGTACCGATCCTTTGGATCCGGACACGGACGGTGACGGCATGGACGATGGTTGGGAGCTGGATAAAGGCTTCAATCCGTTGGTGAATGATGCCGATGCGGATGCCGATGATGACGGCCTTACGAATCTCGAGGAATACAACCGCGGTACCGACCCTCAGGATCCGGACACTGATAACGACGGAGTCTCTGACGGACAGGAAGTGGCCAACGGTACCGATCCGCTCGATCCCGATCTTGACGGTGATGGCATACCTAACAAGTGGGAACTTGAAAATGGTCTCGACCCGAACTTGGCCGCTGACGGCGGAGAGGATTGGGACGGTGATGGGTTGACGAACCTTCAGGAATATCAGAACGATACCGACCCTCATAATTTCGATACCGATAGCGACCAGCTTTCGGACGGTTGGGAAGTGTTGTATGAATTCGATCCTACTATTGGAAATGCCGCTGAGGATCCGGATTCGGATGGTCTGACCAATCTGGATGAATACAGAAGAGGAACCAATCCCAGACGTTCTGATACCGATACGGATGGAATGCCGGACAACTGGGAGATAAACAACGATCTTAATCCGCTTCTTAATGATGCTGCGGCGGATCTCGATGGCGATGGCCTTAGCAACTATACCGAATTTGACAGTGGGACAGATCCCCATAACTCCGATTCCGATTTTGATGGGATGCCCGACGGATGGGAGGTCAACAACGAACTGGATCCGACGGTGGATGATGCAACCGGTGATCCGGATTCAGATCAGGCGTCCAACCTTCTTGAATACCGCAAGGGCACAGACCCTCAGGTGCATGATCCCGATTATGTTGATACGGATGGCGACGGGATGTCGGATATTTGGGAACTCGCCCACTTTGGTTCGGCGACCGGTGCCGACCCGGCCGTTGACACGGACGGCGATGGCCTGAACAATCTGGAAGAGTATCTGAACGGGACTGATCCGACTGTGCAGGACACGGATGGAGACGGCTTGACGGACGGTGATGAGGTTAATTTGTTTGGCAGTCAGCCGGTGAATCCAGTGGATCCGGTCTTTGTGGACGACGATGACGACGACGACATTGAAGCCAACGACGGGTATCCGGGCGATCCTGAGCGGAGCAATACCAATGAAAACGGTTCTATCACCTATCCGTTTGATGCAATTCAGGAGGCGATCGACAGCTCCAATACGGTGAATGGTATGACCATTCTGGTTGCTGACGGGCTCTATGAAGGATTAGGGAACTACGATATTACTCCGCGCGGAAAGGAAATTACCATTCGTTCGTGGAACGGTGCGGCTGTGACCGAGATCCGCACACACGCCTACGGCTCCGGTTTTGTGTTCATCAACAACGAAAACCTCCATACGGTTGTCCAGGGTTTTACCATTGATGCCTCAGACGATTTGGCGCCTTTGGCACCGGAAGAGGGAATCGAGATAAGCAACGCGAGCCCTGTGATCCGTGACTGCATCATCAAGAATTGCGGTCTCGCAGCGATTTCGATTTGCGGCGGCGGTCCGGACATCATTGACTGTACGCTCGCGGATTCGGAGTATGGTTTGTACGCAAGCCAAAGCAGCGGCGTGTTGCTTCAGGGATCCAAAGTCTACAACCACGAAGGCCGCGGAGTTTACATCCAGGATGATAATCTGGCGGAGATAACTTGGACCACAATCTCTAACTGTTTAGGAGGGATTACGCTCTCCGGCAGTGATGCTTCAATCCGGCAGTGTGTGATCGTCAATAACGAAGCACCGAACTATTTTAATATTGGCGATCTGCCTGTTTTTGGGCCAGTACTGTTCCCGTTGTCAAATTCCGAAGCGGCAGATATCACGTCATTGGACGAAAACGGCGGCGGAGTTTTGATCCTAAATCAAAGTGCTCCTGAGCTGATCAACTGCCTGATTGCCGGCAACCGGACCTGGGCGGAAGATCCGGATTATGAAGAAAACGCCTGGGAACCGGCGTTCGGCCTGGGAGGCGGTATCTATGTCGAGAATGGCTGTGCGCCAATTGGTGTCAACTGCACCGTGGCCGACAACCATGCCAATACTCGCGGCGGGGGGCTCAGTTCGGCTGGCCGTCCATTCTTCCGGAATATGATCTTCTGGGGCAACACATCATCGAATGCGACCATCAGTGGAGCATCACGATTGATGACCAACAGCGTGGCTCCGAATATTTATGTTGATGATGAGGTCATCAATATTTGGTACAGCGATATTGAGTTCGGTCATGCTAACGCGGTATTTTCCTTTGATGCCGATCCGCTCTTTAACGCGGACTATACGTTGCAGTCCGGTTCGCCGTGTATCAATGAGGGAACCTACTATCTGGCCCCTGTTGTTGATCTGGCGAAAAATGAACGTCCCCGTGCCGCCGACTTTGCCGGTGGCAACCGGGTCGATCTCGGCAGTTATGAGTTCGATCACTTAGGTGCAGTAATGGATTACATTGCTTTGGGGGCCGAAGTCGTACAGGCCGAAGCCGCTCCTGATCCACTGGCCGATACCGACGGCGATGGATTTGCGGACGGAGAAGAGATTGCTCTCGGAACTGACCGCTATGACACGGGCGACTATTTTCGCATCTCGCATGATCAAAGCCAGGCAGGCGACACGTCGCTCATCGCGTGGAACTCGCAGGTTGGCTGTTATTACACCGTGCAGGTTACAGACAGCCTGGTTGGTGGAGTATGGACAGACCTTGAAGGCTGGACTGATGTGGCTGGCGACGGCAGCGATATGATCTGCAGCGATACCCGCCCCGATGGCGCCCGTTTCTACCGTGTTTTAGTCCGCATTCCTTAGGCTTCCAGTCATTGGAAGAAAAGAAGGGCAGACTGAAAAGTCTGCCCTTCGCGTTTCCAGGGGTGGAAAAGATGCGGTTGCAGAATTTCTATCTTCCAATGTTTGGAAAATTCATTGTCGCGCACTTGCCGACTGTGTATCTTAGAGCTTCCTGTGCGCCATACGCTGTGCGTAGGCGCTGTTTTTGGAGAAAGTTAACAAACCAAGGAGAGCAACAATGAAGGGGATTCCGATTGCAGGTGTGCGTAATTTTGCGTTAATGGGGCATACAGGGAGCGGAAAGACCTCGTTGCTGGACGTGATGCTCAATATCCTTGGTGCCAATGACCGCATCGGGTCCGTTGACGATAAAACCAGTATGGCCGATTGGACTCCCGAAGAACAGGAACACCAGATTTCCATTTTCGCCAAGCCGTTTGACGGCGTGTACACCGCTGCCAGTGGCAAACAGCGCCGCTTTGTCATTACCGATACTCCCGGCTATGCGGATTTTATCGGCCAGCTCATTTGCGCCGCTGAAACCAGTGATGCGGCACTGATGGTGGTCGACGCGGTTTCCGGTATTCAGGTGGGAACCAACCGCGCATGGAAGGTCTGTGAACAGCGGAACCTGCCGCGCGGAATTGTCATCAACGGACTGGACAAAGATGATGCTGATTTCGATAAGGCGCTGGCTGCCATTAAAGCCCTGTGGGGCGACAGCCGCTGCGTGCCGGTGGTTCTGCCGACCACCGACGGCAAGGCCGAAATCGACCTGCTCAATACGCCGACGGATCAGGTCCCCGAGGATCTCGCCGCGACGGTGAAGGCGATTCGCGACCATCTGATTGAGCTCGCGGCAGAAACCGATGATGCGCTGATGGAAAAATATTTTGAAGGCGAAGAGCTGACGGCTGACGAGTTCTCAGATGGCCTGCGCAAGTCCGTGCACGAAGCCCATCTGATTCCTGTTTTTGCCTGTTCGGCAAAATCACACGTGGGGGTGAAAGAAACGATGGATTCGATCAGCCGCCTGTTCCCGTCTCCGGAAGACTATCCGATCAAATGTGCCGATGGGCATGAAGTGGCCACCGGCGAAAGTGAGCCGTTTGCCGGTATCGTCCGTCGCTCGGTTAACGACCCTTTTGTCGGACAGCTCAGCTTTGTTCGCGTCTATCGCGGCACGCTCAGGCCGAACACCGAAGTGTTTAATGCCACGAAAGGCGAGAAAGAACGCATCGGCAGTATTCTGTTCGTAAATGGTAAAAAACAGACGGATTGCCAGGAAGCCAAAGCCGGGGATGTGGTTGCCATTCCCAAGCTGAAGAACACATTTCTGAACGACACGCTTTGCGCTGTCGGCGACGACACTGTTTTCAAACCGATTGAATTCCCGAATCCGGTTGCCGCGTATGCGGTGGAACCGAAAACCAAGGGAGACGAAGATAAAATCGGCATGGCTCTTCAGCGCGCTGCCGAAGAAGATCCGTCCATTCGTGTGGAGCGCAATACCGAAACCCACGAAACCATTTTGTGGGGAATGGGCGACATGCATCTCGACGTAACCCTGGAGCACATCAAACATCGCAGCAAAGTCGATATTGACCATCACACACCGAAAGTAGCCTACAAGGAAACCATAACCGTTTCAGGAGAAGGGCACTATAAGCACAAAAAGCAGTCGGGGGGGCGCGGTCAGTACGGTGAGTGCTATGTGCGTATTCGTCCCAAAAACTCTGCGGACGAAGAAGGGTTCGTGAATGCGATTGTTGGTGGCGCCATTCCCGGAAACTTTATTCCTGCCTGCCAGAAAGGGTTCGCGGAAGGAATGTCCAAGGGGCCGTTGGTCGGAGCAGAAGTCAGTAATGTGGTGGTCGAACTCTATGACGGTTCCTACCACGATGTGGACTCTTCCGAGGTTGCCTTCAAAATCGCCGGATCACGTGCTTTGCACGAAGCCATTGAGAATGCCCGTCCGGTTCTGCTTGAACCGATCATGAGCGTCAAAGTAATGGTGCCTGATGAATTCATGGGCGACATCAACGGCATTCTGAATACCAAACGCGGGCGGATTCTCGGCATGGGTCAGGAAGACGGATTGCAGGTGATTGAAGCCGATGTGCCGCAGGTCGAAATGTTCAAATTCTGCTCAGAACTTCGATCGATCACCAGCGGGCAGGGATCCTTCGAAATGGCATTCTCCCGTTATGAACAGGTGGCGTCCAATATTGCCCAGAAAGTTATTTCCGCGGCACAGAAAGAGAAGGAAGAGGCGCACTGAGCTGAACGTTTCAAATCCCGGAACACGGACGCCCTGCGTATTGGCTTGAAAATTAATACAGCATAGCAGGGCGGTTTCGGATCCGTTGATCTGTATGGTAAGCAGTCGGGAGCCCCGGGGCTCCCGACTGTGCGAGCGCGCTGCTTGTTCCATTTTTCCGATTATCCGACGTCGGCGGCAGATATGCTGTTCGGGTGCGTTATTTTGAGTCAGTTTGCCAATGGAATTATAGGAATTTGAGCCTTGTCTTTGCTGGCCGAATCACTACTATTTCGACTCTTTTGGAAGTACGAAATTGCGAAAAAACCGGCCGGGTGGCCGTGAGCGTTTCGTACAGAGGAGAAATAACCCCGGGACGGGGCGCAGGCACTGAGGTCGGCGGCTCAAGTCACCGGAATATATGGAAAACCATAAATTATGGAAGAAACAACTAACACCGACAGCTTGACCATCGGCATGGATCCCGCAGCTGTCGACGCAATGTACAACAACACCCTCAAGGACTTCACCACCGGCTCAATCGTGCCAGGAAAAGTTCTGCGAATCCATGACGGCGAAGTCCTCATCGACATCGGCTATAAATCTGAAGGAATCGTTGATGGTAACGAATTCGACAATATCGATGAGCTGGCTGTCGGCTCTGAAGTCGAAGTTCTGCTCGAATGCCTTGAAGACAAACACGGCATGGTCATCCTGAGCAAAAAACGTGCTGAACAGCAGCGCAAATGGGATCACATCGTTAACGAATGCGAAGAAGGCAGCATCGTTGAAGGAACCATCACTCGCGCCATCAAGGGCGGATTCATCGTGGATATCGGCGCGGACGCGTTCCTGCCGGGTTCCCAGGTGGATGTCGTTCCGGTCCGCAATGTTGACGACTACATTGGCCAGACGCTCGAAGTCAAAATTCTGAAAATCAATAAAGAGCGCAAAAACATCGTTGTATCACGCCGCGAAATCATTGAAGAGTCCCGCCGTGAGCAGAAACTGAAACTGCTGGGCGAAATCAAAACCGGTCAGGTTCGCAAAGGTACCGTCAAAAATATCACCGACTTCGGTGCATTTGTTGATCTCGACGGCATCGACGGTCTGCTGCATGTCACTGACATGAGCTGGGGCCGCATCAACCATCCGTCCGAAATGGTCAAAGTCGGCGACGAACTTGAAGTGATGATTCTCGACATCGACCTCGAGAAAGAACGCATTTCGCTTGGTCTCAAGCAGACCCTGTCCAATCCGTGGGAAGACATCGACGCGAAATACCCGATCGGTGCCCGCATTCAGGGTAAAGTGGTCAGCCTGGCTCCGTACGGTGCCTTCGTTCAGATCGAAGAGGGCGTTGAAGGTCTGGTTCACGTGTCCGAAATCTCCTGGACCAAACGCATTCAGCGTGCTTCCGACGTACTGAAAGTCGGCGACGAAGTGGCTGCGGTTGTTCTGAGCATCAACACCGACGAAAAGAAAATCTCGCTCGGTATGCGTCAGACCGAAGAAAATCCGTGGGAAATGGCCGCACTCAAATACCCGATCGGTTCGCTCGTACACGGAAAAGTCCGCAACTTCACCTCTTACGGTGCTTTCGTGGAAATCGAAGACGGCGTAGACGGAATGATTCACGTGTCCGACATGAGCTGGACCCGCAAGATCAACCATCCGTCTGAAGTCCTCAAGAAGGGTGACGAAGTCGACACCATCGTTCTGGAAATCGATGCATCCAACCAGCGCATCTCCCTCGGTCTCAAGCAGGCTCAGGAAGATCCGTGGGCACGCATTACAGACACCTACAAAGAAGGCCAGAAGATCAATGGTAAAGTCACCAAGCTCACCAACTTCGGTGCGTTTGTTGAACTCGAAGACGGAATCGACGGCCTGGTGCACATCAGCCAGATCAGCAACGAGCGTGTTGAAAAGGTCAAAGACGTTCTCAACATTGGTGATGAGGTTGAAGCCCGTATTGTGAAGATTGATCCGGTTGAACACCGCATCGGCCTGAGCATCAAGGCTGCTGCCATCGCGGATGAGGACTTTGAGATCAGCGATGATCTTCTGACCGGCCTGAAGCCGGGCGAAGAGCTCGTCGACCTTTCCTCCGCCTTCGACGACCTGAATCTCGGCGGCGAAGAGTGGCATCCGGGCGACAAGGCTGAGTAATCCGTCCTGTTCCGGATCGAAAAGGCGTTCTGATTCAGTTCAGAACGCCTTTTCTTTTGATTGATCCCCGGTTCTTCTCACGGTAGTTTCTCCCGAAAGAAAGAAAGAAGGAATATTATGAAAAAAACTTTGCTGATTGCCTGCTGGTCGTTCTCCACGGTCCTTTTCGCCGATGAAGTCCTGGTTCAGGATGGAACTGTGCTGAAGGGGGAAATTGCAGCGATTTCGGAAAGCGCGATTGAAATCGAAACCGGGTTCGCCGGAAAGCTTACGGTTGACCGTGCCCAGGTGATTGGATTTTCGAGTGATGATCCGATGTTTGTGCGTCTGTCCAGCGGCGCAGTGATGCCGGGAACCGTTGCGGCGGCATCAGAGGGGGCTGTGAAGATTTCAGGAGTTGACGGGGTTCTTGCTGCTCCGCTGACATCGGTTCGGCAGGGATGGCGGGAGGCTGATCGGGATCCTGAGATTGTCGCTCGTGAGAAGGTCGTCGCCGCCATGAAGAGAAAATGGAACTATCAGGCGGCAGGCAATATTTCTGGAAAATCCGGCAACACGGATGAAAAGAATATGGGTGTGAATGTGTCCGCAACGCTGGCGAGTAAAAACGACCAGCTCAAGTTTTATGGATCTTATGACCGCAAGGAGACCGACGGCGATAAAACTGTTGATGAGCGCAAAGTCGGCATGCGTTACACCTCATACTTCAATGATCCGTGGGGTTGGTACATTCGTCAGGAACTGGAAAACGATGTCTTTGAAAACATCAAACTGCGTTCTGTTACAGCCGGTGGTTTGAGCTATCGGTTCGCGGACGAAGATCATTATAAGCTGAGTGGAAATACCGGTTTGAGTTATCGGTATGAAACGTACGAAGACGGTACAGAAAACTCTGACAGCATCGGCCTCGATTTCGGTGTGCAGCATTTTTATCGCTGGACCAACCGTTTTGAGATGAACAATGAGCTGGCATGGGTTCCGTCTGTCGAGGATTTTGCAAATTATCTGCTGACGCAGAACAGCTGGATTGATTTGCCGCTGGGTGATTCCAGAATCTGGAAGCTTCGCGTCGGACTTAAAAACGATTACAACAGCCAGCCGGAGGGTGGACGCAAGAAAACCGACACCACCTATTACGGAAGTCTGGTGGTGGACTGGGAATAAACAACTGCCGGTACTTGCCGCTTGCGCCTTTTTTTGGTTTGATCCGGCGCATTATGACAATTGACGAACAACTTGAATTCCTGACCGCCCGTCATGTGGACCTTTTTTCCGCTGACGAACTGAAGAAGAAACTCGAAATTGCTGCGAAAGAAGGGCGCGGTCTGCGCATCAAGTATGGTGCCGACCCGTCCGCGCCGGACATTCATCTCGGCCATGTCGTCGGTCTCAACAAGTTGCGCGAATTTCAGGATGCGGGTCATACGGTTGTTTTTATCATCGGTGACTTCACCGGAATGATTGGTGACCCGTCCGGCAAATCGGCAACCCGCCCGGCGCTGTCGCGCGAACAGGTGGCAGCTAACGCCGAAAGCTATAAAAATCAGGTCTTCAAAATCCTCGATCCGGCAAAAACGGAAGTCCGCTTCAATTCTGAGTGGCTCGGCGAAATGAAGTTCGAAGATGTGATTCGTCTTTCCGCGCATGTCACCGTCGCCCAGCTGCTGGCGCGTGACGACTTTTCCAAGCGGTATGGCGCCAATCAGCCCATTTCACTCGTTGAATTCCTGTATCCGCTCGTGCAGGCCTATGACTCTGTGATGGTTGAAGCCGATGTGGAGCTGGGAGGAACCGACCAGCTCTTTAACCTGCTGCTCGGTCGTGAGCTGCAGAAGGTCTACGGCCAGCACCCGCAGTGCGTAATGACTCTGCCGCTCATCGAAGGACTCGACGGTGTACAGAAAATGAGCAAAAGCCTCGGTAACTATGTCGGCATTGATGAGTCCAGCAAGGAAATGTTCGGCAAGCTTATGAGCGTCAGCGACGAGCTGATGTGGAAATACTTCCTCTACATTCTCTGTCGCAAGCCGGAAGAGATCGAAGCCATGCAGGCCAAAGTCGCCTCCGGCGAACTGCATCCGCGCGCGGTGAAGGATGAACTCGGCCGCTGTGTGGTTGATCGTTTTGTCGGCGAAGGCGAAGGCGCGAAGGCCTCCGAGGAATTTGCCCGCATTTTTGCTCAGAAGGAACTGCCCGACGATATGCCGGAAGTGAGCCTGCCTGCCGAAGAAATCGGTCTGATTAATCTGGTGGTGACTGCAAAATTTGCCCCATCGAACGGCGAGGCTCGTCGTTTGATTCAGCAGGGCGGAGTTCGTATTAATGACGAGCAGATCACCGACGTCCAGGCGGCCATTACCCCGGAAGACGGCATGATTCTTAAAGTTGGCAAACGCAAGTTTGCCCGGATTACTGTCTGATGCAGGAGCTGATCTCATGAGAAAACGGACGACCTTTGTTATTTGTGCATTCCTGTCTCTGTCGGTCTTTGGCGGCGACCTGCAATTGCCGGCGCCCCGCAAAACCGGAGGGATGCCGTTGCGGGAGGCATTAGCCGCCCGCCAAAGCGCCCGCGCTTTTTCAGATCAATTTTTGGATAACCAGCTTTTGTCCGATTTGCTGTGGGCCGCCTGCGGAATTAACCGTGACGGAGGTAAACGTACGGCACCCAGCGCCCGCAACAGTCAGGAAATCGATCTGTACGTGGCATTGCCGACCGGCCTTTATCTGTATGATGCAGCAGCGAATCGGCTGATTCAGAAAATGACGGCAGACATTCGCGAAAAAACCGGGGTTCAGCCCTTTACGCAGAAAGCTCCGGTCAATCTCATTTATGTGGCCGATTATGATCGTCTGCGCGGTGAAAAAGAATTCTATTCGGCGACCGATACGGGATTTATCAGCCAGAATGTGTATCTTTTCTGTGCGTCTGAAGGACTGAACACTGTGGTTCTCGGCTGGGTCGAGAAAGAGGATCTTCACAAGGCCATGAAACTCACGCCGTCCCAGCACGTGATTTTGACCCAGCCCGTTGGGTTTCCGCCGAAATAGGCTGCTTTTCCAAACCTTGGAAACCACAGCATAACGGCTCCAGTTATTTTTTCCAGACATTGGAAAAAGAGCTGCCTCGTCTTGCACCGGGCAGTGTTCACGGGTAGTATGCCCGGTTTTGATTCAGGAGAAATTCTATGCAGGACAATGAATATCGCCAACAGCGCATTGAAAATATGAAGAAACTGGCCGACGCGGGATTCCCGGCGTATGGCAAAGCCTTTAATCGCACCGCTACGCTTGAAAAGCTGCATGCAGATTTTGAAGAGGGAAAACAGGTGAGGGCCTGCGGACGTATTGTTGCAATCCGTAAAATGGGGAAAATGGCGTTCGCCCACATTTCCGACGGCTCGGCAAAATTCCAGCTGATGGTGAAGAAGGATATTCTAGGTGAGGAAAACTTTGCGGCGTTCAAACTGCTCGATCTTGGGGATATTATCGGGGTTTCCGGAGAAACCTTTATTACTCGCACCGAAGAGCAGACGGTTCGCGTCAGCGAATGGACGCTTCTTTGCAAATCGCTTTTGCCGCCGCCGGAAAAATTCCACGGATTGCAGGATGTGGAAACCCGCTACCGTCAGCGCGAGCTGGATCTGATTTCCAACGACGAGGTTCTGGATCTCTTCAAAAAGCGCACCCGTTTGCTGAGCGAAATCCGCCGTTTCCTCGAAGGCCGCGGCTACTTTGAAGTCGAAACGCCGATGATTCAGGCGATTGCCGGCGGCGCAGCCGCCAATCCGTTCAAGACGCATTATCAGGCGCTCAGTACGGAAATGTACTTTCGGATTGCTCCTGAACTGTATCTGAAACGCCTGATTGTCGGCGGTATGGATAAGGTGTTTGAGCTGAACCGCAACTTCCGCAACGAAGGACTCGACCGTACGCATAACCCGGAATTTACGGTTCTTGAAACCTATGAGGCGTATGGCGATATGCGTACGATGCAGGAGTTGGTTCAGAGCCTGGTGACTCATTTGGCCGAAACGATTTTCGGAGGTCTTGAGGTCGAGTGGATGGGCAATAAGATCGACCTTTCCACACCTTGGAACGAAATTACCTATCACGATCTGATCAAACAGAATCTTGGGGATGACTGGTTTGAGAAAACCGTCGAAGACGCTCGCGCTAAAGCCGCCGAGCTTGATGTTGCCATCGAGGCTGATTTTGACTTCGAAAAAATCACGCATGAAATCTATGACAAAACGATTGAGGGCACGTTGATTCAGCCGACTTTTATTACTCGCCTGCCTGCAGAACTCGTTCCGCTGGCGAATCCGTGTGATGACGATCCGTCTCTGGTTGATGTTTTTGAGCTGATTATCGGCGGTAAGGAAATCGCGCCGGCCTATAGCGAGCTCAATGATGCCTTTGAACAGCGCCGCCGTTTTGAAGCGCAGGCCGGTGGCGACCAGTCGAAGATCGATCAGGACTTCCTCAGCGCGCTCGAAACCGGCATGCCGCCGACTGGAGGGATGGGGATCGGAATTGACCGATTGATGATGCTGTTGAGCGGTTCCGATGCAATCCGTGATGTGATTTTGTTCCCGCAGCTGAAACCGCGCAAGAAAGCGGAGATTGACGCTGGCGAAGCAGAAGGGTAAATAAGTGTTTCATGAACTCTGAAATCGCTATTCTGTGCGGGACCGCAGCGTCTATCGGCTTTCTGCATACGCTGTTTGGTCCGGATCACTATCTCCCGTTTATCGTGATGAACCGTGCTCGAAACTGGAGCACGGCGAAAACGGTATGGATCACCTTCTTGTGCGGGTTGGGGCATGTGCTGAGTTCCGTGGTGCTGGGGCTGATCGGAATTGCTTTCGGTGTGGCGGTGATGAAGCTTGAGGCCTTTGAAGCTTTTCGCGGAAGCCTCGCGGCATGGGCGCTGATCGGGTTCGGTTTTGCTTACGCAGGATGGGGGATTCATCGCGGAATCAAAAATCGTCCGCACACCCACTTGCATCTGGATGGAGCAGGTGTGCCGGTCCATTCACATGATCATCACGGTGAACACACCCATTCTCATGAGCCGGTCGCTAAGGCCGGTATTACTCCGTGGATTCTCTTCACCATTTTTGTGCTCGGCCCCTGCGAGCCGCTCATCCCGATTCTGATGTATCCCGCCGCCAAACACAGTCTTTCTGGAACCATTCTGGTCGCTGTTGTATTCAGTGCGGTGACGATCGGAACGATGATGACGGTGGTTATGGCTGCCTCATGGGGCGTCAGTTTTGCGCGGTTCAATAAGCTGGAGCGCTGGACTCATGCTTTGGCTGGCGGAACGATCTGCCTTTCCGGCCTTGCCATCCAGTTCCTTGGCCTGTAGGCCTTGGAGTGATGAAATAGCGGGTTTATGACCGGGTTTTCAGTGTGCGGGAAACCACAGGCGCATATATCTCTTCATGTGGTATCTCTCGAAAATTTGCGTCGATTGGCGTTCATTCGCGGGTTGGTTTCCGGTAGGCTCTGGTTCCTATGATTCGACCTCTGGAACATCCTGAAACTGTGCTGGCTTCCGACCGTTTTTTCGCGCCAGGCGGCGCGCTGGAGTTGGCTCACGAGAACAGCGATTTCCCGTTTGAAGTTCGTCCCCAGCAGCAGCAGATGGCTCGGGCCGTGGCCGAAGCTGTCGCCAATTCCTGCCATTTGGCGGTCGAAGCAGGAACCGGGGTCGGTAAGAGTTTTGCCTATCTCGTGCCTCTGATGCTGACCGCATTGTCTCGCAATGAACGGGCAGTGGTCGCCACCTACACCATCACGCTGCAGGAACAGCTGATGGAAAAAGACATTCCCTTTCTCAGAAAAGCACTCGGGATCGATTTTAAGGCGCGGCTGGTCAAAGGACGCTCTAACTATCTCTGTCTGCGTCGACTGGCGCGCGCCCGTTCGATGAGTGGTGACCTGTTCGACCCATCGAAGGAGTTCGAGGTTGATCGCATTCGTGCATGGGCGGATACTGCCGAAGAGGGCAGCCGCCAGGAATTGGATCCCCAGCCGTCTGCTGATGTCTGGAGCGCGGTTAGTGTTGAGCAGGGCAACTGCCTCGGAAAAAAGTGTCCTGATTACAAACGCTGTTTCCTGATGAAGGCCCGTGAAGGACTGCACGAAGCCAATCTGCTGATTGTGAACCATCACCTGTTTTTCTCTGAATTGGCTGTTCGAGCTGAGGGCGGAGCGTTTTTGCCGGATTATGGAATGGTGGTCTTCGACGAGGCGCATCAGATGGAGGACGTGGCCGCATCGCACATGGGGCTGCGTATTTCCCGCTATGCTGTCGAGCACTGGTTACGGCGACTGTTTACCAGCGATAACCGCAAAGGGCTGTTTGCCGTGTTGCGCGACGGGCAGGGCGCGGATATCACTAACCGCCTGTGGGAGGAATCGGGTCGTTTTTTCAAAACCATGCGCACGCGCTATAAACTGGCTGCGGGTCGCAGTACAGTTCGTCTGCGGGAACCGCCGGATGTAGAAACCCGACTTCCTGAACTTTTGAGCGAGATGGAGCTTCATCTCAACCGTGTTCTGCGCGATATGGAAGACGAAAACCTCAAGGCGGAATTCAAATCCGTTCGCATGAAAGGAAAGTTTTTTGCAGAAGCTCTGAACTGTTATCTGAAGCAAAGCGAAAAACGGCACGTGTACTGGGCGGGACTGGAAGGCCGGGTTCGCAGTCAAACGGTTCTGTATTCTGCTCCGGTCGATATTTCTTCTCTGTTGCGCGATCTGCTTTTCGAAGAAGTTCCCAGTGTCGTCATGACCTCGGCCACGCTGGCGGTCGGCGACAGCCTTGAATGGTTTCGCGGACGCATTGGTGCTGACCATTGCGATGAGCTGAAAGTCGGTTCCCCGTTCAACTACAGCGAGCAGATGCGGGTTGTCATTCCACAGGGAATGCCCGATCCATCCATGAACCCTGCGTTTGAGCAGGCGGTGATTCAGGTTCTTCCGCAGCTTATTGCGCAGAACGGCGGTAAAGCGTTTGTGCTTTTTACCAACACATCGCTCATGCGCCGCGTGGCCGACGCCGTGCGCGAAACATTGGAAATGGACGGCTACGATCTTTTGGTGCAGGGAACCGGTCTTCCACCGAATATGATGATCCGCAAATTCCAGTCGCACGGATCCGCCGTGCTTTTCGGGGTGGATCGTTTCTGGATGGGTGTGGATGTGCGGGGGGATGCACTCAGCAATGTGATTATCGTTCGTTTGCCTTTTGCTGTGCCGGATCAGCCGCTGATTGAAGCGAGGCTGGAACAGATCAAAGCCTCCGGCGGCGATCCGTTTAAGGATTATTCGCTGCCCTCGGCCGTCATCAAATTCCGGCAGGGCATCGGACGACTGATCCGCACGTCCAGCGACGAAGGGCGGGTCATCATTCTCGATCCGCGGATCACCACGAAGTGGTATGGCCGTCTTTTTATGAAAGCACTGCCGGATTGCTTCATTGAGTCGGAACCGCTGGACGAATGGTGAATGATATGCTTATATATGCGGAATGATGAAAATCAAGCAGACCATTCTGGCTTTGATTGCGTTGATTACGCTTGGGATGCCGTGTGCGCATTCGGCGGGACATCATGCACATGCAGATTCTTCTGCCGACGGGATCTGCAATTCGATTTGCCGTGGCTGTTCCCATGAAGAACCGTGCGTGAAGGATTCATCCGTTATGGTCCCTCCGCTGGCAGTAACGGATTTACCCGCTCCGCAGCTTCCGGTTATTTCTGTATTAAAACCGGTTTGCGCGGTTTTCACCGCGCCGCGATTGCCAAACGCAGAGTTTAGGCATCTGCTGACCGTCCAGCTTCTGATTTGAGAACGTGTTCACCCGCGAATCGACGCGTATGAATGCTAAGTGATCAATCAGGAGTTATTACATGAAATTTATTTTTGTGCTGCTTTGCAGTATTGCATACACCGGATTTTCAGAGTCCGGAAAACTTACACTGGACCGGGCACTGGATCGTGCCCGGCAGAATTCCCCCCGCCTTCAGGCGGCTCAGGTTGCAGCTGAAGCGGCTGCGGCGGCCCGGTCGACTGCCGGGTTGTGGAAAAACCCGGAGCTCGATTTCGAGGCAGAGGGAGTCGGCGGGGATCTCGATGGAGTTAACGATACGTCGTACACTTTGAGCGTAAAGCAGACGTTTGAGCGGGGCGGGAAACGTGCGCTGGAGCGTCAGGTTGCCGGCAAGGCGGTTGACGTGGCTGAGCAGTCCCGTGCCGTGCGCGAACTGGAGCTGCTTTCGGAGGTCCGCCGCGCGTTTATAGATGTGTTCGCCCAGCAGGAGATTGGAGCCGTGCGCGCTGAACAGGAGCAGTTGGGGCGCGCCTTTGTCGAGGTGGCGAAATCCCGTTATGAAGCCGGCGGAGGTTCGGAACTGGATGTGGTTCAGGCCGAACTGGCGATGGAGGAAATCCTGCTCTCGCAGACCTGTTGTTTCGGTGATCTTGAGGCGGCCCGCATTCAGCTGGCCTCGCTGATCGGGGTGCCGGAATCTGAGATGGCGGAGTTGGCTGGATCGTATTATGAACTCGAAGAAATCAGTGAGCGTCAGCTCGCTGACAGCCACCCGGTTCTGCAGCGTCTGGATGCGCAGGTCGAGATGCTGCGTGCGAAAGCCGCCCGGGAGCGGGCTGCGGACACTGCGGATATCACCTTGGGTGCCGGGATGAGGCATGAGTCTGCCGAGGAGCTCAGCAGCTTTGTTTTCGGGGCATCCATTCCGCTCAATTTTGTTCGTTCCGGACGCGCTGCCGAGACGGCTGCGCTGCTGGATGCCGAGGCGCTTGCTGCGGAGCGGGAGGAGATTCGGAGGGATTGGCAGGCGCAGCTGTCGCGGCTCATTGCGATTTTTCGCGGCGCCAGGACGGAGGCGGAGATGACTGCCGAGCGTCTGCTTCCGAAGGCCCGGCAGGCTTATGAGGTGAGCAAGGCCGGTTATGACGCCGGGCGTTTTTCCTGGTTTGAGCTGATTAATGCCCAGCAGCATCTGGCTGAAATTCGGGTTCGGCATATTGAAGCATTACGTGACGCCCATGCTGCTCGGGCGGAGATTACCAGGTTTTTAGAGGAGGAGTTGTAAGATGAAAAAAATGATTTGTATTATCGGGTGCCTGATTGCGGGCGGATTGGCTTTCGCGCAGCATATTCATGACGCGGATGGTTGTGATTGTCCTTCCTGTAAGGAAAAGGGCGCGACGAAGTTTACGTTGCCGGGGCTTGAAGGCCTGAACAGGAAGGAGTCCTGTGAGGAGGAACATGATCATTCGGCGCATGAAGAACACGCTGCACATGCTTCCTGCGAAGGGTATGATCACGCCGCACATGACCACGCTGCGCACGAACATCAGGCAGAAGCGTCTGCGCATGATGAGCACGAGGGCCATGAGCATGACCTCGGGTGTAGTGGCCACGGCCACGAAGAAGAGGGTGGGCTCGAGGTTTCTCCAGAGATTGCGAAAAAGATCGGAATTGAGATGAACGCTGCAACAGGCGGAACGATTTCAAAATCCGTTGTTTTTCCGGCAGAAATTAACCTGAACCGGGATCGGGCCGCCGCGGTCTCCGCGCGCTACCCGAGTGTGATCCTCCAGGTGTTTGTCGAGATTGGCGACCGGGTAAAGAAGGGCGATATTCTGGCATCGCTGGAAAATCGCGAGATGCTGTCGGTTTATACGGTCTCGGCTCCGCTCGACGGACAGGTTGTCGCCAAAAGCGCATCGGTCGGCGAGGTGGCCGGAGAGGATCGCGTTCTGTTTGAGGTGGCGGATCTGTCCAGCGTCTGGGTTGATATTTCTGTTTATCCTCAGTATCAGCATCGGGTTGAAAAAGGCATGGCGGTTGAGTTCGTTGCGCGCGACGGTCACATCGCGCGCGGAACGATTGCGTATGTCAGCCCGCTGATTTCCAAAGAGACTCGCACCTTTACCGCCCGCTGCGTTCTGAAAGGGGCGCGTGAGGACTTTATGCCCGGCGCGTTTGTGCGGGCTCGCATTGTGACGGAGTCGGTTGAGGTTCCGGTGCGCGTTGAGCGCGGGGCTGTTCAGGTTGTGAACGGACAGGCGGTTGTTTTTATCAAAAGCGAACACGGTTTCGAGACCCGCGATGTTGTTCTCGGGGAGCGCGGGGACCGGTTTGTTGAAATCAGGCAGGGTCTGTCCGCCGGCGAGGACTATGTCGTCGCCGGCGCGTTTACGCTGAAAGCCGAAATGGTTACCAGCGGAATGGATCCCCATGCAGGTCACGGTCACTAGGAGGCGTTATGATTGAAAAAGTCATTCATTCTGTTTTGAAAAACCGAGGACTGGTGCTGGTGGCGCTGCTCGGCGTTATCGGGCTGGGGGTTGTTGAATACCGTCAGCTGGATGTGGAGGCGTTTCCGGATATTTCGCCCATTATGGTCCCGGTCTTCGCAGAAGCCGACGGCATGGCGCCGGAAGAGGTCGAGCAGTTGGTGGCCTATCCGATTGAGACGGCGATGAACGGTCTGCCGAATGTCACGCTGGTGAAGTCCACGTCGGCGTTCGGTATGGCGGTGGTCTATGTCTATTTTACGGACGATACCGATATTTATTTCGCGCGGCAGCTGGTTTCGGAGCGCTTGACTGCGGCGCTGGCCGATTTGCCGGACCTGCGGGAGCCGCCGGCGCTCGGGCCGATTTCGACCGGGCTGGGGCAGATCTTTCTTTATTACCTCGAGCTGGATGAGGGGGCGGATACCGGCGGGCTCGATAAGCTGACCTACCTGCGCGATCTCAATGACTGGGTGGTGAAGCGTCAGTTGCAGACCGTTCAGGGGGTGACCGATATTCTGAGTGCCGGCGGGCATGTGCTTCAGTATCAGATTCAGATCGATCCGTTTCTGCTGCATCAGTATAACCTCGCGCTTGAGGATGTGGTGACCGCCGTGCAGGCCAATAACCGCAATGTGGGCGGGCAATATCTTCAGATGAACTCCGAGGAGCATCTCGTGCGGGGAGTCGGGTTGCTGCGCGACCTGGATGATATTCGCGGCATCACGCTCAAAACCTTTAAAGGCACCCCGGTGGCGATCCGTGATGTGGCCACGGTTGAATATGGCCCCGAACTGCGCCGCGGTCTTGTCATGGCCGGGGAGGGACATGAAGTGGTTTCCGGGCTGGTAATGAAGCTGTTTGGAGCCAATTCGTCGAAGGTGATTGAAGATCTCTATAAAAAGGTCGAGCAGGTGCAGGCCGGTCTGCCGGACGGCGTAAGGCTTGTTCCTTATTACGAGCAGGCTGATCTGGTCGAAAATGCGACCCGCACGGTCAAGACGGCGTTGCTGCAGGGTATGGTGCTGGTGCTGCTGGTTCTGTTTGCCTTCCTGGGCTGTTTCCGGGCAGCGATGATTGTTTCGCTGGCCATGCCGTTCTGCGCGCTGATCGCGGTGATCGGAATGAACCATTACGGCGTATCCGCCAACCTGATGTCGCTGGGCGGGATTGCCATCGCGCTCGGTATGCTGGTGGATGGCTCCATTGTGGTGACCGAGAATATTCATCGTTTTCTGGGGTTGAAGCACGGAACCAAAGCGGATCGCTGCCGGTTGATTTACGAGGCAACGAAAGAGGTCGGGCGGCCGATCCTTTTTGCCATCCTGATTGTGATTACGGTTTTTATTCCGATTCTTTCCCTGGAAGCGGTTGAGGGGAAAATGTTCAAGCCGCTGGCGTATACCGTTATGCTTGCACTCGGCGGGTCGATTGTTTTTGCGCTGGTCGTCGCGCCGGTGCTCGCCAGTTTCCTGATCAATGAGAAACCCTACAAGGAGTCGGCATTTCTTCGTGCGATAAAAGCCGGTTACCGGGCGGCGCTTTCCGCTGCACTGCGTGCGAAAGCGGTTGTATTTGCTGCGGTTGTCGTTTTGACGGTGCTCGCCGCAGTCGGACTGCGAAGCATCGGAACGGAATTTATTCCGGTCCTGAACGAGGGGGCGATCAGCATTGATGTCAGCATGGCGCCATCGATCGCGCTGGATGAAGCGGAGGAGTCTGTTCAGCGGCTGACCGATGAAATCATGCAGATGGAAGGCCTCGGGGAGGTGGTTGCGATGATTGGGCGCCCAGAAGCCGGCAGCCATCCGCATCCGGTCAACTTTGCGATGATTCATGTGGTGTTGGGCGAGGACGTTCGGAAGGCCGAGCTGCTCGATGAGCTGCGCGACCGGCTGGACGACTATCCCGGTCTGCAGGTTAACTTTTCGCAGCCGATCCAGCACATGTTTGACGAGATGCTTTCCGGAACCAGAGCGCAGTTGGCGATTAAGATCTACGGTGAAGATCTGGACCAGATTCGGGAGTCTGCAGAATCCATGCGAGCAGTACTGGAGGATGTGGATGGACTCGTCGACCTTTCTGTCGAGCAGAGTTTCGGCCAGCCGCAGGTTAAGGTGGTGCTCGATCGCGAAGCCTGCGCAGGCTATGGTATTCCCGGTGAAGCGGTGCTCGAACAGATCGAAACAGCGGTTGGAGGTGCGGTCATTGACACGCTTTATAAAAATACGCGCCGCTATGGGATTCATCTGCGCTACGCGCCTGAGTTCCGTTCTACCCCTGATGCGCTTGCGCAGTTGTTTATCCGTTCTGCTGACGGCGCCTTGGTTTCTCTTGATCAGCTCGCAACCATTGAGTCCGTTGACGGGCCGCTGCAGATCAGTCGTGAAAACAATCAGCGGCGCTGGGTTGTGCAGGGGAATATCCAGGGGCGGGCGCTCAGTAAAGTGCTGGCCGATATCCAGTCGGCTGTTGATGAAAAGGTCGAGTTACCTGCCGGCATTTTTGTTGAGTACGGCGGGCAGTTTGAGCAGCAGCG
Organism: Tichowtungia aerotolerans; assembly: GCF_009905215.1. Classification (GTDB taxonomy): domain Bacteria; phylum Verrucomicrobiota; class Kiritimatiellia; order Kiritimatiellales; family Tichowtungiaceae; genus Tichowtungia; species Tichowtungia aerotolerans. The sequence goes on along the minus strand of NZ_CP047593.1, from coordinate 3,834,423 downwards.
CAGTGCGATGCAGCGGCTGCGTGTGATTGTGCCGGTTGTGATTGCTTCGATTTTTATCCTGCTGTGGATTGCGTATCATTGTGTGCGTTATGCGGCTATGATTCTGCTGAATGTTCCGCTCGCGCTGATCGGCGGAGTGTTCGGGCTGTGGGTGACCGGCCAGTATCTGTCTGTTCCGGCGTCGATCGGATTTATTGCGCTGTTCGGAATTGCCATGCAGGACGCGATGGTTCTGGTGAGCGATTTCAACGATTTGCGGCGAGAGGGTCAAAGCGTGCGCGATGCGGTCATTAACGGAAGTTTGATTCGTTTTCGTCCGGTCATTATGACGACGCTGACGACGCTGCTGGGGCTGTTGCCGCTGCTGGTTTCGCACGGAGCGGGCGCCGAGGTGCAGCGTCCGCTGGCGGCCGTGGTGGTGTTCGGGCTGCTGACGTCTACCTTTTTGACGCTGTTCGTTTTGCCCGCGGTATATGAGTGGGTGGAACGGCGCCGATCGGCTTAAGAGGCTTTGTGTTTTCAATGGATTCACTTTGATTTTTTTTTGTTTGTTTAAAAAGAATGGTTGCGTTTGAAACGTTTTGTTCTGGATGGAGGACAGGGTTCCGGCTATACCTTAGAATCGTATATGGACATGTAGACGTGATGTCTTAACGAAAGGAAAATCTATGAACACAGTCGGTTTGATTCTTGGCGGCGGAGCCGGGACCCGTTTGCAGCCTCTCACGAAAGATCGTGCCAAACCCGCCGTTCCGATTGCCGGCAAGTACCGATTGGTTGATATTCCCATTAGTAACTGCATCAACAGCGGCATTCGCTCCATCTATCTGTTAACCCAGTTCAACAGCGTATCCCTGCATCGCCATATTCAATCCACATATCTGTTTGATCAGTTTTCGCGCGGTGCCGTGCGTATGCTGGCGGCCGAGCAGACGCCGGAATCGGAAGGCTGGTTTCAGGGAACGGCGGATGCTGTGCGTCAGTCGATGAAATACTTCATGCATAACGAACCCGATTTTGTGGTGATTCTGTCCGGAGATCAGCTCTACCGAATGGACTTTTCAAAAGTGATCGAAGAGCATATTGAGCGCGGTGCGGATGTGACCATCTGTACCAAGCCGGTCTCGCGCAATGAGGCCGGTTCCCTGGGCATCATGCATGTAGATGAAACCAACAAGATTGTTAAGTTTGCGGAAAAACCGGGTGATGGTCCGGAACTCGATGATTTGCGGGCGCCAATGTTTGAAGACGAGTGTTATCTGGCCAGTATGGGAATTTATGTCTTCAATGCGGATGTTCTCAAAGAGTTGCTTTGTTCGAACGATGATTCGGACTTTGGAAAGCATATCATTCCGGCAGCAATCAGTGAGAGGAAAGTGTTCAGTCATAATTTTGAAGGATACTGGAAAGACATCGGGACGATTGGAATGTTCCATGAAGCAAACCTGGCGCTGACCGATCTGATCCCGGAATTCACCTTTTATGATGCGGAGGCTCCGGTTTATACGCACATGCGATATCTGCCGCCGTCCAAAATCAACTGCTGCGACCTGAACCGCTGTCTGCTTTCAGACGGATGTATTATTTCGGGCCACCGGATTCTGCATTCGGTGGTGGGGACCCGGGCTGTCATTGGAGAGGGAACGGTGATTGAGCATTCGGTGATCATGGGGGCTGATTATTATGAGCAGGAAAAGTCATTGAAAAAACCGACGCCAGGCGTTCCTTCGCTGGGGATCGGAAAAGACTGCTACATTAAAAATGCGATTATCGATAAAAATGTTCATATCGGCGACAGCGTTTATATTTCCCCGGACGGTAAGGTGGATGGCGAAAAAACAGATACCTACGTGGTTCGTGATGGTGTCATCGTCATTCCCAAAAAAACCATTATTCCATCGGGAACCAGGCTGTAAAACGGTTTGTGTTGATCCAGCGTTCCGGATCTGGACGCAAGCTTCCTGTTTTTGAAAGCTTTTCACGGATCGGGAGGTCGGCTTCCGAGTTTTGGAGAATCCAATCTTAGAAAGGCGCGCTCACTGCGGGCGGCTCTTTTTGTAGCACGGGTATTTAGTGGGATCGTCGCCGGGTTGATGCGTTTTCCAGCGTTTATACATCCACAGCCAGTATTCCGGATGTTCGCGAATTTCTTTTTCCGTGACCTGAGTGATCTGCTCAGTCAGCCTGCGGATCGATGCTTCTCCGGTTTCTGCCGGTGGATCAAAAGTTCCTGTGGAGTAGATGCGGTAGTACCCTCCGGGCAGCGGGGAGCAGAACCCCATCAGAATTTCAGCGCCGGTCCGGCCGGAGAGCAGGGCCGGTGCGGCTGTGACCGTTGCGGGCAGGCCGAAAAAATCAACCCAGATGCCGCCGTTATTTTCCGAGGTGTTCTGGTCGGCCAGGAAAGCGGTTTTCCCGCCTTTACGAAGAATTCCGAGCAGTTTCCGCAGGGCCCCTTTGCGCGGGATAATAGTTTGTCCGGTTGCTTCGCGGGCGCGAATGAAATGCTTGTTGACGAGCTCATTTTTGACAGGCGTGGCAATGCTGTGCAGCGGAAGCTGTTTGTGTCCGCTCATCTGTCCGATGATTTCCCAGTTTCCAAAGTGCGCTGTAATGCAGATGTGCGCCTTGTCCTGAAAGAAAACCTTAGAACTGTCATCGAGGACAACGTATTTATCCAGGCGTTTGCCCGAGTGGTGGGCAAACCAGAATGTGTCGAGCAGTGTGCGCACCATCGTGACGAACGAGGTTTTTAAGATTTGCTTTTTTTCTTCTGCGGTTCTGGTGTCCCCAAACGCCACATCCAGATTGGCCAGTCCGATCCGTCGGCTGCGGGAATCAAACAGATAGCCGGCTCGGCCTCCGATTTTTGCCAGCGCCAGTACGCCGTATCGGGGCAGGCGCGGGATAACTGCCATTGCAAGATGAATGGCCGCGCGTTCGAACGGATGCCGGAGTTGTCGTGTTCGTTTCGACATGATCAGCTGAACACCACAGTGCGGTTTTTGTAGGCCAGCACCCGGTTCTGCAGGTGTGCCCAGACCGCGCGGGAAAGGACCACTTTTTCAAGGTCGCGGCCTTTGCGAATCAGACTTTCCACGGAGTCTTTATGAGAAACCCGCATCACTTCCTGCTCGATGATCGGACCTTCATCCAGGTCGCTGGTGACATAGTGGCTGGTGGCTCCGATAATTTTCACGCCGCGCTGATGGGCGGAGTGATACGGTTTGGCTCCCACAAATGCGGGTAGAAAGGAATGGTGAATGTTGATAATCCGGTTGGGAAACTGGCGGCAGAAATTGTCGGATAGAATCTGCATGTAACGGGCCAGTACGATCAGGTCGATGCTGTATTCACGCATCAGATCAATGGTTTTCTGTTCCTGTTCCGCTTTGTTTTCTTTCGTGATTTCGATCAGCTGATAATCAACACCGTACATCTTTGCCAGCGGTTCAAGATCCGGATGGTTGCTGACGATGAGCGGAATATCGACATTGTACTCGCCGGTATGCCGGCGGGCGAGCAGGTCGTGGATACAGTGCGAAAATTTAGATACAAAAATGGCCACGCGCGGTCGGTAGTCGGAGAAATGCAGTTCCACTTTCATCTGGTGGCGGTCGGCAATCAGGCTGAATTTTTCGCTGATCTGGTCACGGGGCAGGGCAAATCCCTCCAGCTCCCATTCGACACGCATAAAGAAAACACCTTCCTCGGTGTCGGTATGCTGCTCAAGGTCGATAATATTCCCATCGTGGCGCATCAGGAAGTCGGTTACAGCGCAGACAATTCCCTGCTGGTCCGGGCAGGAAATCAATAAAATGGCAGAAGCTTTGTCTTTCATCGAGTCGGGTCCTTTTTCAATAAAACAAAGACAAACTTTATCGACAACCGCCCCAAACACCAATAGGTTTTTGCACATGAAAAACAATGTTCTGATTCTATGCAGTATGCTCATGGCGACCTTCCTTCTAACCGGCAGTTCTGAGGCGGGGGAAAAGGTTCAGTCCGTGAATGAACAACCGGAACCCGTAAAGGAAAGTAAAACTATGGTCTTAATGAAGACGACTAAGGGAGATATCAAGCTGGAACTCGATGCGGAGAAAGCGCCGAATACGGTCGCCAATTTTCTGAAATACGTCGAGAGCGGTCATTACAACGGCACGATTTTCCACCGTGTCATTGCGGATTTCATGATTCAGGGCGGAGGGTTCACTGCCGAGATGCAGCAGAAGTCTGCACCGAACACCGTGGACAATGAAGCGAACAACGGCCTCAAGAATGATCTGGGAACGATTGCCATGGCCCGGACTTCAGATCCCCACAGCGCGTCTGCACAGTTCTTTATCAACACCAAAAACAATGATTTCCTGAACTTCCGCGCTCCGACCATGCAGGGCTGGGGGTATTGCGTGTTTGGAAAAGTGGTTGAAGGTCTGGACGTGGTGAAAGCTGTTGAGGGCGTTGCTACAGGCCGCAAAGGCGGACACAGCGATGTGCCGGTTGAACCGGTTGTCATCACTGAATGCATTGTGGTTGAATAGAAAACTTTCTTTTCACAAATAAACCGAAGCCGCTCTGAGTTCATCGGAGCGGCTTCTTGTTTTTCCGGAGTCTGGAAAACATCAGGCAGCTTCAGCCTGATTCCCAGGGTTTGGAGGGGCAGTCCTTTTTCCAAACTATGGAACGTCAGCGAATGCAAAAAAGGCCGCCCCGTGAGGAGCGGCCTTTGGGTTTCCAATGGTTGGAAACTTCCGAGTACATGCTTATGCTTCACCGAGCTGCCAGCGGATATAGCGCTTGATGGTGATGGTGTCACCCAGCTCTTTTCCTTTGGCTGCAAGCAGGTCGGTGATGCTGGTTTTGTCTTCTTTAACAAAACCCTGCTCAAGCAGGCAGTTGGTTGCGTAGAATTTGTTGAGTTTTCCTTTGAGGATGCCTTCAACGATGTTTTCCGGTTTGCCTTCAACCTGTTTAGCGAAGAGGGCTTTTTCTTCTTCAACGGTTTCGGCCGGAATTCCGTCGCGGTCGAGGGCCATCGGGTTGACCGCAGCTACGTGCAGGCAGATGTCGAGGCCGAGTTCCTTGAAGGTGTCGTTGGTTGCGGTGGCTTCGTTTTCGAGGCCGAACTCAACCATCACGCCGACTTTTCCGCCCATGTGGATGTAGGAGGAAACCGCGCCCTGTTCAGCAACAAATTTTTCGCTTTTACGCAGAACGATGTTTTCACCGATTTCTGCGATAGCGGCGGTGATTTCATCTTTGAACGCTTCAGCCGGGTTGTCGACATCCATGGCTTTGTCGGTCATTTCAGCGACGAAGCTCTGGAATTTTTCATTGCGGGTCACGAAGTCCGTTTCGCAGTTGATTTCAATCATCACGCCGGTTTTTCCATCATTGGAAATTTTGGCAGAGATTTTTCCGTCTTTGGCGACGCGGCTTGCTTTTTTTGCAGCCACAGCCATTCCGCGTTCGCGGAGAAGTTTTACGGCTTTGTCCATGTCGCCTTCAGCTTCCTGAAGGGCACGTTTGCAGTCCATCATACTGACGTTCGTTGCGTCGCGCAGTTCTTTAACCTGTGCAGCGGTAATATTCATGAGTCGTTTCCTTTTTATTAAATCAATCTTCTTTTTTCTCTGCTTCTTCTTTGGCGGGAGCGGCTTCTTCCGCGGCCGGAGCTTCGGCAGCTGCTTTTACAGTTTCTTCGGCGGCCGGGGCGTCTTCTTTTACCTCTTCAGCTTTTTCAGCTTCAGCGGCTTTCTCAGCAGCTTCTTTGGCTTTAAACTCAGCTTTTTCAGCTTCTTTTTTCTTCTCTTTTTCCTCTTTTGCTTTTTCAGCTTTTAGCTTTTTGAGGACTTCCGCGCGTTTTTTCTTTTCTTCTTTTTCTTTGGCTTCGCGTTCTGCGCGGGCTTTTTCAGCAGCGGCTTTTTCAGCAGCGGCTTTTTCGCGGCGTTCTTTTTCTTCCGCTTCTTTTTTGGACGTGTATTCCGCGTAAGTTTTCGCAATGGATCCGCCGAGGGTGTTGGCAACCAGCGAGAGCGAACGAATGGAGTCGTCGTTGCCCGGGATCGGATAGTCGACCAGATCCGGGTCGGTATTGGTGTCGACCAGAGCAACCACCGGAATGTTCAGGCGCTGAGCTTCAGCAATGGCAAGCTTTTCGCGGTTGATATCAACGACGAACAGGGCGCCCGGAAGCTGGGTCATGTCTTTGATACCGGTCAGGGTGCGTTCGAGTTTGTTCAGCTCGCGGCGGAGCATGGACTGCTCTTTTTTGGAAATGGTTTTGAGTTTTGCTTCGTCGCCGAAGAAGGCCTGAAGGTCTTCCATGCGTTTTACGCTCTGGCGAACCGTGGTGTTGTTGGTGAGCATTCCGCCCAGCCAGCGGTGAACCACGTAAGGCTGCCCGGCGTCTTCTGCAGTGTTTCTGAAGATATCGCGTGCCTGCTTCTTGGTTCCAACAAACAGCACTTTGCGGCCGCTCATTACGGTGTCGTCCAGGAATTCCTGAGCCATCTTGAGATGGACGAGGGTTTTCTGGAGGTCGATGATGTAGATCCCGCCTTTTGCGCCGTGAATAAAGCGCTTCATTTTCGGGTTCCAGCGTTTGGTCTGATGACCGAAGTGCAGACCTGCATCCAACAGATCCTGAATCGTCAATGTCGTTTCGGACATGGCATTACCCCTTTCTATAGTTCATTTGTTCGAACAATCCGCTTTGGCTTATCCGGGGGTAAACCGGCGTAAGCACTCGCTTCGGACGCGCACTCGCGCAATCCATTAAAGGCGGGCTTTATACGTATCAATTCCTGCTTTGGCAAGCGGTTTTCATGAGGGTTTTTGACGGAGTTGCGAGATCTGTATGGCGATTCGGGGTTCAATTTCCCGCTTTCCTTTTGCTTGCATGCATGTCAGCGGGAGATATACCCTCTGCCGCCATGAGTAAGACACTGTTTGACAAGATTTGGGATGCACACGTCGTCAAGGACCTGGGTGGCGGCGAAGTGCTGCTGTATATTGACCGCCATCTGGTTCACGAGGTGACCAGTCCGCAGGCTTTTGAAGGACTGCGCCTCGCCGGCCGTAAAGTGCGCCGGCCGGACCGCACGTTTGCAACGATGGATCATAACGTGCCGACGGACGAAAACCGGATGAACATCACCGATCCGATTGCCAAAGCGCAGGTGGATGCATTGACTGATAACGCGGCGACGACCGGCGTGACGCTGTTTCCGCTCGGCGACGACCGGCAGGGCGTGATTCATATTATCGGGCCGGAGCAGGGGATTGTCCTGCCGGGCATGACCGTCGTTTGCGGAGACTCGCACACCGCGACGCACGGCGCATTTGGTTCGATCGCGTTTGGGATTGGCACCTCCGAAGTGGAACACGTGCTGGCCACGCAGACGCTGCGCCAGAAAAAACCGAAGAACTATAAGGTGGAGTTCACTGGAAAACTGCAGCCGGGCGTTACTGCCAAAGATATGGTTCTGAAGCTGATCAGCATGATCGGAACCGCCGGCGGAACCGGATGCGCTTTTGAGTTTTGCGGCGAAGCAATTCGCAGCCTGTCTATGGAAGGCCGCCTGACGATCTGTAACATGGCCATTGAAGCCGGTGCACGCGCCGGACTGGTTGCTCCGGATCAGGTTACCTTTGACTATATTTCTTCCGGTGATCGGGCTTATTCTCCGAAAGGAGCAGAGTTCGAAAAAGCCATCGAAGACTGGAAACAGTACTTCACCGATGAAGGGGCTTCCTTTGATCACGAGATCACCATTGATGTGACGGATCTGGCTCCGCAGGTGACCTGGGGAACCAGTCCCGGCATGGGGACCGACGTGACCGGCGAAGTTCCGGCGCTCGACGCTGTGCCCGAATATTCGCCCGCTGACGTGCGAGCTGCGCTCGACTACATGGGGCTGGAGCCGGGAACAAAGATGACTGATATTACGATCGATACCGTCTTTATTGGAAGCTGTACCAACGGACGTATCGAAGACCTGCGCGAAGCCGCTGAATACATTAAAGGAAAGAAAGTGGCGGATGGAGTCCGCATGCTGGTGGTTCCGGGTTCGGAAGCCGTTCGCTACCAGGCCGAGAAAGAGCGGCTTGACCGCATTTTCCACGAAGCCGGTGCCGAGTGGCGCTATGCGGGCTGCAGCATGTGTCTGGCGATGAATGCCGACAAACTGCGCGACAAGGAGCGCTGTGCGTCCACATCCAACCGCAACTTTGAAGGGCGGCAGGGTAAAGGCGGGCGCACGCATCTGGTCAGCCCGAAAATGGCTGCCGCTGCCGCCGTGGCCGGACATTTTGTAGACATTCGCGAGGAGCTTTAATCATGGATAAATTTGAAACATTCACAGGTATTGTCGCTGGCGTTGATCGTGCGAACATCGATACAGACGCTCTGATTCCCAAAGAGCACTTGAAATCGATCAAGCGCACCGGTTTCGGTGCGGCGCTTTTCTCGGACTGGCGCTACAACGATGACGGCAGCGATAACCCGGACTTTGTGCTGAACAAGCCGGAAACCAAAAATGCTGAAATTCTCGTAACGCGTACGAACTGCGGCTGCGGGTCCAGTCGTGAGCACGCGGTGTGGGCGGTGGCGCAGTACGGTTTTAAGGCAATTATTGCTCCACGCCATGAAGAAACACCGGCTTTCGCTGATATTTTTCGCAACAACTGCGGCAAAAACGGGCTGCTCACGATTGAACTGACCGAAGAGCAGGTTGAGGATATTTTCCAAACCCTGGAAAAAGAGCCCGGCGTGAAAGGCATCGTTGATCTGGAAAACCAGAAGGTGACCCTTCATGCCGCAGATGGCGACAAAGAGTATTTGTTTGACATCGATGCTGATCTCAAGACCAAACTTCTGGAAGGGCTGGACGATATCGCTTTGACACTTCAGTACGAAGACGATATTGCCGCCTATGAAGCTGCGCACGGATAATCCGTGCGCGGGACTTTGAAATACAACACCGGGGTGTTTTATGCAGGATAACCGTTATCTGATTCCGTTTCTCGGTGTCATCACATTAGTGATGGTCGGGGTTGTCCTGAAAGCAGCTCAGGTGGTGATTCTTCCATTGATCATTGCCTGGCTGCTGTCCTATCTGTTTGCTCCGGTAGTCAACTTCCTGGCCAAACATAAGGTGCCGACCGGCGTCTCGGTTCTCGCGGTTTTACTGATTGTGGTCGGATTCTTTTACCTGATCGCTATCTTTGTTCAGACCCGTGTGATGGGCTTCATCGCTCAATATGATGAGTATGCTGTCCAGCTCAATCAGATTGCATCCGATGCCATGTCTCGTTTCCATATTCCGGAAAACTACTTTGATGACTTCGATTGGACCGGTCAGGTCGGCAAGCGTCTGGTTGTGCTGTCCGGCTCGTTTGTCAGTATTGTCAGCAATATGGGAATGATTTTGATCTTCCTGGTGTTTATGCTGCTGGGGAAACCCTATAGCCAGCGCAAAATTGAATATGCGTTTGCTCCGGAGCGCGCTGATAAAATCACTTCGGTGACCAACTCCATCACTGGGCAGATCAGTCGGTATCTTTCAATCAAACTGATGATCAGCGCAATCACAGCCGTGCTTGTATGGGTAGTACTTGTCATCATGAAGGTGGACTTCCCAATGACCTGGGCGGTCTTTACTTTCCTGCTGAATTTTATTCCCACCGTTGGTTCGGTCATCGCTACGGTTCCCCCGGTCCTGGTTGCTCTGGTTCAGTTCTATCCGAGTTTCTGGCCCGCTGTCGTTGTTCTGATTCTTTTGCTGGCGATTCAGCAGATGATGGGCAGTTTTATTGAGCCGAAGCTGATGGGAAACAGTTTAAACCTCAGTCCGGTTGTGATTCTTCTTTCGCTGGTCTTCTGGGGCTGGCTGTGGGGTATCGTTGGGGCGCTCCTGTCCGTTCCGATTACTGCCGCGATTAAAATTGTTTGTGAAAATATTGAAGCGCTCAAACCCATCAGTGTTTTGATGGGCGCGGGGAGAACGCTTCACAACTGAGGACTGTCCATGACTCTTCCTGATCTTCTTTCCAATCCGGATGTGAAAAAACGCATTTGCGAGGCTTTGGCCGAGGACCTCGGTCCGGAAACCGTCGACGCAACATCCGATGCGCTGGTGCCGGAAGGCCGTCCGGCTAAGGCTTATCTTGTAGCTCGTCAGACCGGAATCCTGGCAGGAGCCACCGTCGCCGCCGAAGTGTTCCGGCAGGTGGACCCTTCAATCCGTATTGAAGAAGGGATGACGGATGGATGTCCGATGGAGCACGGCGATATTGTTCTGACTCTTTCAGGATCTGCTCGAAGCATTCTCGTTGGCGAACGGACTGCGCTTAACTTTATTCAACGGATGAGCGGCGTGGCTACGCTGACCCGCCAGTACGTCGACGAGGCCAATAATCCGGACGTCAAATTACTCGACACCCGTAAAACCACGCCGACGCTGCGGCTGTTTGAAAAATATTCCGTGTTATGCGGCGGCGGCACCAATCACCGCATGGGTCTTTACGATATGGCTATGCTCAAAGATAACCATCTCGCGTACTGGGCGGAAAACCATGAGAGTGGAATCTGCGGGGCGGTGCAGGCCGTCCGCGATCGTTTCCCGGACCGACAGGTCGAAGTGGAAGTCGACACCGTGGAGCAGCTTAAAGAAGTTCTCCCCTCCAGGCCGGACTGGGTGCTTCTCGACAACATGCCGCCGCTCGTCCTGCGTGAATGCGTAAAGCTTTGTGAAGGCATCACTCAAACCGAGGCCTCCGGCGGCGTTACGCTGGATACGATTCGCGAGATTGCCAAGACCGGCGTTGACGCCATTTCAGTCGGTGCGTTAACGCATTCAGCGCCTTCGGCAGACCTTGCGCTTGACTGGGCATAGTCACATGCAGACTCTTGTCATCGATATCGGGAATACGAGTACTTCGCTTGGTGTGTATCGCAATGGGCGGGTGACACGTGTGCAGCGGACGCCATCTAAAACTCCGGCTCTCGAACTGAAAAAAATCCCGGAGCGTGCCGTGGTGGCCTCGGTTAAACCCGGTGTGAATGCCCGCTGGAAACGCTTTCTGAAACAGCAGGGAGTTCGCGATGTTCTGTTTGTGAGTCATCAGTTGAATCTTGGCGTTCCGGTTACTTATCCAAAGCCGGAGCGGATTGGTGCGGACCGTTTGGCCGATGCCAGCGAGGCCGCCGCGACCTTCGGTGCGCCGGTGGTCGTTTGCGACTTCGGCACAGCGCTTACGTTCGACATCATTAAAAAAGATGAAGGTTATGTGGGCGGAATTATCTGTCCGGGGCTTCCGTTGATGTTTGATTATCTTTCCGAGAAGACCGCACAGCTGCCGCACATCAAGCCGGTGAAAACATCGCGTGTGATCGGAAAGAGCACTGCCGAAGCCATGCGCATTGGCGCGCGGATCGGGTATCGCGGCATGGTGCGCGAAATTATCAATGAGCTGAAAGAAGAGCTGGGCAACAATACTCAGGTCTGTGCGACCGGCGGCTTTGCCGGGTGGGTGCTTCAGGGTTTTGACGATTCCATTACGATAGATCCGTTGTTTACCCTCAAAGGTGTCGGGCGCATCGGGATGCTTAATCAGTAGCTGACAATTCGGTCGTTGTGGCAGGCTTGAATCGTTGAGCCGGGCGGAACGGCCAGGAAATTCTCTTCGTTCCAGTTTCCGTTGATCAGATCGTTGATCAGTTGCATGTCGCCCGGAACTGTTTCAAGCTTCCAGTCGTGTTCTGCGGTTTTTTCTTTGGCGGCCTGCAGCATGGATTCCGGTTCCACTCCCATCGGAATCCACATAAAACGGCTGTAGTTTTTTGTCCCGTTACAGAGCGTTTCATAGAGATATTTCGCGTTGTCTTCGCCGTATTGATCAATCAGGTCCTCCATCGACCTGTTCATGCCGAGCTGCTGCTGGACGGAAAGATCGGCCAGATCACCGGAGGTTTCGCCGCGTTCCAGCCAGCCGCTGGTCAGGAAATAGGTGCCGGGGTTGGCATCGAAGATTTCCCGGTAGCGTTGACGGCTTCCGAGAAACAGTGTGATGCAGTCATGGGCACGGGGAAGGATCAGAGGGCAGGTGCGGGCGGTGATGCCTGCCACTCCATTGTTGCAAAGACCGTAGCCGAGCAGAATGGCGTCATAGGTATCATCAGGGACGGTATCAATGACTTCCTGAACCCGGGCCGGCATTTCGCCGGGCGGTAAGTCGTGCAGACCTTTCGGCAGAAACTCTATGTCGACGCGATGCGGGCTTTTTGCAACGGCCGCGCACATTTCGCGATAAAAAATTTCACAGCTGATCAGTTTCAGAATCATGACTTTCCTTTTAGCAGGAGCCCGATAAAGAACGGTCCGCCGAGCAGGGCGGTGATCAGTCCGGCGGGCATTTCGACCGGCGCGAGCAGGGTGCGGGCGAGTCCGTCGCAGGCAGTCATGAAGAATCCGCCGAACAGAATCACTGCCGGGAGCAGTTTGCGATGATCGGCGTTGAAAAGCTTTCGGCAGATATGCGGGACCATTAGGCCCACAAATCCGATTGGACCGCAGAACGCCACCGCGGCGCCGGTCATCAGCGATGCGGAGAAGAACAGCAGTTTGCGGGTGCGGTCCACATTGACGCCGCGCGCTCCGGCGATCTCATCACCGGTCAGCAGCAGGTTCATTTCGCGGGTCAGCAGTCCGCAGACCGCCAGCCCGGCGATCGTGAATATGGCTAGATGGATCGGGGTTTGAAAGCCAATGACAGAAAACCCGCCCATCAGCCAGCGGATCATCCGGAAGGTTTCGCCGGCGTCGCTGAAATACTGGATCAGCAGGATCAGGCTGGAGAAGAAAAAGTTCACGGCCACTCCGGCCAGCAGCAGTGTATTGGTTGCAAAGCCGCCTTTGGCGCGCGCGAGGCCGTAGACCAGGAAAACAGCGAGCAGTGCACCGAAGAAGCCGGCCAGTGATGTTGCTGCAATGCCGGTCAGCGCAATAACCGGGCCGAACCGCATCCAGAGCGCCGCGCCGAGCGCGGCGCCGCCGGAAACGCCGAGTGTGAACGGAGTGGAGAGAGGGTTGCGGAACAGCGCCTGAAAAATCATTCCGCTGGTCGCCAGCGCAACTCCGGACAGAAAGGCGGTCAGTACTCGTGGAATTCTGAGCTGAAGCAGAATCTCGGTGTTCGGAATTCCGGTGCTTCCCACCATTGGGAAAAGCAGCAATGTGCCGAGGGCCATCAGAATCAGAATGGAGAATTTCAATTTCATGATTCCGTGGCCGGTGCGAGAGTTTCTGTGCGGATGAAGGTGGTTTCGAAGAGCTGTCTGAGCGGTTCAGGCTGGATGAGGTCCGTGGGGAGGCCGTCGAGCAGGAGTTGCCCATCTTTGATGGCGACGATGCGGTCGGACCAGTGGGCTGCGCTGTTAAGGTCGTGGTTGACTGCCACTACGGTTGCTCCGCAGTCGGTGTTGATTTTTTTGAGCAGCTGCATGACTTCAGACTGATGTTTCCAGTCGAGAAAGGTGGCGGGTTCGTCGAGAAGCATGATCGGCGTTTCCTGAGCGAGAGCGGCGGCGATGTAAACTTTTTGCCGTTCGCCCCCGGAGAGAGTGCGCATCAGGCGACCGCGGAACGGCCAGGTGTCTGTGACATCCATCGCACGTTCCACAGCTTCGATATCTTTTTTTTGAACGGGCACGAGTGGCGAAAGGTATGGATAGCGGCCCATCATGACGAAGTCATAAACGGGCAGGGGAAACTCCATATCATGGGTTTGCGGCACGTAGCTGATCGTTTTCGCCAATTGTTTCGAGTCGGCTTGCGAGCATTCCTGTCCGGCGATTTCTATGCTTCCTTTATATGCGTACATGCCGAGCAGGCAGCGCATGAACGTGCTCTTCCCCGCGCCGTTGGGGCCGATGATGGATACGTATTCTCCGGACTGCACGGTCATGCTGATGTCGCGCAGAATCTGTTTCCCGCCGAGCGACAGATTCAGGTTATTGGTCTGGATGACTGCATTCATGAATTGCTTTGGTGAAATCTTCGAGAAGCAAACCAAATCGGGGGCCGGGGATAAAGGCGTAACTGTTGGTCATTAGAATTGCATGGTATGGTTCCCACAATTGGGAAACCCGAGGGGCGAGGTTGGGGGCAATATCGATAATGAGGTCGGGCTGCATGGCGTGCAGGCTTTCGGGCGATATTTCCGGATATTTGACCGTGGTCTGTTCGCAGGCGTTGGTACCGCCTGCGAGGTCGATGAGGTCGTCGTAGAAGGTGTGGCGTGCGGCGACATACATGCGGGTCATCTGTTCGTCGTGTCCGATGCAGACCAGAACCTTCGGCCTTTCAGTTTTTCCAATGGTTGGAACTTGTTGGATCTGTTTTTCCAATCCTTGGAAAATTTGATGGGCTTTTTCTTCGGCGCTGCAGGCTTTGCCGATGATGAGAATGGATTGCATGATTTCTTTAACGCGCTCGTGAGGGACGCCTAGGAAATCAACCCCGAGTTGTTTCAGCTGTGCGGCAATTTCCTTTTGTGAGTCGAGGCCGATGACCAGATCGGGCCGGAGCGAGAGAATCATTTCCCAGTTGGGGTCGTAGGTGCCGCCGACGTGTGGCTTGTTCCGGGCGTCAGGAGGCCAATTGCTGTAGCGGCTGACGCCGACCACCTGATTGCTCTGTCCAAGCGTATAGAGGATTTCTGTAACGTTCGGTGCAATGGATACGATGCGCCGGCTGCTGCTGTTGGAAGACGCCGTGCGCTCCCCGCATCCGGCCAGAAGCAGGATGAAGGCGAGGAGCGCTGTGAGTTTTCCAAACATTGGAGCCATAGCATGGCGGCTTTTTATCAGAATGTCAGGCTTAGGCCGGCTTTATAGGTCCGTTCGGGTGCAGGGTAGTAACCGCCCCACGATACAAGATAATTGTATTCTGTGGCAAAGATGTTGTCGATGCCGGCAAATACGGTGGCTTCGATTTTATCAGTCGGGAGCTCGTATTGCAGGAGCAGGTCAAAGAGTGCGTATTCGGATTGATGGTTATCGCCGGTATTGGAGTTGTCTCCGGACTGAAACATGGAGCCGAGGTAGCTCATATGGGTGTGGAGTGTGAGATCATCGGTCACAAACAATGCCAGGTTGATATCGAGCTGGTGCTGCGGAACCCACGGAATTTCATTGCCTTTGTTTGCTCCTGCTGCAAATTCGGATTGCAGCCAGGTATAGTAGGTGTTGAGTGCGAAAAGTTCATGGGTGTATGCCGCGGATAGTTCGAGTCCGCTGTGCGTGGTTTCTTCAAGGTTTACATTCTGATAGGTACTCCAGTCCCATGCGATTTCGTCTTCCATGTCGGTTCGGAACAGAGTCGCCTGCAACATTATATTACTGGCGGGCAGATATTCGACGCCGATTTCATAATTCATGCCGGTTTCAGGTTTGAGGTTTTTGTTAAAACCGTCGGTTCCGTACCCGGAGTAGGAGATCTGTTCGTCAAACGATGCATAGCGGTAGGTTCGGTCGATTCCGGCGAATACTTTGACAGTATCGGTCGGGAGCCAGGTGAGGGCTGATTGCCATGCATTCTCCCAATCTGAACTTTCTTCGTCAAATAAAGGTGCGCCTGTTTTTTGTTGAGCTTTCAGTTTGTTTTTTTCCATTCGCAGACCGCCACTGAGCAGGAGCTGATCTGTCAGTTGAAGCGTATCGGCAACGTATCCGCCGATGGTCGTCCGTTTAATTTCGGTATCCGTCCAGAGTGCAGAGCGGGCTTTGTCATAATATTTCTGAGTGTCGAGTGTTTCTCTTTTCAGATCGATTCCGGCAATCAGTTCATTCTCCAGTCCGAAGGCCGGGGTCAGGATTGTGAATTTCGGAGAGAGGGTGTACGTGTAAAATTTATAGTCGTAATAGGTAAACCATGAGGCTATGTCGGCTTCGAGGTCTTTCTGAGAAATGCCGCCATCGAGATTAAAAATCAGGTCCTCAGTCAGAAGTGCATCGACTCCCGCCTGAAGGTGGATGAATTCCTCTCGGGCGGCATCGTCTGGATTTTGAGCCTGTTTTCGGCTTTGTACAACGAGATTGGTGAGAGCACCGGGAAGCTGATGCTGTTCTTTAACTGCGGAGATCTCTGTGTATGCACTGACCCGTTCGTTGATGTTTCCGCTCAGACGGATACTTCCTGATGCCGAGTCGTAGGCGGATCGGTCGCGATAGCCGTCGCCGGACTGATGGCCGAGGGTGGCGACGTAGCCCAGTCCTTCCAGTTTCCCGGAGGTGGTCAGGCTTTGTTCATATTTTTCGTCACTGGCAAACGATGCGGAGAGGGTGGTCGCAGGGATTTCTGACGGCTGTTTTGTGATAATGTTAATGACTCCGCCGACTGCGTGATCGCCGTAAAGAACCGAGTTGGGGCCGCGGATGACTTCGATCCGTTCGACGGCCTGCATTGGAATCTGACACCAGTTGATGGTTGCCATATCGGGCCGATTGAGTTTACGTCCGTTCAATAATACAAGAGTTTTCTGGTGGGCAGCATCGCCGCCGAAGCCGCGCAGATTAACCTGTGCCTGTGACGGGGTGTCTGAAATTCTGCTGACAAACACTCCTGCCTTTTTCTGAAGGGCTTCCGGGATGGACGTGTAATGTCCTCGTTCCAGATCTTCTGATGTGATGACTGACGGGTTGTTGGCAATAGAACGTATGGGGGCTGTGTTGCGGGTTGCTGTGACGACGACGCGCGCTGCATCCAGCGTGTTTGTTGTTTCGGCGAAACCGCCGAGCGTTGCGGCGCAAATAGCCGCTGTGATGATCTTGTTCATCGGATCCTTTCTGTCCCTTGCGCGGGGACGGGTTCAGGTTGGTGCAGAAAGGACGGTGCTCCGACTTTACGGTTGCGCGACAGCGGCTGAGTTTCACAGCACTTTCCCGGCGTTTCTGCGTTAAGGCTACGGAACGTAACAGAACGGAACAGAGCATCAAGAACAAAATTTTCAGGCAGACAACGGCGCTTTAGCAGTATTGTTTTATATTATGAGAGGTGTTAGGGCAGGGGAGAGGTCGGGTAGCAATATTAGAACATTTTTTGTGATAGGGGGTTTCGGTCTGGCGGAGTCCACCTGTCAGATTAAGCGTCAGTTAGCGTGAGGAGGCTCGGGGAACCAGTTCAACAGGAAAGGTGTGGATTCCGCTTTGGATGGACTCATTGAGTAAGACGTTTACAACATGAAGTCCGAGCTCTTTTTTCGGCATGAGTATGGAAGTGAGCGGTGGAGACCAGTATACCGATGCCTGAATATCATCGCATCCGGCCAGCCGGATGTCGGCTGGAACGGAAAGCCCGGCTTCGGTCAGCGGGAGCCAGGCCCGAAGCAGCTGAATGTCCCTCATGGCAACGATAGCGTCAGGTTTTTGTTTGCTCAGGAGCTTTTTGAATTCTTCGGCATCGGCCGGGTTTTCTTCTTCGCCGAAAAGCGTCCAAACGGCATCGGTTCCGCAGGAAAGGCCGTGTTTGCGGAGCGATGCCTGAAAGGTTTTGCGCAGAACGTTGCGATTTCGTGCCCATGAGGAGGAACGGGGTTTTGCCGGGCGCCAGTCAAGCATGACGATTTTTTTGCACCCCTGTTCGACAAGGTGGTCAACGGTGAGTCTGGGGGCGGACGCAAGGTCAAAGTCGACGCAGTAGAAATGCTTGTCGGCCAGTTCGGGGGGGCAGAAGAGTACGGTTTTGATCTGTTCGTCTTTGAGTATTTGAAGGTGTTTCGCTGTCGGGTCGACTGGGATCAGGACGATACCGTCGACTTTGCGTTCGATCAGGTTTTTGAGGTAGGTTTTTTCCGTTTCGATGTTGTCGAGCGAGTTGCAGAGGATCAATTGGTATCCGGCTTTCAAGGCAGCTGTTTCGATCGAAACCACGACTTCGTTGTAAAAGCCATCTGTAATGCTCGGAGCAATAAAAGCAAGGGTATTGGATTTTCCGGTTTTAAGGATGCGGGCGCCATAGTTTGGCTGGAAATTGTTTTTTCGAACGGCTTCGCGAACCCGTTCGGCCGTTTCGGCCTTGATGCCGTATTTTTCATCTTGTCCGTTCAGCACGAATGAAGCGGTGGTGATGGATACCCTGGCTTGCTGCGCAATATCTTTAATGGTTAATTTGCGTTTTTTGTTTTTCTTATTCATGAACTGCAGGGTAGTTCTTAACCGACAGCAGGTAAAGTGTTTTACTTATAGGGAAATTCGGGTTGTTGGTAATGACCAAAGCCGGTTTCTGATCGGACTGCTGCCTTAATCAGTTTGTCTCTCTGGTGATGTTCAGTCGGTAAAAACCGGTGGTGTTCGTTGGCTGTGTGCTGAATACCAGATATTCGTCGGTATCGCTTTTCTGCGAATTACAGTTGGTTACGTTTTCCCATTCAGCCGGGGTTAGCTGGATTGTTTTCTGCAGAGTGCTGGTTAGTTGTGTGTCATCAGTGCGTGCCATGTAGGTAATGGCGGGTCCGGAAATAATGTGAAGGTCCGGAGTGGATGCCGGATCGGTTGGATTGCTTCCTGTTGCATATTCGATCAGGTTGACGTTTCCATCACCGTCGCTGTCAGCCAGAGTGCCGCTGACAGATTCATCGTTTGCCTTTTCACCGAAATTTTCAACCTGCCAAGCATCGAACGGCAGGCGGTCCCAGGTGGCGTTTTCTTCGGTTGCTGCCGAAAAAATATCGATGGATTTATCTGCGATCCCATCGTCCCAGACGTAGTGGGATGTATTGCATTCTTTGCTGAAAGCAAAGTGGAATACGGTTCGAATTGCGCTTTTAGGACGATCGTATTCGGTCAGGGCGTCATGAAATAAAAGAAGTTGTTTGTAGCGGTTTGTTTCGGTGTCGAAATAGCTGCGCTGATAGCCGCATTCGGTGATCCAGAACGGTTTGGTGGTCCCGACTCCGGGAATGCTCAGCGTATCGTCAAGATCCTCATGAATTTCTGCAAGTGTGGTTTGTTCGTTAAAATCGATAATATTCGGATAGATGTGCATTCCGATGCCGTCAACATATTGAAGATAATTTGCACTGTTGGTCTGCATCGGATGTGAGCCGTGCATCAGTTGCAGGGTCAGGGCCTGAGAAACCAACCCGCCTTTAACTCTGGCAACCCAGTTCGAATTCATTGAGGAGGCCCCCACCATACCGCATGTGATCATCTCCGGGACTCCACCGAAATATTCCTCATTGAGATCGCTTACGGTTTTTGTGAGTTTTGCGACCTTTTCGATGCCGGCACGATATTGGCTAAAGGTGCTGTTATTCCAGTCCGTGTTTTCATCAATCCAGTATCCGCCTTCAACAAGGGGGAGATCCCCGTTGAATGCATTCCAGTTGATTTCGTTGAACATTTCAATCGCATCAATCGTCGCATTGCTGGCGATCAGAACATCAAAAAAACTGCGGATGTAACTTTCTGCCAGGTTGAGATCTATGTCAGACAGTCGGTAGCTGTCCCATTGCGGTTGTCCGGCGGGATCACTCCCCGGGCGTTTTTCGGTTCCCTGCGGATAGAACTCTGAGCGTCCAGCTGACAGCTGGAGAAGGACCTTAATTCCTCTTTCATTGCAACGTTTTATGTGGGTTGCTTTTGTGGCGAATGCAGAGAGGTGTGTCAGGCGGATCCAGTCGGCCCCGGCGTCTGAGAGTGCATCAATAATGTCTAGCTGTTTTGCCATCCGGTTGGTATCGGTGCTGTCATAAGCCCACGCCAGCTGCTGTTCACAGGCTCCGAGATCATAGGTGTGCTGTGCGGTTATATTCAGCGAAAAGGAGATGGCTCCGTTGTTGGTGCTTTCGACAATCTCGGTCAGATAGCGGTTATGAAAGCCGCTGATACTAAAGGTTATTGAGTTGCCGGTAGAGCCCCCGGTTGTTCCGGTGATGAGTTCGTAGCTGCCGGGCAATACGTTGGTTGTTCCGGTAATGTTGATTGTTGCGCTATTGCTGTACCAGAATTTCGGGGCGATGATCGGTGCGATCCCGTTATCGTCAAAATTCAGGTCGAGTACGCTGCTGTTTGCCAGCAGAAGAGAGCTGCCGAGCTTGAAAACAGGTTCGCTTCCGGTAACAGTCAAACGTCCGGATGTGTGGAGATCGGAAGAGGTGTCGTTCCGCCCGATTTTCAGGAGAGCGGTGGATATGGTTGATGAACCGGAAACCGTCATGAGGGCATTGCTGGCAGTGCCGGCCTGATATCCGACGGTGATAGCGGACAAAACGTCCAGCAGTCCGTTTTCCACGTTGATAGAAGACCGTCCGGTGCTGGTTGTGTCAGTTAGTACGTAGAGATTGTTCAGGTAGGCCGTTCCGGGGGAGGTGGCGCTGCCGATTTGAAGTCGACCTTTTGTGCTTGTGGGGCCGCCAAGCCTGATCGATGCGATGCGGTTGTTGGGGAACCCGATTTGTCCGCCGTTTTCGATGGTCAGTTGGCCGTCCCCCAGGCCGTTGTTCCATAGTCCGACGTCGATACCGAAAACGCTTGGAGTGTAAAGGTTTCCGTTGACGATCAGAGTTCCCGGACTGTTGGCTCCAATAAAAATCCGGTTGGCTTCGGCGGAAGTTCCCTCCTCGATGGTGCATGTCTTGTAAGCGGCAATCACTGCGTTGTCTGGGTCTGTGGCGTATGGGGTTCCGTACGTCCAGTTTGTCTCTGCATTCCATGTCCCTGAATAAGGGAGAAATGAATTGTTGGCGGCGAAGGCAGTTGCCGAGAGAAGGCTGAAAAGTACACTTTGAGTTAATTTTGACATGATCGTTTTCTCTGTGAAATAACCCTGTTTTTCTAAAATAATTTAGCCGGTGTGTCAAGCCGGAACGCATCGGGGGTCTGGGCGGCGGTGATTCCCTTTGATCTGCAAATCTGAAACAGTTTAGTTTTTCGTTGACTTTGGTTCGGAGGAAGAGTTTTATGAACGGTATGAAAATAAAATCATGTGCAGTTAAATGGCTGGTTTTCGGCGGGTTCTCTGCCGGTGTTTCAGCGTCATGCAGTGCTCTGCAGTGTGCGGAACAGCCGAATTTTATCATTATCATGGCAGATGATCAGGGATATGCTGATGTTGGATTTCAGGACAGTCCGGATATTGTTACGCCGAACATTGATCAGCTGGCAGCCAAGGGACTCGTTTTTGAGAACGGCTATGTATGCCATCCTGTGTGCGGCCCAAGCCGGACCGGCCTGATGACCGGTCGTTATCCTCATCGTTTCGGGTTGCAGGTTAACACGCCGTTTTCCCAGACGGATGAGGACTGGGGAGTGCCGCTTGAGCAGCGTTTTTTTGCACAGGATCTTCGGACCGCCGGATATCGCACCGGTGTGATCGGCAAGTGGCATCTGGGCGCCACCGAAAAACATCACCCGAACAACCGCGGGTTCGATTTCTTCTTTGGATTTCTCGGCGGCGGCCACAACTACTGGCCGGCCGATTACAAGAGAATGCGTGACTGGCAGTTTATGAACGCGAAAAAAGATCAGCCGGCGGTATCCCCGAATCCGGAGGCTATCAGCTATATGCTGCCGATTCTTCACAACCGGGAGTATGTGGAAACAACCGGCTATCTTACGGACATCTTTTCCGATGAGGCTGTCGACTTTATTGATCGGAACAAAACGCGGCCGTTCTTTCTGTATCTGGCTTATAATGCCCCGCACAAGCCGCTCGAAGCCAAGCCGGAGGATCTGGAAAAATTCAGCCATATTCAGAGTGAAAAACGCCGCAAGTATGCTGCGATGATTTACGCCCTGGACCGGGGGGTCGGACAGGTTCGTGACAAACTGGAAAAAGAGCGGCTTCTTGATAACACGATGATCATTTATCTCAGCGATAACGGCGGGATTGTTGAAAATCCCGAGCTGGCCAGTAACGGACGGCTTCGCGGACAGAAGGGGGAAACCTTTGAAGGCGGCTGTCATGTTCCGTTTGTGGTTCATTGGCCGGCCAGGCTGAAGGCCGGTCGTACGGATGGAATTATATCTTCGTTGGATATTTATCCAACGCTGCTGGCTGCTGCCGGCCTGCCGGTTCCGACGGACCGCAATCTGGATGGTTTCAATCAGCTTCCGTTTCTGCTGGGGCAGGCTTCCATGTCTGCACGCGACGGTGTGTTTGCCCGCCGTTGGCTCGGCCGGAATCATACGGTCGGCGTGCGCGACGGCGATTGGAAATATGACTTTGTTTCACAGAGCGGTGAAACCGGCCTGTTTAACTTGAAAACAGATATCGGCGAGAAAAACGATTTGAGTGCTCAATATCCCGAACAGCTTCAGAAAATGACAGCGATGCAGGACAAATGGAATGCTTTGAACACACCGCCGAAGTGGATCGAGCCCGGATGGTACTGGCCGGAGCATAGAGAGCATGCTGTTCAGGTCATCCTGAGTTTTGAAGAGGAAATGGCAGCGCATGATGGGTCGCTGAAGGAGTAGAGTGAATGACTGATTTAAAGAAGCCGGTTCCACTAATTCTGGATACAGATATCGGAACCGATATGGATGATACCTGGGCGCTGGCGATGATTCTCAAATCGCCGGAGCTCGATTTGAAGCTGGTGACCACGGTCGCCGCCGATACTGCCTATCGTGCCAGGCTGGCCGCGAAAATGCTGCAGCTTGCGGGGCGAACCGACGTGGCGGTCGGCATCGGGCCGGCGAATGACGAACATGTCTGCTATCCGCAGCAGCCGTGGGTTGAACACTACAGTCTGGCGGATTATCCCGGACGGGTGCATGACGATGGCGTGCAGGCTCTGATTGACACGATTCGCAATTCGCCGGATCCGGTTACGGTGTTGTCGATCGGCCCGATGACCAACCTGGCGCTGGCGCTGGCGCGGGCTCCGGATATTGTGGAAAACTCTCGGGTTGTCGGCATGCAGGGCTCTGTGTATATGGGGTACGACGGCACGGAGGAAACAGCGGCGGAATGGAATGTATATCTTGATCCAACCGCTGCGCGGACGGTTTTTTCCAGTGATTGGAAGATCACGCTGACTCCGCTTGATACGTGCGGGCTGGTTGCGCTGTCGGGCGCTCTGTATCAGAAACTCCGGGCCGGTACAGATCCGTTGGTGCGGGCCATCCTGGCCAACTACAGGTACTGGCTCGAAGAGAAACAGAAAATACACGAACTGCCGGCGCATACTTCGGTGCTTTATGACACGGTCGCAACGTATTTGACCTTCAGCGAAGAGTGGTTGGAAATGGAGGAACTGCCGTTGGTGGTTACGGAGGATGCCTGTACCCGGATTGATCCGTCCGGGAAAGCCATCCGGTGTGCGACGGCCTGGAAGGATCTCAGAGCCTTTGAAGAGTTTCTCGTAAATCGTTTGTTGCACGGTGAAACTGTTCCGGGGAATATTCGGCAACCCGTTCTGGTTTGATTACAGAGGAATGAATATGAAATGCTTTGTTTTATTTATGTGTGTTTCCATCCTTTTAGGACGTTCCCTCGCGCAGGGGGAAACGCTTAAGCTGGGAATTAACCGCACCAACCTGGCCTGGGTGGAAAGCAAAGAGCGGCAGTTTGAAATTCTGGATGAAATCCATGCTCTGGGCGTGAAGAGCATCCGGTTGGCGATGCCGCTGCCGCACCTGCCGACGTATGAACACATTCGCTACTGCAATAAGCTGGGTGTGGATGTGGTTCTGCTGGTTCTCAGTCCCGAAAAGGACATTTATTTTGATCCCGGCACGCCGATCCGCGACGGCGACGATGAGGTGATTTACGACCTTCCGCCACTTTCTGAAATCAATGAAGATCAGTTTCTGACACTGTTCCGCTATTACATGGTGACGCTGCGCGAAGGCCGTTTGAAGGTGGAGGCCGTTCAGTTGTTTAACGAGCTGAACTGGGCGGCGTTCAACGGCGATCTTCCGTTGGTGGAAGGGGGTGCATTCATTACCGATGAGAATTACCGCGACTATGAATTTGTTGGACAATGGGCCGCGGGAATCCGCAAATACCGATTAATCCTCAAAGAGGCGCGGCGCATTGTTGACCAGGTGTTTGAGAAAGAACCGCAGTTGAAACCGAAGCTGGTCACCTGCGGATATGCGCGCCCGGATGATCAGTTTCTTGCGAAAGTCAGCGGCAGCGTAATCGACCCGTCTTTGTTTTTGGATATTCTCGGCGGTCGCCATTCGCTGGCAGGCAGCCGTGATAATGCTTTTCGGTATGCCGACGGGGTCGGTGTGCACATGTATCCCGAAAAAATGGATCTTGACCCGGGAACCGGCGTGGAGACGGCCTCTTATTATATTGAGAAAAAGCTGAAGCCGTTGATCCGGAATGCGGGCAAAGATAAGCCGATCTATATTTCGGAATGGGGTTATGCCGGCTGGCTGAACAATGTCAAGCTGGCCGAAGAAGATCGACTGAAACAGTTCCGCATTTTTATCCGTGCGCTGGAAAGCAAACCGTTTAGTGATCTGACCTTTGGTGAAATTATGCTGTTCGATTACGACATCATGCCACCCTTCAGTGTGTATCAGGACGGAGCTTTGACTCCCGCGGCCCGTATTTTTGAAGACCGCTTTGAGAGGAATAAAAAGTGAGCGACAAAGCAGAACACCACATTACCAAACCGGAAGACCGCGTCGCCCGACCGCGCAAACTGGCATACGGCAGCGGAATGATTAACTACGGCCTGATGGTTAACTCCTACTTCCAGATGGTGAATCCCATCTTTAATGTGGTGCTGGGGATGAATCCGGCCGTGATTGGTCTTATCACCGCGGTTTCCCGCTTGTGGGATGCAATCACCGATCCGGTTATGGGAAAGGTGAGCGACAACACCCGTTCGCGGTTTGGCCGTCGGCGTCCGTGGATTCTGGCCGGGTCTCTGTTTACCGCGATTGCCTTTGCTGCAATCTGGTGGTTCCCCCGAGAGTACTCGGATGCGTTTTATGTCGGCTGGCTGATTGTCACCACCTTGTTTTTCTATCTGGGCGTAACCGTCTTTTCTGTTCCCTATTTTGCGCTGGGCATGGAAATGAGCCCGGACTATCACGAGCGTACACGCATTGTAGCCTATCGCGATTTCCTCCAGCCGATCGGGGCGTTTCTGGCGGGCGCTCTGATCTGGTTCTGCACGCGCAGTGTCTTCGACGACAAGATTGAAGGCATGCGGATTGTATCTCTCGGCGTGGCGTTTATTTTTGTCGTACTTGGCATCGTTGCCTCTGTTTTTCCCAGGGAACATCCCTATGCAAAGCAGTCGGCAGCACAGGAAAAAATCAGTCTGGTTCAAAGTGCCAAACAGACGCTTCGCGTGAAACCGTTTCTGATTCTGTGCCTTTCTACGGCGATTCTCCTGATGGGAGCCACCATGGTCGGTCCAATGGGCTACTACATCTGCGTTTACTATATGTACAGCGGTGTTGAGTCTGAGGCGGCCGGTCTGATTATGTGGGGGCAGGCGGCGTACTGGCTGACCAACATCATGATGGTGCCGGTGATCACCTGGATCTCCACCAAGATCGGCAAAAAGAACACCGTGCTGGCATTTATTGTTGTGGCGTCTGTTGCGTCGCTCTCCAAATGGTGGCTGATCACGCCGGCCAATCCGTGGCTCTCGCTGATCCCGCTGATGTTCATGGGGTCGGGTTTCATTGCCTCATCGGTCATGATCAACTCGATGCTTCCGGACTCTGTGGATGCGGATGAGCTGGAAACCGGAACCCGGCGCGAAGGCATGTTCAGCGCCGTTTACGGCTGGTCGTGGAAGGTTGGTCTTTCGATGGCGCTCGGCGTGTCCGGTTTTCTGATTAACCTGACCGGCTACGATGCGGAGCTGCCGGAGCAGACCGCGGACGCCATTTTGAAGCTGCGGCTCTTCGACCTTGGTGTGCCGGTGATCGGTTTTATCACCGGATTCATTCTGCTGATGAAATATCCGATCACCGAAAAAGATGCTTATGACGTGCGAGCCAGACTGGAAGCGGATCGAGGTAATATTGATGAGGAGAAAAACGATGTTTAATCGACGCAGATTTTTAGCGCAGATTGGGCTGGCAGGAAGTGTTCCGTTTGTACTTTCAGCATTCGGTGAAGAAACCTATCAGGATTATGTCGAAAAAGTTCTCGGCTTCCGTAAAGCCCGCCGAGATCCGAAATGGGTGGACGGATCCATGTGGATCAATGCCGCCGATTTTTCTGATTATGGCGGCTGGGTCTACGATACGCAGTTTGCGCACCTGATGGGGTCCGGCGTTCTGCTGGCCGCCGGAACCGGGCGACCGGTCGAAGATGCGAAAATGATGTTTACGATGCCGGAAGCAAAGCCGGTTCGTATCTGGGTACGTGCCCGCAACTGGGACCGTGCAACCAGGCCCGGGCGCTTTCAGGTGGTGCTGAACGGTAAAAAACTGAATCGGGAATTCGGCGCTGCTGACAGCGACGAGTGGATTTGGGAGGATGCCGGGATTCAGGAACTTTCTGCCGGAATGCATTCGCTGGTTCTGCATGATTTGACCGGCTATTACGGACGCTGCGATGCCATTCTTCTAAGCGAAGATCCATCCTTTGTCCCTCCATCCGGTGTGGATGAAATGAAAATACTTCGGGCTCGTCTTATGCAGCTTCCGGAAAAGCCGAAAGATGGTGGTTCATTCGATTTGATTGTTGCCGGTGCCGGACCGGCCGGCGCTCCGGCCGCACTTGCCGCCGCACGCCTCGGGCTGAAGGTCGCGCTGGTGACCGACCGCCCGGTTCTGGGCGGGAATGCCAGTCTGGAACTGGGCGTGAATTTTAACGGTGCCGACCAGCACCATCCCAACGCCCGCGAAGGCGGTATCTGTGAAGAAGCCACCCGCATCCGGGCCCGGTTTGACGCCAAGGAGATGAGTCTGGCTTTCGGTCGTCTCGCAGATGAGGAAAACAATCTGACTGTTTTTAAGAACAAGCACATCAACAAGGTTTACAAAACCGGCTCGATTATCGATGCGGTGGAGGCATTTGATGTATGCACCTATGAAACCGTTCGCCTGAACGGAAAAATGTTTGTGGATGCCACCGGTGACGCGTGGCTCGGTTATTATGCTGGGGCGGATTACCGGCTTGGGCGCGAATCTCAGAGCGAGTACGGCGAAAAATATGCGCCGGCGGTTGCCGATAATGTGACCATGAGTGGCAGTCTGCTGGCTGGCCCTAAAGGCACCTTCTGGCTTACGGAACGAACCGGGGTGGACGTTCCTTTTCAGCGTCCGGCGTGGGCCTATGATTTTCCGGCCAATCCCGAATTCGGACGGAGTCTGAAATGGTTCCAGACCGGCGACTGGTGGTTTGAATATGATGGAAAAATGGACGATCTTTACGAAGCCGAACAGGCGCGCGACGAACTGTTGCGAATCTATTTCGGCATGTGGAACTGGATTAAAAACACATGGGAACGCCGGGATGAAGCGCGCAGTTACGAGATGGAGTTTATTCCGCCCTGGTTTGCGAAGCGCGAATCCCGCCGCCTGCTGGGCGATCATGTGCTGACGCACCCGGAGGCCCTGCGCGTTGAACCGTTCGAAGACGCGGTTGCCTATGCCGGATGGGGCCTCGATGTGCATCATCCTAAAGGCGTTTTTTCCGGCAGAGAGGGCCCGTTCATGTGCGTGGATCATATGCCGATCAGCCTGATTCCATACCGTTGCTGCTACTCTCGAAATGTTGACAACCTGCTGATGGCCGGCCGCAACATCAGCGTATCGCACGTTGCGCTGGGCCATGTGCGCGTGCAGTCTACATTGGCGACAGTGGGGCAGGCCGTTGGAACCGCCGCGGCGCTGGCAGTGAAATACGGAATGACGCCGCGCGGTATCGGGCAGAGCCGTTTGAAAGAGCTGCAGCAGACTCTGCTCAAAAACGACCAGTGGTTTCCGGGACTGAAAAACGAGGACTCGGCCGATCTGGCCCGCACCGCGGTTTGCTCGGCATCCAGTGAGCAGGCGAGCCGTCCATTTGATGAAGTGGCCGGAGATCTGACCGGAAAACCGGCGGAACTGACCAGCGGGCGTGGCTGCATTATTCCGTGGGAAAAAGGAAAGAAGCTTTCTTCTCTGCTGGCGCTGATGGAGTCAAAGGCCGGGGTCGGGCAGCGCGTGAACCTGCGCATCCGCGCGGCGTCCGGTCCGCAGGATACGTCGTCGAGGGAGGATCTGCTTATCAAGTGGGGGCAGGTCGAGCCCGGCCGGCACTGGGTCCCGTTCCAGATTAATCAGTCATTTGATGCCGACTACCTGTGGGTGATTATTGATAAGCTCGATTCGGTTTCATGGTTCCTTCGTAAAGGGACGGTTGACGGCGGGGCGCGTACGTGGGGCAGCGACTGGAAATGGAGCAGTATTCCCGGCGGATCGATGATGCTGTTTACGGACGAAGAACTGGCCGCCGGCGGGAGTTCACCGGCATCTGCGGCCGTGAACGGCATTCCGCGTCCGTCGGAACAGTCGATGAACCAGTGGGCCAGTGCGGCGGATCAGCCAATGCCTCAGTGGCTGCAGCTGGATTTTGAAAAAGCGGCTTCGATTGGTCGGGTTCAGCTGACGTTCGATACCGACCTGAACTGCCGCAACTTTGATACGCCCGCTTTTCCGGCGCAGTGCGTGCGCGACTACCGCGTCGAAGTTGAGGAAAACGGTCGGTGGGTGCCGGTCGTTGAAGAGAGAGGCAATTTCCAGCGCCACCGTATCCACACGTTTACCGCTCGGCGTACTTCAAAACTTCGGGTCTGGGTGGATGCCACGCATGGCGATAGGCAGGCGCGCATTTATGAAGTCCGCGTTTACGGATCATAAATGAATACACTGAACAAAGCCGGAAAAATGATTTGACCAAACGGCTAAAATAATTTAGAAAAAAGGGTGATGTTAAATTGCATACGAGTGTGGTTGCGGATCCCCGGAAAGGAGAACAGAAGATGAGAAGAGTCATTGTATTGATAACAGCATGGTTGTGTTCACTGTCCGTTTTCGCGGCAAACAACAGTTTTGTTCCTTGGGCAGGGGACTGGAATGATACCGCTAACTGGACGCTGGGGAGTGTGCCGGATGATGCCGGAACGTACGGGAATCCGGTGGTGGTGAACGGTTCAAAAACCTGCACGATTCAGGCGGGTACGGATGCAACTGCAACACGCGTGTTTGTCGGCGCGTCGGCACCGGGAACGCTGATCGTAAAAGGTACTCTCCTGTATTTATGGAACACCGAAGGGCTTCAGCTGGGCTATTGGACTGCCGGGCATGGAACCGTGAAGGTTCTCGGCGGAACGATCGGAGCCGAAAATAACCGCAAATTGTTGTGTCTTGGTACAGACAATGATGACCATGGAGTATTGCAGATTGGTGACGAAACGGTCGGAGGAATCGGTTATTTCGCTGACGTGAAAGTGAATTCAGATACGAATGGAGTCAGCCTGATTGATCTGCAAGGCGGCGAATTGGATGCTGATAATGTTTTGCTTGGAGATGTTCAGGGAACGGCGGATTCAGTGAAAATGTTGGTGAGTGATGCTGCCACGGTGAATGTGAATACATTGTTGGTCGGGGTGAAAGACTATGTTACTGCCGCCGAAATGACGGTTAATGGCAGTGAGGCCCAGCTCAATATTTCCTCGTATGTGACGTTGGCACGTGACAGTCGGATGAACTTTGTTTTTGATGACAACGGGGTGTCTACAGTGAGTGCCAATAAGTTCTGGTACGATTGGAATGCGGAGATCAACATCACGGGAACGGAAAACGTCCAGTCCGGCACGTATGAATTAATCGTTGGTGCAACAGGCGGTTCGATGAACCAAGGCATGCTCAAGTTCAACATCGACACCAACTCGTTTGCTGCGGGCACAACCCTGAATCTCATTCACGATACGGATGGACGGGATGCCGTGCTGCTTGAAGTCGATTCCCCGGTTATTCCTGTAACTCCCGAGATCGGTGATATTACCGTGGACACTGAGGGCAGCGATGCGGTGGTTTCCTTTAATGGTGCTTCCGGCCATTCGTATGCTTTGCAGCGGTGTCTTGATCTGACCGATGGAATCTGGAGCAATATTGTCACCGGTATTACCGGGGCCGGTGGAATGCAAACGGTTAGCAACAGCATGTCCCCGACGGCATCTTTTTATCGCATTGTCTCCGAATAAATTACGGATGCGGAAAGCGGCATGTTTGTCCATGAAGTGCCGCTTCCGGTTTTTCGGCGACGTGATTTCCGGCGGATACATTTCATCTAATTGATGGGTTTATATCGGGTTGTCGCGTCTGTTAACGCTGTCGTTTCGCGCAATGATTTGAACTGCCGGACAGGACATTCGTATGAGTCGTAAAGAGATAATTATTCTTTGTGTTGCCGGGTGCGGTTTGTTCGCTGCAGGTTTGCCTCTGGACGCTCGTGTGTGGACCAATATTGACGGAACTTATGTGAAAGGATCGTTCGTTCGTATCCTCTTTGATAAGGTTCTGGTTGAGGATGCAATCGGCAAAAAACATTCGATTCCTTTGGCGCGTCTTTCTCGTGGGGATTTGTCATATCTCTATTATCATGTGCCGCCGGAAATAGAGATTTCGGTGAGTGACGAGAGTTACGAGCTCCCCAAATTTGAATGGTCCCGCGAGGAAGATGACGTTACCTGTTATCGATTTTCAGCCCAAGTCTCAAAAACCAGTGAGTTGCCATATAAAGCCAATTTAACAGCTGAACTGTTTGTGTTGGGAGCGGAGCGTACCCGAATGAATGATGACCATCTTGTGCTGATGGCGTATGAGCGGAAAAAATTCGGGTTTCAGGATGAGAAAAAATGCGCATGTGTTATGCATTTTGAAGCGGTGCCGTTTCATACTTATCGTTCGGAATGGGTCTTGAGGCAGAATGCGGTGGCTCGCGGGAAAACCCTTTCCGGATATATTCTTGCAGTATCCGATGTCAATGGACGGGTGGTTGGTTTTGAATCGGATGTAAAACAAAAATGGGTAACGCGGGATCTCGGTTTCAGCGTTGAAAAATTACGCGGGCTGTATGGGGTAAATCACGGTGCCGTAAACAGCCGTCACTTTAACCAGCACTTCGAAAAGGTTAGTCCTCCGCGTATTCCCTGGTTTAAGCGCTCAGAGATACATTGATTGATGTGATGATATGCAACACAAGAATTGGAAATTGAAAAAGCCGGCGCAGGGTGTTTCGAAAGCAGTACTTTTGAGTGCCGGCATTCATGCAGTTTTACTCGTTTGGGCGGGCGGGGTGGTCGTCTTTTCAGTGGTTCAAAAATCGGAAAAAAAGTTTGTTCCACCGCCGCCTGTCCGTCGTCCGAAGATGCAGATTAAAAAACCGACGGTAAGGGTCAAAAAAAAGGTCTACCCAAAGAGTTCGCAGCGGATCAGTTCTAAAAACATGCAGACAGCAACCGGCATACGGTTGACAAAAACAGGCTTGGTGAGCGAGGGGCTTGGTGGAGGAGTTGAAGGTTTTGAGCTGATGCCGGATATTGCAGATGTCACATTGCTGGGAGGAAAAGAGTCTCTGGCTGTCGGCAACGATTTTGAAGGCGTATTTTATGCTCTTTGTGTGGACCGACAGGGCCGGAAGCTTAGCGGTGGAGAGGATACCTATATTGAAGAGTTGCGACGGTTTTATGAGCATGGCTGGAATCCTAAAACATTGATGAGGTATTACCGTGCTCCACAAAAGCTGTATACGACTTTTTTTTATCTTCCAACAATCGGTTTTGAGCATATTCCCAGAAGTTTTGGCATTCCTGATTCACTGGATACCGAGCAGTGGCTCGTTCATTATCAGGGCCGTATTATGTCTCGTACAGGTGGAAGATTCCGGTTTTGGGGTAGGGGACTTGCTGTGCTGGCCCTGCGGGTTGATGAAAAAGAGGTGGGGTTTCTTGGACAGCAGGCAATTGCATTCAGGACGTCTGATTGGCGTTCTTCTGCAGAGCAGAATATGAAATATTACAGTGTCCGTTCTCCCATGGTTATTGGAGACTGGTTTTCCCTGGAAGCCGATGTCCCGGTGAGTATGGATGTTCTGATCGGTGATTTTAACGGGTATGATTCCGCGGCTACACTGACAGTTCAGGAAGAGGGAGTCATCTATCCGAAAAACCGGGACGGGGCTCCGATTCTTCCTGTTTTTAAGACCGCTGAAATTCCTCCGAATCTCCTGGATGAAATCAGGTATTTGACTATTGCCGGTGATGCGGATTTGGAAAGCAGTTTGATGTTTAATGTTTTTTGAGGGGAGGGCAATAAAAAGGAGTTTGGTTATGACTGGCACTGTTTGGACGAGACAAGTGGCGTTGGTGTTTTTAATGTACAGTGCTGCGCGGGAGTCGCACAGTTAAATCAGACGTATACTTTCGATAGTTAAGATCTGTTGAAATATTGGAGTGATTGGGCTCGTGATACAAATTACGTTGCTGCTGGTTCGGATGAGTCCTTTGCTCTTTACCTGCGTAATGCTTTCTATTATTCGACACCAAGCAGTATGGATTGTTTACAACCAACGGATTGCCTCGGCAGGCTTATTATGAGTTTCGGGATAATATTACGAAATACCGAAAACTATGTGTGGGAAAACTGGGGTTTGGAAACGGAAACATCTGAAAACTAAAGCATGGACAGCTGAAGTGCTGTTGAGCAGGACGTTTTCTGTTCCATAAATGAGGATATTTAATGACCCATCGCGAACGATTTAACTCTGTTATGTCTTATGCCCCTTTTGATCGGGTGCCGTGTCTATATTTCGGCCTGTGGCCCGAAACATTGGAACGCTGGCAGCAGGAAGGGCTGAAAGGCGGCATTCTGGATGTGCCGGAGCAGGTTGGACTGGATCCTGACTTTGAACAGCATATGTTTTCGGGGCACGGAATCCGCACGATCTCTCCGGTCGGCGACGTGCCCGAAGAAGTGCTGGAGGAAACCGCTGATTATATGATTCGGCAAACAGCGATAGGCAGTGTGGAGAAAATAGGCAGGCACGGCAGTTCGATTCATGAATATCTTGACCATGCCCTGAAACCGACCCGGGCGGACTGGGAACGGTTTAAAAGCTATCTCGATCCTGATGATCCGCGTCGCTGGCTGGCGGGACATGAACAGCGCATTAAAGACGTGAATTCCCGCGACGGCGCATTGGCATTTTACGCCGGCTCTCTTTACGGTGAGTTGCGCAACTGGATGGGTGTGGTTGAAATCTCGATGCTGATGTATGATGATCCCGAACTGTTTCAGCAAATTATCAACGATTTAGCTGATTACTTTATCGCGGTTAATCGTCCGCTGTTGGAACGGGTTGAGTTCGATCTGGCTTATCTTTTCGAAGACTGTTGTTTTAACACCGGCCCGCTGGTCGGGCCGGATGCGGTTCGGGAGTTCATGCTTGAGCCTTATCGGCGGATGGTCAATGCCTACCATGATCTGGGAATAAAGCACATACTGGTCGACAGCGACGGCAAGGTAGATGATCTGGTTCCGGTCTGGTTGGATGCGGGAATTGATATTATTTTCCCTATCGAAGTGGGAACCTGGAATGGTGATGCCTGTGCGTTTCGAAGCAAATACGGCCAACGAATCAAAATGATGGGCGGGGTCAACAAACATGTGATTCCGAAGGATGCGGATGCGATTCGTGCCGAACTGGAACGGTTTGTTCCTTTAGTTGAAGAGGGCGGGTTTATTCCGATTCCGGATCATCGGATTCCTCCGGATACATCTTTAGAACAGTTTAGAATCTATGTGGAAATCTTTCGTCAGATTTTCGGATAGGATGTGAACCGGACTGATATTATCAAAATAGATTAAATCAATCCGAGGCTTGAGGAAGAGGGCTTTGGTTGAGCCTTGATTAAAACAATGGGAAATACCGAAGGTGAAGTGCGTGAGCCACCTCGGGTCGAGGGCTTTCCAGGCATTGGACGCGGCATGAGCTCTGGATTGCAGAAACCGCCGAGGTTTCAAAATCTTTCCGGATTCGGAGTTGATAGGTTTTTCTGAGTGTCAGAAGACTTGGATGCCGACCGGATTGACGGTGTCGGAGCTGTACGTGTCGTATATCCGGAGTACGGAAACTGTTCCGATCTGCTGGATGGATATGAACGATGCTGAAGAAGACTCTTCATTTCTTGCT
The DNA here is from genome assembly GCF_009905215.1 of Tichowtungia aerotolerans. Lineage (GTDB taxonomy): Bacteria > Verrucomicrobiota > Kiritimatiellia > Kiritimatiellales > Tichowtungiaceae > Tichowtungia > Tichowtungia aerotolerans. The sequence continues at coordinate 3,800,251 of NZ_CP047593.1, read as the reverse complement.
GTTGGTTGGGTTAATCTTCTTGTCAGAAAATAAGTTTTCGATAAGCGGAGGGACTGTTTCCCGTGGCCTTCCTGAATGCGCGGGAGAAATAGTTGCTGTCGGAAAACCCACAGTCAAACGCGATTTCCGTGATGCTTTTATTTGTCGACTTCAGTTGTTGGGCGGCTTCTGCAATTCGCAGGCCGATCAGATATGCGGCCGGTGTTTTCCCGGTGGCGTCAATAAAGACCCGGTGGAAATTGCGCGGCGACATGTGGGCGATTTGTGCCAGTTCGTCTACTGTGATTTCTTCAGTAAAACGTGTTTCCATATAGCTGATGGCTTTGGCGATTCGTAGAACTTTCTGGGAATCACTGTGATCGGTTTCTTCATAATAACGACAGAGCAGACCCACGACTTCAAAGAATTTTCCGAGCGCAATCAGTCGGTATCCTGGCTGTTCCTCTTCGATGGTTGATTGCAGGGATTCGATCAGACTCCAGACTAGATGCAGGTTTTTCGGGCGCAGTCGCAGGCGGCTGTTGAATTCGTTTTTGCGGCGGTAGGACGGTTCAACCACAAACAGCGCCTGAAATCCGGGCAGGGCATGGGTGATCCAGCGTTTAAGGTCGAGCTGGCTGGAATCAAAATAAATGTTGTAACAGATCAGGTTGTGCGTCTGGTTGTAGGCATGAGTACGGCCTTTGGGCATGATGAAAATGTCTCCGGCCTGCAGAGGATAGTCCATGTTATCCACGGAGTTGATTCCGGTGCCTTCCCGGATGATCACCAGTTCTTCGAATTCGTGTCGGTGAGGGGGATAATCCGGGTGGCCGGGGTTAAGATGAACCGCCAGCGGGAAACTGTCCTGCTTAAAAACGTAATCACGGTGGATTGTCGGAAGCAAATCGCTCATGGTCATTATGGTATGATGTCAATTGCAAAATTTTCAAGTCAGAAAATATACAGTCAGGGGTGATATTTTTATTTTGTCAGTTTTGTGCTTGGGATTGTCGGTAAAGTTAAGGATCTCATCAAAAGTCAGGTTTAGACTTTCGGTTGTATTGGTTGGGCTATGAATTTCGCATGAAAGGTTGAATAATGAGGATCCCGTCAGTTTCGAGAAGAGATTTTATAGGAGGAGCGGTTGTCGGAATGGGATGGGTTTCATTTGCTGGATGGGACAGGCGCCTCGGTGATGCGGAAGCGGCCGCCTGTGTAGCGCAGTGCAAGATGCTGTATCCGGACCGGCGCACGTTGGCCGCGTATGAGTTTTTCACCCGCGGCTGCGGAAAGGGCAGCGGGACGGTTGAAATGCCATCCCGGGTGCAGGTTTCCGAAACAGTTCCTGAGGCGGTAATTGTTTTTAGCGCTCCTGCTGAAGGGATTGCGCCCGGTGGAAAGGTGAAACTGTGGTGCCCAAACGGCGCGACAGATCCTCAGTTGGACAATCCGGATGAACCGGGATACGTTCAGATCAATGCTCCGGTGGCTTTTCATGCAGGGTTATCGCGGCTGTGTTTTCGGGAAATGTATGACCAGCAGCGCGACTGGCGTTTTGTGGATGTTTCCCTTCCGGATGGGCTTGCGCCAAATGAGAAGATCACATTTTGTTGGCAGAACGTGAAAGTTGATTCCCGTGCCGCCCGGTTTGACGGGGATCACTGGTTTTTTCAGATAGCGGTGGATCGTGATGCGGACGGCTATGCCGAGCTGATTCCGAATCCGCCGGACGTTCCAAAAGTTGCCGGTCCGGCAGTTCGGATTCTGGTCCGAATTGCATCAACGGCGATCGTCGGCGAACCGGTACGCTTGAACATTTGTGCATTTGATGCCCAGGATAATCCGGCGACTGGATATGCCGGCAAATTAATAATTGCTGTCGGTCAGCCTGGAGTTTCGGCTCCGAAGAATGTTCGAATTTCCGGGCACGGAGCGGTGCAGTGCGACGTGCATTTTAAAAAGCCGGGATTTTACTGGGTAAAGGTTCAGTCGGAAGACGGGTTAGAGGCCGAGAGCAATCCGGTTGAGGTGTTTGCGGAAGACCCCGGTAAACGTCTTTATTGGGGGGACCTGCATGTCCACACCGAAATGTCGGCTGATGCCCGGGTCGGTGCTCATACGGTCTCTTCCTACGATGGTAGTTACCGAATCGGACGGTATCAGTATGCTCTTGATTTTCAGGCCAATACGGATCATCAGGGAGTTGCGCAGGGAAATTATGGTCCGGACGAATGGGAAGCTATGTGCCGTCTGACGAACGAGGCCAATGATCCCGGTCGTTTTGTCACGTTGCTTGCCGCAGAGCTGTCCGGGAAAAAGGGGGACCAGAACGTTTATTTTTCCGGAGGTGTCGCTCCGTTTCTGGACCACAATCCGGCTGATCCCGGATGCCGTGAAAAAGACTGGGCGAAACTCAATGGTACGGAATGTTTTCTGGTGCCGCACCATTTCAGCCAGACCATGCGCCCGTGGGACTGGTCTGTATTCAGTCCGCAGTTGCAGCCGGTAGCAGAAATTTTTTCGAATCACGGACGGGCAGAGTTTCCCAATAATGATCCGGCGTACTGCTGGTGCAAAGAAGCGACGCTGTCCGGGAAAACCTGGGTGGAACAGCTCAGTAGCGGGAAGCTGCTGGGTGCGATTGCTGCCAGTGACGATCACTGGGCGCGTCCGGGAACCTGCGGTCTGACTGCGATTTGGGTTTCAGAGCTTACTCGCGAAGATGTCTATCGTGCCGTGCAGAACCGGTGTTGTTATGCGAGCACCAATGCCCGGGCTATTCTGCATTTCAACGTCAACGGCAAGGAAATGGGGCAGGCAGTGTCAACCGATGGCGCTCCACAGTTTAATGTTCGGGCGGCAGCTCCCGTTGCAATCCAAAAGGTGGAGATCATTCGCGATGGAGCCCCCGTTTTTGAAGTGACTCCTGAAGCCAGGACGGCAGAGTTGGATTGGAACGATGACGGGTTTTCATTTTCAGCGTTTTATTATGTCCGGCTCACATTAGCGGCAGAGTCCAACACGGAATGTTATATGAAAAACAAACAGCAGTTTGTCTGGTCCAGTCCGGTCTGGGTGTCTTGAACCTATTATTGGAATGACGGAGAGGGACTAGGTCGGAAATATTGAAGTCCATCAGTTTGATGTTTCTGCTGGGCGGCAATCCAGGAATGGAGGCGCGAACTCAGTTTCCCGTGAATTATGTACGGGGCGGTGCCTAATACCGGCGTTGACGACGGGGCGGTGATTCGGGTGTGTCAGTTTTGTGCTGTTATTTGTCAGTTGCGTGAAGGCGGGATGCTGTCGGATTTGACATTCTGGTTTTGTGCTAACGGAAGCGTGTTTATTTGTTTCTGTCATAAACTGTTCTGATACGAAGTAATAGAGGAGGTACGATGAAAAAGTATATATGGATTACAGCAGCAATATGTCTGATTGCTGCAGGAGTCATTGCTGACCAGATTACATTCAGTTCGTCAGATGATTCATGGGTAAATGGAAATACATCCCAGCAGGGAGATAATTACGGAACTGTGACAAGTATCCGGATCAGGCATCAGAATGACTCCTGGGGCAATAATTACGGGGTCGTGAAGTTTGATTTGTCATCCCTCACATCAATGTTGGCACCCGGACAGTCCGTTCAGGTTACTTCGGCAAGAATAAGATTCTTCACAAGTTTCATAAACTGGTCGGGGCCGACCAATTTTTCTCCGATTGCTATTTTTAAAAATTTAGAAGATTGGAATGAATCCACGGTGGTGTGGACGAATGCTCCTACGATGGATTCCTCCGCTGTTCAGACGCTTGAGTATTTTGGGCTGCCTGAGGTTAATCAGGTGTATTTTACCGGAACGAATACGGTGGATACCGCAGCGTGGCTTGAATACACCGATGCAAATGTTGCGGAGCTGGTTGAGGGATGGTTGAACGGAACCATTGAAAATTACGGTGTATCAATTAAAGCCACTGATTTGGTGGATTCCGATCGGATGTTTGCTCCACAAACCAAGGAGCATGTGAATCCGGCCATTCATCCGGCTATTATTGTCAATTACACGATTGTTGAAGATAATGGGTATGCAAAAGTCGGGACTTCTGATGATTCGTGGGTGAACGGAAGTGGGTCATCGCAAGGGGTCAACAATGGAACCGATATTCGAATGGTGATTCGCCATCAGAATGACAGTTGGGGGATGAACTACAGCGTGGCGAAGTTTGATCTGTCGTCGATTACCGGTGTCCTGCAGCCTGGCGATACCGTGCAGGTTAATTCGGCTGAAATGCGGTTTTATGCAGAGCTGAACAACTGGCCGGGTTCCACCAATTTTACGCCGGTCGCCATGTATCGTAACACAGGGGGCTGGGATGAATCTACCGTGGTGTGGACCAATGCTCCACCCTTTGACCCTGCTGCGGTGGCGACGCTGGATTATTTCGGCGATGCCGGGAGCGAAGTTTACTTTGCCGGAACCAACGCCATTTCATCCGGTGGATGGCTTAAATATACCGGAAGCAATGTCGCAAGCATGGTTGAAAACTGGCTCAACGGGGAGACTGATAATTACGGGGTTTCGCTGCAGGGAACCGATTATCTTGATTCGCAACGGATTTTCTCAATTGCATCGAAGGAGAATGAGACGGAGTGGCTTCATCCGGAAATTATTATTAACTATACTGTGATTCCGGATGCGCCCCCCCCCGGATCATCGCAGATTGTTTCTGCGAACATCGTTTCCGGAAATGTATTAAAGCTGCTGGTTGATACGGATTCATTTTTGCTTTCCAAACAGAAGGTGGTTGGCAGAGCAAGCCTTAGCGAGGAGTCGTGGGTGCAGGTGGGTCACTCCGACCAGGCTGTCGGCCCATTTGTTGAAACCAACTTGAGTCATTGTGCGGTTGAAGATGGAAGTTATACTGTTTATGTAGAATTGACCAATTCCACTGGATTCTTTGGGATTCAATAAGCAAAGACTCAGACGACCACCATTTTCTTTTAAAATTTTTGGAATAAAAGATGGTGGTCGTCGAGGGTAGGGAACGTTCCAATGTTTGGAATCATGAATAACAGTTTGTTGGTTGTGCTTGCGGGAGTCGTGCTTTGCAACCCATTGGGCTTCGCAGCCGGTCGACCGAACGTTGTGCTGATTTATGCAGACGATTTGGGGATTGGAGATGTTGGGGCTTACGGGGGCTCAACTATTCCAACACCGTATATTGATTCAATTGCCGATAACGGAGTTCTTTGCAAGCAGGGATATGTAACAGCGCTCCAGTGTGGACCCAGTCGAGCCGGTCTTCTGACCGGTCGATATCAGCAGAAATTCGGCTTTGAGTTTAATTTCCCCATCAAAAGATCTTTTGAATTCGGAACACCCTTGAGTGAGGTAATGATTTTCAGCCGCCTGAAAAAGGCTGGATATCGGACAGGTGTTGTCGGGAAATGGCACATGGGACGCGGTGAGGGATATTGTCCATGGGAACGGGATGTGGATTACTTTTACGGAGTATTGAACGGAACCAGCTGGTATTTTCCTCCATTTGACTGGGCCTCAAAATATCTGGGGCTGGGCGATCCGACCGATATTCACCGCAATGATGAGATTTTTATAGAGAAAGATTCTGATTATATAACAGAAGCGTTTGCGAGAGAGTGCACAGGTTTTATTCAACGCAATAAAAACAAACCGTTCTTTCTGTATGCTCCATTTACAGCTCCGCATGTGCCGATTTTATATCGGGAACGGCATGTTAGCCGGGTGGCGCATATCAAAGATAAAAAACGCCGTGAATATGCAGCGCTTGTTGTTGCTCTGGATGATGCGGTAGGTCGGATATTGGATGAGCTGAAAGAGCAAGGGGTTTGGGGAAATACGCTGCTGTTTTTCATCAGTGACAACGGCGCAAGCAGTCATGATGGCGGCAGCAACGCTCCGTTCAAGGGCTATAAAGGAAGTCTTTGGGAAGGCGGAATCCGGACCCCGTACCTGGTCCAGTGGCCCGAAAAACTACCGGTCGGGAAAATATACGAGGATCCGGTCAGCACGTTGGATGTGGCAGCAACGATAGTTGTCTTGGCTGGGCAGAATCCTGATGTTTCCTCTTTAGACGGTGTTAACCTGATTCCTTTTTTGACTTCCGAGGCTTCCGGAGCACCGCATGAGTTTTTGTTTTATAAACAGTTTGCATGGAATGATTCATGGGGAGTTCGTCATGGAGACTGGATGCTGATGGGGCGCAAAGAGGGAGAACGACTGCTCTATAACCTGTCTCGAGATCCATCGGAATCTGAAAATCTGGCGATGCAATATCCTGAACTGGTGGATCAGTTGCATGGCAAATGGAAACAATGGAACGAAACCACGGAGCCAGTATCGTGGGATTGGAAAGAATGAATTCAGAAGAGTTGGTTGGTATGGATGTAGCTGTATATTATTTTCCGAATTATCACCGGGATGCCCGGAATGAAACACTGCATGGTCCCGGCTGGAGCGAGTGGGATTTGGTTAAACGTGCCGAGCCGCGGTTTCCCGGACATGAGCAGCCCAAGGTCCCGCTGTGGGGCTTTGACGATGAAGCAAACCCGGAGTCTATGGCTTTGCGTATTGATGCGGCCGCTGATTATGGTGTGAATACATTTATTTTTGATTGGTACTGGTATAACGACGGACCGTTTCTTCAGCGCGCTTTAGAGGATGGGTTCCTGAACGCCTCCAATAATGATCGCATGAAGTTTGCAATCATGTGGGCCAACCATGACTGGATTGATATTCATCCGGCCAAAATAGAAACCGCCGATGTGGAGAGTTCTGCCAAACTTCTTTATCCGGGGGCGGTAACACCGGAGACATTCGATCGAATCATTGAGCATTGCATTGAGACCTATTTTAAGCACCCGTCCTACTGGCTGATGGATGGCTGCCCGTATTTTTCAATTTATGAGTTAACAAAACTGATGGCTGGCTTCGGCAGTGTTGGAGAAACCAGACGGTGCCTGGATCGCTTTAGAATTGCGGTCAAAGATGCCGGGTTTCCGGATCTTCATTTAAATGCGATTGTCTGGAACAATCCGATTCTTCCGGGAGAAACATCTGCTTCAGATCCTTATGACCTGATTCAGGCGCTGGGATTCGACAGTGTGAATTCGTATGTCTGGATTCACCATGCCAATCTGCCGGACTTTCCGGTCAATGATTACTCGGTGATTGAGAAGCAGTATTTTGAGTATTGGGACAAGGCGAAGCAGAGTTGCCCGGTTCCATACTATCCAAACCTGACCATGGGGTGGGATCCCAGTCCGCGTACCGTGCAGTCAGACCGTTATTTGCATCGCGGATATCCGTTTACGCCGGTTGTAACCGGGAACAGCCCGGAGGCATTTAAAAAGGCTGCACAGAAAATTCGTACCCAGATGGAACAGATGGATTTACCGAATCCGTTTATCAGTATCAATGCATGGAATGAATGGACCGAAGGCAGTTATATTGAGCCGGATGAAAAAAACGGCTATGGTTACCTCGAAGCGATTCGGGATGTATTCGGGGCAACAGAAAAAAGGGTTTTCAATGAAGCGGTTTTGGTTTAGCGGGCTTGCGCTGGCGGCCAGTTGTTTGCAGGCTGTCGCAGCAGAGCCGATTCCTTCGGAACAGTTTTATGTACAGGATTTCGGATCGGACCCGGCGGTCGCGGTGACATCAGCTCTTGCTGCAGCTCAGACTTTCGGTGGTACAGCCGAAATTCTGTTTGAGCCGGGTACGGTTTATCGTATGGGCTTGCCGGATGGAGAGGGGATGCAGTCCAAATATGCCGTTCATATTCGTAATGCAACCAATTTGGTTTTGAACGGGCAGGGCGCGACGCTGCTGATTACCCATCCGGAAATTGGAGCAATCTGCACAGAGGATTGCCAAAACATCGAAATTAAAAATTTTAAAATCGATTACGACCCGCTGCCATATGCTCAAGGCCGGATTCATGCTGTGAGTCTGTCTGAAAACTGGTTTGATCTGAAAGTTGATGAGGGTTTTCTCGAACCCGATCATCCCTGTTTCGATCGGGCCATGGCCAAGTGGGGATTGGCGATCCGTGATGCAGCAGACGGTGGGCGGCAATACGGGCCGGGTGCTCTTTTTTCAGAAAAATGGGAGCGAACGGGAGATCGAATCTGGAGGTTCTATGCGAAGGAAAGCCGCTATGATGCTTCCTTGGAGCGCGCTGGCCTGAAGTTCGGAGAGCGTTATATTCATATGGCCCGCAACTATGCGCAGGCTGTGGCTGCAAAAAAATGCGATGAAGTCCTGTGGGAGAATATCACCATTTATGCATCACCGGGTCTGGCTTTTTATCCTCATCAAACCAGCCATCACACGATTCGCAACTGTCATGTGAAAGTCAAAGAGGACCGGATTTTTTCGACCGATGCCGACGGGATTCACATGCGTGGTTCACGTGGACATGTCCTGATTGACGGGTGCACGTTTGAAGGAATGGCCGATGATGGAATCAATGTACACAGTTCCGCCATGTCGGTTCAGTCTCAGCCCGCATCGAATCAGGTGCTGGTCAAAAAACATACCTACAGTGTGCGCCCCGGGGACCGGGTGGTGGCGGTGGATTCTGCGTCTGCCGGCATCATCGGAACGGCTGCGATTCAAAAGGTCGAAGATCGGGGGCGCAATTGGCTGCTGTCGATGGATCGAGAGTTCGCACCGTTCAACACCGAAGGTGCCGCCGGGGTGAATGAACACGGGGATCCGATTGTGGCTGTGAATTTTTATAATCTTTCTGAGTCTGCCGACCAGTTTATGATCCGCAACTGCGAGTTTAGGGATTATCGCGGCCGCGGCATTCTGGTGAGTGCGCATGGCGGGCTGATTGAAAACAATACCTTCAGGGTTCGCGAAGGTTGGGGCATCGTCATGAATTATGAGACCAGTCGCTGGGCAGAAGGGCCGATTGCGCATGATGTTGTCATCCGGAACAACCGGTTTTTTGCAAAGTCGGCATCCCGGCAGCCTGCCATTCAGTCCCGGATTCATACCCGTGCCGGAGTGCAGGTTGACGGCAATCCGGTCCGCAATATCTCAATCGAAAATAACCGGTTTTACGGATATCAGTTCCCGGCAATCCGCATGGAGTATACTGAAGGACTTGAATTGAAGAACAACGAAGAGATTTCGGCTGCCGAATGAAAGGATTCAGAATGAAGCAGCGGAATGTATTTACAGCAGTCTTTGGTTTGTTGGCCGGTTGCGCCCAGCTTTCTGACGGTGGTCCGGCCGTACGTAACATCGTTTTTATTCTGGTCGATGATTTGGGAATCAGAGACCTGGGGTGTTATGGAAGTGATTATTATGAAACTCCGAACTGCGACCGGTTGGCGGCAGAAGGCATGCGATTTACTGAAGCGTATGCCGCGCATGCAGTCTGTTCGCCGACCCGCGCCAGCATTCTGACCGGCCGTTACCCGGCCCGTCTGCATCTGACCGCCTACATTCCGGGGCAGGAATGTCCGAATGCCAAACTTAAAGCTCCGCAGGACTGGATCAAATATCTGCGTCTGACCGAAACCACCTATGCCGAAGCGTTGCGAGATGCGGGGTTTTCAACCTGCCATATCGGAAAATGGCATGTGTCGCCGGTTTTTGGCCCGGAAAACCACGGGTTTGAAACCGTAACGCCTTGGATGAAAGATCACAGCAAGGCCGGAGACGACCCGTGGTTTGTTCACAAATATACGGAAGCGGCCGAACGCTTTATTGAGAAAAATAAAGATCGACCGTTTCTTCTGACTTTATCGCACGGAACCGTTCATGTGCCGCTGTATGAAAATGAAGATCTGATCGACAAATATCGGAAAAAAACCTCGGGCTCTTCGGGACAGAACAATCCGGTTTACGCCGCGATGGTTGAGCGCATGGACTGGAGTGTCGGACGCGTCCTTTCAAAACTCAAAGAGCTGAATCTTGACGAAAATACTGCTGTGGTCTTTTTCTCGGACAACGGCGGCCTGATGAATGTCTATGACAAGGATCAGAAAAAAACAATAACCGCCACCTGCAATCTGCCGCACCGCGGCGGAAAATCTCAGATGTACGAAGGCGGCATTCGCGTGCCGCTGATTGTCAGGTGGCCCGGCGTTACTTCGGTCGGCTCGGAATGTGATGTCCCGGTCATCAGCACCGACCTCTATCCGACTTTTCTGCAGATGGTCGGCCTGCCATTACTGCCAAAACAGCATCTGGACGGACTTTGCCTTGAACCATTGTTATCCGGCTCCGGAACCTTAAAACGGAATGCTTTGTACTGGCACTATCCTCATTATCAGACTCTGCCGCCGCACGGCGCAATTCGCTGCAACAACTGGAAGCTGGTTGAGCATTACGAAGACGGCAAAGTTGAGCTGTTCAATTTGAAAGATGATCCGGAAGAGGCCGAAAATCTTGCATCCGCAATGCCGGAGCGGGCTCAGCAGTTGCAGGCATGGCTTCATGAGCATTTGGCGGCAATCGGCGCCCAGATGCCGACGTCCAACCCCGAATACAATCCGGATGTTTTCTGGCGGAAGGGATCGTTCAATGCTCCTTTTGATTCATGGGAACGAAAGCAGGATGACGATCCTCGACGGTGTGTTGAAGATGAGTCAGTGAATTATGGTGCTTTGAGAAATAATTAGGAATTGCACAGTATGAATATAAATCCATCCAGACGTGATTTTATGAAAGTTGCCGGCGCGACCGGTCTTGCCGTTTCATTTGCAAACAACGGGTTCAGCTTCGAGTTAAACAGGCTCCCGCTTCAGGAAATCGAAAACCCCATGCGTCGCCTTAAGCCGTTTCGGGCGCCGAAACGTCCCGTTCAAGAAGCGGTTCCCGGGTTTCTTTGGATTGATGCCGGACAGTTCGATTCGTACGGCGGATGGGAGCTGGATACATTTTTCACCGATTTGGCCGCAGCGTCCGGCTATCTGCTGGCCAACCGTTTCATTGGCCCGCCGGTCGACGATGCGGTGACGACGGTCAACATTCCCGAAAGCGGCCGTTGGCATTTATGGGTTCGTGCGCGCAACTGGTTGCCGGAGCATTCTCCCGGGCAGTTCAAGGTGCTGGTGAACGGTAAAGAGTCCGACCATGTATTCGGCGCGGCCGCGTCGGACCAGTGGGTGTGGGAATCCGGCGGAGCGTATGAACTTTCGGGCGGCAAAACGGAGCTGCGGCTTCAGGATTTGACCGGCCACCTCAGCCGGGTCAGCTCACTGATCCTGACTCGTGACGAAACCTATCGCCCGCCGCAGGATCGCGATGCAATGCTTCAGGAGCGCGCGCGGCTGAGCGGCATTTCCCTGCTGCCTGCGGATCGCGGAAATTTTGACGTGGTTGTTGTCGGCGGAGGCCCTGCCGGTGTTCCGGCGGCGATCGCCGCCGCACGCAACGGTTGCCGGGTGGCGCTGATTCATGACCGTCCGGTTCTGGGCGGCAATGCCAGCCTGGAGCTGATGGTTCCTCCGAACGGCGCGGCACGGCACGAAACCTTTGATCGTGAAACCGGCATTATCGAAGAAATCCGCTGTGAGGGCTGCATTCATTCGCCGCGAAAGGATCACGGCAAAGTGTCCTATGCCATGGAGTTTGTGGTTGCGAATGAGCCGAACATTACACTGTTTCTGAACGAGAATGCAGACAAGGTCACCACGACCGGAAACAAAATCCGGTCGGTGGAATCCCATAACACACTTACCGGCGAGCGCAGTGTTTACCGAGGCGAAACATTTATTGACTGCACCGGCGACGGGTGGATCGGTTATTACGCGGGCGCGGACTATCGTTTCGGACGTGAAGCGCGAAGCGAGTTCAACGAAGCATTTGCTCCCGAAGAGGCCGATAAAAAAACCATGAGCGGCACACTGAGCAACGGTGCAACCAAAGACGGGTATTTTTATTATGTGGTTGAGCGGAAAAAACCGGTTGAGTTTTCACTGCCGAAATGGGGCGTAAAAATTCCCAATCCGGAACGGTTTATGGATAAGCGAAAAGGGGAGTCGGCGTTCAATATCGGTGCATCGTGGTTCGAATATCCGGGGGATGTGGACGATTTGTACGGACAGGAAGAGGCCCGGGATTATTTGTACCGCATTGTGGCCGGAATCTGGGGTTTCTTCAAAAACCACTGGGCTGATAAAGAAAAGGCGGCAAATTTCGAACTGCTGGATATTCCGACCAAACTCGGCATGCGCGAAACGCGCCGCCTGGTGGGTGATCATATTCTGAATCAGAATGAAGTAGAGAATGCGGAGTTGTTTGAGGATCGAGTCGCCTACGCGGGGTGGACGCTGGATGTGCATCATCCAGACGGCGTAATGGGATATGAGCGTTTTACAGCCTACAAGAGAGTTCCGGTCAATCACATTCCGTATCGAAGCCTTTATTCTAAGAATATAAACAATCTCCTGTTCGCAGGGCGCAACGGAAGCTTCAGCGCCATCGCGCTGGGAGCCGTTCGGGTGGAAGTGACCTGCTCGTCCATGGGGCAGGCCGCCGGAACGGCGGCCGCGTTGTGTAAAAAGCACGACTGCGCTCCGCGCGAAATTTACAAGAGGCATCTCAAGGAACTGCAGCAGCAGTTGCTCAAAGACGATCAGTATATCATTGGGATGGTGAACGAAGATCCGGAAGATCGGGCCCTTGTTGCTACAGCAAACGCTTCAGGCTCGATGAGGCCGGAAACCGGGCCGGAAAATGTAAACAACGGAATTGCCCGCCCGTTCGAAGGTAAACCGAACTGCTGGGAAAGCCGGCCGCTGTCCGAGGGGCCCCAGTGGGTGGAAGTCGAATTGCCGAAGCCGGAAAAAATCAATGCGGTTTATCTGGCCTTCGATACCGGGTTGTCCCAGCGCTGGATGAAGATGGCGACACCGGAAATCGAGGGATTGGTGAAAAGCTATGCCGTATCCTGTTTTGATGGTTCAGAATGGCATACGGTGGCTGCGGATCGGAAAAACTATCAGCGCCGGGTCATCTGCCGTTTCCAAGGTTTGGAAACAAAAAAAATCCGTGTGCTTGTCGAACAGACCTACGGGGCTCCGACCGCAAAAATCTACGAAATACGCGCCTATAATGAGTCTGCGTAAACAGCCGAATATTCTTTTCGTGTTTTCCGATCAGCATCGCTGGTGCGATCTGGGCTGCTACGGGAGTGCCGACGTGATTTCGCCGAACTTTGACCGTTTCGCACACGACGGTCTTCAGTTTAATCAGTGTATTTCCAACGCGCCGGTCTGCGTGCCGGCGCGAGGGTCTCTGCTGACCGGTCTCTATCCGCTGAAGCATGGTGCGATTACCAATGATCTGCCAATTCGCACCGGTGTGGAGAGCGTGGCTGATGTGCTGAATTCCGCCGGATATCACACCGGTTATATCGGCAAGTGGCATCTTGGCGGTGTGCCGCGCAATCAGGCGGTTCGGGAGGGACATCGTCTTGGATTCAAGGAGTGGAAGGTTAATAACTGCGATCACAGTTACATGAGCTCCTTCTATTATGATGAACAGGATGTCCGGCACGAAATCGATGGATACGATGCGGAAACCTATACCTCGCTGGCAATCGATTTTATGGAGCGTTCTTCTGATGCTCCATGGGGCCTGTGGCTTTCCTGGGGACCGCCGCATGATCCATATTTTGATGTGCCGCAGAAATATCTGGACCTGTATGCGGATAAGCAACTGAGTCTTCGCGGGAATGTGTCAGAAAAGATCACAGATCGTCTGGATATGGACCGCTATTGGGATCGCGAACAGGCTGAAAAAAACCTGCATGGCTATTACGCACACATTACCGCGCTGGACGATCAGTTTGGGCGGATTGTCCAGGCATTGGAAAAAACCGGTCAGCTTAAAAATACGATTATTGTGTATACCAGCGACCACGGCGACCAGCTCGGCTCGCAGGGCTGGACTAACAAACAACTGCCGTTCGAGGAGTCGGTCCGCGTGCCGTTGCTGATGCAGGGGCCGGGAGTTAGAACCGGAATCTGTGAAGAACTGATCGGCCTAGCCGATCTGCCGGCTAGCTTACTCTCTCATGCAGAGCAGAAACTGCCGGCGTCGGACGGCGATGATTTGAGCGCGCTTTTTTCCGATTCAAACTCCGTCGGGCAGGACGCCTGTTATATTTTCGATCTGGTTCCCTGTCATCAGTCGATCTGGCGCGGCACGGATGCGTGGCGCGGTGTGCGCACAAAAACACACACGTATGCCTGCCATGCCGACGGTGCGCCGTGGGTGCTGTTTGATAACATTGCCGACCCGGAGCAGAAAAACAATCTGGCCGGCAGTCCTGATTTCCAAACCTTAGAAAACAGACTGCATCAAATGACAGTGGAGCTTTCTGCAAAGCACGATGCATTGCTGCCATGGCCGGAGCTGCTGGCTCAAAACGGGTTGGTGGCAGAATGGAATAAAAGCCAGCGTCATTTCGGGTTGCCAGAATTGTGTGATGACAAGGAGAGCAGGCCATGATGTCTCTCCTGTGCGCCGGCCTTATTTTCACGCTTGGAGCTCCTCATGACGGGGTTCCTGTGCCGCAGCCTCCGGCGAGTTCCTATGAGGTCGGGGCGATTCTTTGTGACCTGTGGAATCAGGGGGAACACCTTGGGTGGGACCCCATCAAACCTTACCTGAGTCGCAAGCCGCACCTCGGATGGTACGATCAGGACAATCCGGACGTCTGGGACTGGCAGATCCGTTGGGCCCGCAACTACGGCATCAAGTGGTTTCTTCACTGCTGGTATAACCGGACGCCGGAAAATGAGCCGATTGTGGATAACCCCCGGTTGAACGCCATTGAAATCATTGAGAAGGCCGATCTTAAAAACCATATCCGTTATGCCATTGCCTGGACGATCGGGACATCGGGCGATGCGCGCAGTGCTGCCGATATCCAGACCAACCTTTACAGTTACTGGAAAGAGCATTATTTCAGCAACCCGCGTTATTTCACGTTCGACGGCAAGCTCGTGGTCGGCATTATCGGCTGGCAGCACCTGATTGACCGCATGGGCAGCACGACAGCGGTGGCGCAATGTTTGGATGCGTTGCGTGCGCAAGCCGTTGCGGACGGTTTCAGCGGTATTCTGTTTATTGCGCGCAATGAAAACCCGGCGCAGTCCGTCTGTTCATTGGTTATTGATTGCGGGTTTGATGCCCAGTTTTCTTATGCTTCAGCTGCGGGCTATGACTACATGGACGCGTATGAATGGTTTGAAGATCAGCAGATGATGAGGATCGAAGGGAAAAACCAGTGGCTGACCGATATTCCCACCATGAGTATGGGGTGGTTTAAAGAACCGTGGTTGCCGCAAACGCATGGTCTTATCCTTCATATCAACCCGGATGAATACAAGGACCTGACCGGGGACGTGAAAACATTTATGGATTCCCAGCCTGAAGGCGCGTTGAACCGAAAACTTGCACTGATGGGAACGTGGAACGAGTACGGTGAAGGGCATTGGGTGATGCCGACGGCGCATCACGGGTTCGGTTTTCTGAATGCCGTTCGGGAAACGTTTACCGATGGCGGTTCTCTCGAAGATGATGTTCCAACGGATGAGCAGATTGCTGCTTATGAAGCGCGTAACCGCGATTGGGCAATGCATCTGAAGTTGGACGAAACGGCCGGTTCTTCCGCAGCCGATGCGTCGATGTTCAGGCATGACGGCGTGCTGTCCGGCGGCTGCGCATGGCATTCTGCGGGAGGGGTTGACGGCGGCGCTCTTGAACTGGACGGAAGTTCGGGATACATCCGTCTGGCTGAACCGGCCGAGGCCGGCTGGATGCATGAGCCGGCCGGGACGCGCACGGTGATGATGTGGGTTAACGCCGATACAGTTTCGGGAACGCAGACCCTTTTTGATGAGGGCGGAACCCATGAAAGCGGTTCATTCGGGTTTGGAATGCAGATTAATGACGGTTTGCTGGAAGCGCGGTACATGTATAACGGGGGAAGACAGACGGTCAGTGCGTCGTTTCCTTTCGTCGGCAGCTGGCATCATGTGGCCTATGTTTTTACCGCCTATGGCGGTGGTGCGGATAACCGGGGGATTCATCGCTATTCCCTGTATATTGACGGCGTGCTTGTTGATTATGTGGATGACACGCTTCCGGGATCGTTGCGGTTTCATCAGGATGCCGGAGCGGTCGGCGCCACGGCAGACGGCGATGTGTTCGGTACATACGGGCCTGGGGTGTCTCATCATTTTGATGGTATGATTGATGATGTCATTGTGTCATATCGTGTGTTGAACGTGCTTCAGATTCATGATGCTGCCGGGTTGTTTCAGGACGAGCCGAAAATGGAGCCGGGCTTTTTTGTGATTGAAATGCCGGACTGGGCCCGCTGGTATGATGTGGAGCTGATGCGGGACTACAGCAGCCCGGTCGTTGTGGTCAGTCCGCCGACCTTTTTTGAAGACGATCCGTGCGTAATGCGCATGAAAAATTTTACAGCCCGCGGATTTGAAACACAGCTCGCCGAGTTTCATGGATCGGATCATGTGCGTCGCAAACACGAAAACTGCGCGTTTCTGGCCGTAGAAAGCGGGGCGTATTCCGTTGGAGAACATAAACTGGAGGCGGGACGGATCAGTCCAGTCAATCTGAACTGGCAGACGGTTGATTTTCAGCAGGCTTATTCCAATGCTCCGGTAGTGGTGTGCTCGTTGGGAGGCCGTATGGATGATCAGCGTTGTTCGGTGCGGGTAAAAGATGTTACGGCATCGGGATTCAAGGTGTGTGTGCAGGAAGGCGAGGGCTACACGGACGAAACCCATAATGACGAAACCATTCATTACATTGCTGCCGAAGAGGGTGTTTTTGATTTTCACGGAACCCGCTTTCATGTGTTTCGGGATGAGATCGACAGCACCTTTGCCGAGGTGGGGTATGGTGAAACATTAAGTTATGGCGGTTGTCTGGCGCAGATTGAAACGTTTAATGATTCCGAACCGTGCAGTCTGCGGATCAATGATTCCGATCGGCGGGCTTACGACGATCGTTCGGTGGTTATTAAAATTGAAGAGGATGTGATGATGGACGCAGAACAGGTTCACTCTTCGGAAAGCGTCGGTTTTATTGCTTTTGGACAGAAATCGGCAACCGGCTGGCAAGCCGTTCTTGAGAGTGTGGATGATTCGTGGATCAATGGAAATGTTCAGGATGATAATTATGGCTCTGATACAACAGCGAGACTGCGGAATGATAATGCAGCAGATTGGGCACAGAATCATTCGTTATTTAAGTTCGAAACTGCGGCAGTGACCAATAATCTGGAGGCTGGTGAGATGATTGATGTGACTGCTGTCCGGATACGGTTCTATACCTCGTTGAAGAGTTGGCCGTCTTTCCCGACCAATTTTAGTGATGTGGTGATGGTTCGTAATACAGACGATTTCAGTGAAACCAATGTGATGTGGAGCACGGCCCCGTCTGTGGATGAACAGGAG
This sequence comes from Tichowtungia aerotolerans, assembly GCF_009905215.1. Taxonomy (GTDB): domain Bacteria; phylum Verrucomicrobiota; class Kiritimatiellia; order Kiritimatiellales; family Tichowtungiaceae; genus Tichowtungia; species Tichowtungia aerotolerans. The sequence continues at coordinate 3,782,775 of NZ_CP047593.1, read as the reverse complement.
GTGGAAAGTCTGACGTGGTTTGGACTCTCTTCATCGCCCACGTATTTTACCGGCACCAATGCTGTTTCTTCCGGTGGCTGGCTGGAGTTTCAATCAGAAGGCGCGGCAGATCTCGTGGAAGGATGGGTGAACGGTACCGTTCCGAATTATGGGATCACGATTCGGGGAGGCACGAATTATGCCGGCACGTCGCGAAGCTTCTACCTGATTACCGGAGATCATACGACGGAAGCTGTTCGTCCTGAAATTATTCTGGATTATAATGTGGTTCCCGCGCAGTCGTTGGGAGAGGAATGACCGATGAAGTCAATGACGTTTTTTAAGACCATTCTGCTTTCCGTGAGTTTACCGTTGTGCATTTTTGCAGGACGACAACCCAATATCATTTTCATCATGGCCGATGATGTTTCGGCGAAGGAATATTCGGTTTATGGCGGGAAGGGAATTGATACGCCGAACATGGATCGAATGGCGCGCGAAGGTGTGGCGTTTAAGACCGCATGGGCGGTTCCGCAGTGCGCGCCGACCCGGGCTGTGCTGCATACAGGTCAATATGCCTGCCATACCCAGTGGTATGGCAACGAGGTTCACGGGCCGGATTTTTCAGAACGGCAAAATATACTTGGAAAAGTAATGAAGCATCGTGGCTACACAACCGCCTGGTTTGAAAAATTTCATTTCCGGGATTATCAGCCCGACCCGAAATCATTTGGGTTTGATGAGTATGCAATTGATCTTATATGGGACGGGCACGATGGGCCGCCTCAGGATCGGCCGGGGCATATGTATCAGATTCAGTGGTTTTGGCATCCGGGGATTATTCACAACGGAACCGGAATCCCGACGAGTGAAAATGATTTCGGGCCGGACATTCACGCCGGTTTAATTGTCGATTTTATTCAACGCCATAAGGATGAACCGTTTTTCGTGTATTGGCCGACCTTTCTTCCGCATAAGGATTTTAATGATCAAACCTGGGCCTACACCTCGGTGCCGAAATTGGACGAAAACGGAAACAAAACCGGAGGGCGTGTGCCCGGCAGTCTGAAGTCAACGCTCGAATATCTGGATCATCTTTTGGGCCGGATTCTGACAGCCGTTGAAGAGGCAGGACTTTCTGAAGATACCATTGTGATCTTTACCGGCGACAACGGAACCTCTCCATACGGCAAATGCAAATTTGAAGACGAGCGCGGGCCGCGCGTGCCATTTGTTGTCTGGGGGCCGGGTCGAGTTCAGCCGCGTCCGCCATCGGATGTGCTGGTTGATTTTACCGACATCGTCCCCACGCTGGCGGAACTGGGAGGTAAAGCCATTCCGGCAAAAGCGGGATTGGACGGGCACAGTTTTGCGCCGTATCTGCTGGGAAAACCATTTAAGGAACGGGAGACCATTTTTTGCCAGTTTTACGATGGTCAATGGGTTCGTGATAAACGGTTCCTCCGCGATGCCCGGGGCAATTACTATGATTGCGGAAACAACCGTAACGAAAGTCTGAATGAATATCGGAAAATGACGATGAAGTCCGACCCGGAACTTCTTTCTGAAGTGCGGAAGCGTTTTCAAAAGGTTCTGGACCGCTATCCGGTTCCGGATATCGAAGGAACGGGCCAGAAGGGGCAGTGGAACCGTTATTTCAGTCACACCAAGCCGGCTGTGCTTGAAGAAAACAGGATAAACGATGAATCAGAATAAACAGCATGAGACTCCGGCCGAAGAGCGGGTCTCATTGAAAAACAAAATAGGGTTCGGTACTGGGGCCGTGGCCGAATGTATTATGGGCAACTCCATCGGACAGATGGCCAACTATGTGCTTAATATCGGGCTTGGAGTGCGACCGGAATTGGTCGGCATGCTGCTGTCGCTTCCACGCATCTGGGATGCGTTCACCGATCCGGTAGTCGGGTCCTGGTCGGACAACTTCCGGTCCCGCTGGGGTCGTCGCCGTCCGTTTGTTTTTGCCGGAGCATTGCTTTCTGCTCTGATCTTTGCCGCCATGTGGTTTTTGCCGCGCGGTTGGAGTGAAATGCAGTACTTCTGGTATTTCCTCGTCATGTCGTTGCTCTACTACACGGCCTATACGATTTGGGTTGTTCCGTGGACGGCCATGGGCTGTGAACTGACCGGAGACTATAACGAGCGCACCCGCGTGATGGCGTACCGCACATTTTTCATGTCGGTTGGCGGATTTGTGCCGGCGTGGCTGTTTGCTCTGACGGAGCTGCCGTTCTTCGCAGATAATGTAGAGGGCGCGCGCTATGTCGGCTGCGGAACCGCGCTGGTGATGCTCCTTTTCGGGCTGGTTCCGGTCTTCTTTGCAAAAGAGCGCTACGACGTGAAGATCCAGAGTCAGGCCCGGATGAAGCTGGCCGGCGGCCTGAAGGCTACACTGACCAACCGTCCGTTTGTGCTGCTGAACGTGATTGTGCTGACGGTCTGCGCAGGGCTGTTCATGATCAACGGCCTCGATCCATACGTGAACATTTACTATGTCTGGGGCGGAGAACGGGCCTCAGCCGCCGTCTGGGTCGGATGGTCGTCTTTGGCCTATCAGGTGAGCGGGATCCTGTTTGTGGCTCCGGTTAGCATCCTGGCCCGCCACAAGGGTAAACGGTTTGCGCTTTCATTCTTTCTGGTAATTTCTCTGATTGCCGCGCTGCTGAAATGGGTCTGCTACAACCCGGCGCATCCATGGCTGATTATTATCCCGTCATTTCTGATGTCGTCAGGTCTCTGTGCGCTTTGGACGCTTTCCAACTCGATGATCGCCGATATTTGTGATGTCGGCGAATTGGAAACCGGTCGCCGTATGGAGGGTGCTTTTAATGCCGTTGGCGGCTGGATTCGCAAGATGGGACTTTCACTTGCGCTTCTGATTTCCGGTTACGTTATTTCCTCAACCGGCTTTAATGCGGCGCTGGGTGCTGATCAAAGCGAGAGCACACTACAGTGGATGCGCATTCTCGCCGTTTCGATTCCGGCGGCGATGATTCTTATATCGCTGATTCTGCTGCGCTTTTATTCGCTGACAGAGTCCGCAGTGCATGAAGTGAAGGTGAAACTTGCTGCCCGTAAAACAGACGAAGGATTGTGATGAGAAAAGACTTTGGGGTATAAAATACAGAATGTAATATGTGTTTTCCTCTTTTTTGCGGAGGGACTTACATGTGGAGCTGAGAATAACGATCGTGCACGAAGTGAAGGTGAAACTTGCTGCCCGTAAAACAGACGAAGGATTGTGATATGAAAAGATTTTGGAGTATAAAAATACAGAACGTAATATGTGTTTTCCTCTTTTTTGCGGAGGGACTTGCATGTGGAGCTGAGAATAACGATCCGACTGTTGCTGAGGAATTCCGCAAAAGAGACGGCCTGCCGAATTTTTTTCAAAAAATAAATCAGGGGAGTCCTGTTCGGATTGCTTATTTGGGCGGGAGCATTACGGCGGCTTCCGGTTGGCGGCCTAAAACCATGGAGTGGTTCAGACAGCAATATCCACAGGTTGAGTTTGTCGAAATCAATGTGGCGGTTTCGGGGACGGGATCCGATTTCTCCGCCTGTCGACTGGAGGAAGATGTGCTCTCGCAGAATCCCGACCTGGTTTTTCTGGAGTGTCGGGTAAACGGCGGCGGCGGATTTGAGCGGGAGTCATCTGAAGGGGTTGTGCGACAGATCTGGCGAAGCAACCCTCAGATCGACATTTGTTTTGTTTATACGATTAATTTGCCGAGGTTAAAAACGGTACAGGACGGCAGGCTCACCGGGTTTGGAGAAATTCTGGAGAGGGTTGCCAACCAGTATGGAATTCCAAGCATTGATCTTGGGGTCGAGATTGCGAAACTCGAACAAGCCGGGAAACTGGTTTTTAAGGGTGAAGAGCCTGGGGCCGGGAAAATATTGTTCACGAAAGACGGTGCGCATCCACTCGATGAAGGACACAATCTTTACTGTAAGGTTGTTGCCCGATCCATGCTTAAAATGCAGGAGGATGCTGACGGAATGGTCCACGCAGTCGGTAAGCCATTGTATGAAAACTGCTGGGAGACTGCTGAATTGCTCCCGATTCATCAGGCGCAGCTCAGTTCCGGCTGGACGGACGTGAATATTATGTCCGATTCGGTTTACAGAGATGATTTTGGGCGTACTAAGTCCATGTTGCGCGATGCGGTAAAGTGTGAGCGGCCCGGCGAAACCATTACGGTGCATTGGAACGGAACGACGGTTGGGTTCAGTGATATTCCATACGGTGATGTTGCAGAAGTTGAGGCGGTGATCGACGGAAAGCAGATTGTTAACATGGAACGCCGTCAGACGCAAAAAATGTATCAGTTTTCCCGATTCTGGTATCTGCCGCCGCAGCCGCCCGGCGAGCATACGGTTTGTTTGACGGTCAAACATCTTCCGGAAGGACAGTCTTTCTATGCCGGCCAGATTCTGATTGTCGGCACAGCGGTAAAATAGAAAAGAGTGTGAAATAATGAAGCCGATTGTTTTTTTTGGGTTTCTGTTGTTTTTTCTGAGCCGCACATGGAGTGAAAGCGTTCCGCAGTATCAGAAGTTTCTGCAAAAAGCGGAAAGTGGGGAGCCTGTTACGGTTGTTTATCTGGGCGGGTCCATTACACGCGGCGCAACGGCGTGGCCGCTTTCCGGAACGGATGCTCAAGGAAAGCCGTTTGATTTTACGTCCTATGATCGGGAAAAGGACAGTTGGCGAACGCTGACCTTTGAGTGGCTGCGCCATCGGTATGAACAAACGCCGGGACAGTTTCGCCAGGTGAATGCCGCAATCGGCGGAACGCCGAGCCTGCTGGGCGCGTATCGGCTGGAGCAGGATGTGCTATCGAAGAATCCTGATCTTGTCTTTGTCGAGTTCGCGGTCAACGATGCATACGCATCCTTCAAAACCCGGGACAATCCGGACGGTTCCGATTCAATCCTCCGAACCTGCAGTTCCATTGTAACCCGCCTGAGGAACCAGAACCCGGATATCGCGGTGTTTATGCCGCTGAGTACGCACCGTGTGTGGGCTGATTCTGAACATGCCGGATGGTCTGAGGCATTGGATTGCGGACACGATCAGACCCGGCTGGCTGCAGAGTATTTGCACGTTCCATATGTAAGCATTAAAAGAGCGTTTGAAAAAATGCGGCCCGAAGGGGCGGATCCGTTTTACGGAGGAACCGATACGAGCGGTAATTATGTTCATCCTGCCCCGGAGGGACATCGCGCTTATGCTGAAACCGTGGAAGCAGCGTTGACAGATATTTTTGAGAGCGGCCTCTTCTCTTTTGAGAAAAAGAAAGACGTTATGAAGCCGTATCCGGTTTCCCCGCAGCTCGTTTTACCGGAAACGCTGCAGAAGTTTTCCAAAGGTTGGAAAACCGAAATGCTGACCGATGTTGAAAGTCCGATCTTGGAAGGTCACGCCTGTCTGGTTCCTGTTGCGGACGATGCCATGCTGGAATACACCTTCGATGGAACCTCAGTCGGGCTGTGGTTTGACAGTCAGAGTAAAGGAACCTGTAAAGTTTTTCTGGATGGCAAAGTGCTCGGAACCTATGTCTCAAAAGTCAAGGAGCCGGGTCAATTCCGGGGACGCTTCTGTTCGCTGGCGAAAGATCTGGAGCTGTCTGAATATACATTGCGGCTTCTTCCATCTGCCGGCTCCCGTATTCTGTTGAGAGCGTTGACGATTGACCGTGATGAAACCTGATTCTCAGAAGAAAGTTGTGTTTATACAGGAACAATTGCAATGGGATTGATTGGCGGATCCTTTCTTTTTGCCGGGAGCTCCGTGTCTGCGACAGGAGGACAGGGGACATCGGCCTGTGCGGTAGTGGCGCATCGCGGATTTTCCTATGTGGCTCCCGAAAATACGCTGGCTTCAGTTCGCGCGGCTATTCAGGTCGGGGCGGATGGATGTGAATTCGATGTATATCGCTGTAAAAGCGGCGAGCTTGTTTTGTTTCACGATAAAAAGCTGGGGCGCACAGCAAGCGGTTTTGGAAAAATTGTTGAAACAAATTTTGATGTTTTGCAGGAACTGGATGCGGGAGGCTGGAAAAGTCCGGCTTACAGCGGTGAACGGATTCCTGAACTGCGGGATGCGCTGCAACTTCTGAAAGACAGCGGTTGTCGTGCGGTTATTGAAATAAAAACCGACGGCATTACTGATCAGGTCCTGAAGGCTGTTCAGGCTGAAGACATGTCGGATCAGGTGGCAATTATTGCGTTCAGCGAAAATGTAATTCGCGACGTCCGCAGTCAGGCGCCGAATTTGTCATGCGCCTGGTTGTACAGCAATACGAAGCTGAAAGGGACCGCTGAGCAAAAGGCGGAGTTTATTGCCGCGAAAGCGCATGCCTGTAATGCCACTGTAGTGAACCTGAATCAGCAAATGCTCGATGAAGCTTTGATTGCTGCACTGCATGAGCGAGGGTTTTCAGTGTGGACATGGACGGTGGATGATCCAGGCCGGATGCGGCAGCTGCGTGTTTGGGGAGTGGATGTGCTGACCACCAATCGCCCTGATTTAGCACTGTCTGTTCGTGCCGAGAGTGAATGATTCGATCGTCATGAGGGCTGTCCGCGATTGGTTTCAGGTTTTGCATTGAGTTTTATTTATGGCCGAATATCTGCAGCGTAACCCATGTGTACGCTGTTTTGTGAGTTCGGAATTATTTTAACGAGCCTGTTTTTATTTGAGTCGCCCTCATATTAATAGAGAATAAAGTTGAACTAAATTTATCTCTATATATCATTATTTGTTGTGTAGAAAAACAGAGTTGGAGTTTTATGAAACGCATTCATTTTTTTTGGACGGTTGTCGTTTTTGTCGCAGTTTTCTCATTTAATGTCCGGGCAGAGAAACGTCCTAATATTATTTTTCTTCTGACGGACGATCAGCGGTGGGACACGCTGGGTTGTAATGGCAATGATGTCATTCAGACTCCGCACGTTGATTCGCTGGCTAGCGGTGGAGTGAATTTCCGCAATACGTTTGCGACGACACCGATCTGCGTGATTTCGCGGGCGTCTATTTTGACCGGCCAGTATATGCGTAGTCACGGAATTCGCGACTTCAACAAACCGTTTACTCCGGAGCAGATGTCGATGACTTACCCTTCGATCCTTCGCCGGCATGGATACTTTACCGGTTTTACCGGAAAGTGGGGCGTTGGAGCGGAACAGTTCAACTATGATCTCTATAAGGATGAATTTGATTTCTGGCGCGGCCAGCCGGATCAGGATCTTTACTGGAAAGACGGTAAAGATGGAACGCATCAGAATGTCCGCATGAGTGATGATGCCGATGATTTTATGGCGTTGGCAAAAAAATCCGGAAAGCCGTTCTGTCTGTCTATCAGTTTCAAGGCGCCCCACGGGCCGTGGCATGAATATGAGCCGGAAATTTTTGCAACGATTGACCAGAGTAAAATGCCGATTCCTGAAACGTTTACCAAAGAAGCCTGGGATCTTCAGCCTGATTTTATCAAAACCAGTATCGGCGCAAATGAAGCCTCTCCGGCACGCGATTTCCGGTTCAATAAGAAAACCAACGAGCATCATCAGCATCTGATTGCACAGTATTATGCTTTGATTGAGGGAGTGGATGCTTCTGTGGGGCGGATTTTGGACTCTCTTAAAAAATATGGGCTTGATGACAATACGGTGTTGATTTACACGGCGGACAACGGATATCTGATTCACGACAAAGGATTGATCGGCAAGTGGCTGTTGTATGAACAGAGTCTGCGGCTTCCTATGGTGATTTATGATCCTCGGCTGCCCGCTGAGGCCCGTGGAAAGGTCCGGACGGAAGACGTGCTGAATGTTGACGTGGCTCCGACCATTTTGTCCCTGGCCGGAGTGAATATCCCCCGGCAGATGGACGGTCGAGACCTTACGCCGCTGCTCAGGGGAGAGCACCCGGAGTGGCCCCAGGAAAACTTTTTTGAGCACACCTATTCGGAGTCCGGTCGCCGGACGATTCCAAAGTCTGTCGGTGTGCGGTCGGACGAATGGAAGTATATCCGTTACATCAGCGAAAATCCGCCGTATGAGCAGTTGTTCAATCTAAAAAAAGATCCTCAGGAGCTGAATAATCTGGCGAATTCTCCGGAGTGGAAAACCGTCCTGGAATCTCTGCGGAAGCAGTGTGATTCCTTCCGTCGTTCGATCAAAGACAACTATCCCGATTATGAGGAATATCAGCAGGAATATATCGTGAAACGAACCGGTGCGATCAAGGCGAACAACCCGGTGCAGTTCAATAACGTTCAGTCACTTGGGCAGACTTTCCCTGCGGAAACCGGTTTTCTGACCTGCTGCGAGCTGATGATGCCGACTTGGGGGAAAGGTGAAGGCCCCTGCGATGTGACGGCGGAACTGCTGCAGAATGATCAGGTGCTTGGTGAGGTTACGATCAAAAAAGAGGACATTGAAAACACCCGCGTCCAGCGGCTGATGTTTGAAACCCGGGTCAAAAAAGGAAAAGAGATCTACCTGCGTTTGACTCCGGCCGGGGCAGTTCCGGCGCAGCATATGGCTTGGTGGGCATACGACAAACCGCTTTATTCCGAAGGAACTGCCTTTGTCAATGATCAGCCGCAGAGCTACAGCCATGAACTTAGGATGGTTTTCAAAAAATAGGTTTGTCGCACGAACATATTTTTCAACTACCTGTTTTTTCTGCTCTCACCCCTTGTTTTTAGGGTTCGATAAATTGTTTGCGAATATTATATTAAAATATTTATCCGAAAATATGTTTTGTGTTGACTGATGGAGGGTTATTTGGATAATAACATATGTGCTGATTGAACGCTTTTGTTTGAGGTTTCATTTGGCAAAACATAAATAAACGGAGGCTGGTATGAAGAAGTGGGTGATTCACATTTTTAGCGTGCTGTTGCTGGGTGCGGTGACCGTTCAGGCCGGGAATAATGTTTATAAAGGCACAGCTGGTGACAATGACTTCAACAATGATTCCAACTGGTGGAATTCACTGGATCCGACAGACAGTGCCTTCTTGCGCGGTGACAATTTGGATGCCAATCCATCCTGGGCGTTTCCGAATCTCAGTGCGACCGCCACGGTCTCTAGGGTTGTGTTTCAGGCAAGTGTTTCAACCAAAAGCTACACGATTTCCGGTGAAAAGCTGACCATTGATGGAAACGGCGATGCCCAAACTCTTCTGATTGATTCACAGGCTGCAAATACTAATGTGCAGACCTTTGCAAACAGTGTTGAGCTTGTTTCGATCAACAGTGCCAATAATTACCATATTAAGACAACCGGAGCGGGAGCTCTGGTTTTCAATGGAACTCTGTCGCAGGGAAGCTCCTCCGCCGGACTTGGGATCGGGTTGTATGCCGGTGATATCGAAATTAATGGGAGTGTGAATAGCTCAGGCAAACTCTTGAAACTTCACGATGAGGCCGGCGACGGAATTGTAAAGTTTACCGGAAGTGGAGCGTGGACGGGCGGTGGTGTAGTTCAGATTTCTTCCGGTGCTAAGTTGCTGCTGGATCGTGACACGACCGACAGTTCCGGTTTTGTTCCCAGTTCGGTGCAGCTGGGCGGGGGGATTCTAACGTTGGGCAATGACGAGCAGATTGGAAATTCTGCTCAGGTTTACTTCTCGGTCACTAACGGTGGATTGTTTGAACTCGATGGACATACCGAGAGCATTGGCCAACTGCTGTTTGATCGGGATACAATCTACGGTGTTCTCAATATGGGCGATGGCGGTGTCCTGCGTGTGAAAAACCAGAGTTCTACGGCAACCTGGGGATCATTGATTGTGACCAACTGGGTTGACGGCTCTAATCATATTTATGTCGATGGCGGTTCCTTCAGTGAAACCCAGCTGGCGGCCATTACGTTTGACGGTTATGCCGCCGGGGCGCAGGTTGCGGGCGGTGAGCTTTATCCGGCTTCTCTTTCCGTGGTTTCGGTAGAAAACAATGTGTATACCGGTCTGGCCGGCGATAACGACCTGAATAACGACTCCAACTGGTGGAATTCGCTCGGAAGCAATGATGCCGCCTTTTTCCGTGGTGACAATATTGCGTCCAACCCGGCATGGGCAACGCCGTTTTTCAGTTCTTCGACAACGCTGACTGCTGTGAAGTTTACGGATGAGTCGGGCGGAGGGGCTGCGTATACTTTTTCCGGATCAGATCTGACGATTGACGGGTCGGTTGTGACCGACGGTCAGACCGTCCTGATCGATATGCTGAATTCATCTCATACCCAGACGTTTTCAAATAATGTGGAACTGGTTTCCTTTAACAACGCCCTTAACTCTCACGTTAAAACCTCCGGCGAAGGATCGCTGGTTTTTGCGGGGGGCCTCTCTCAGGGTGATGCATCTCAGGGTATCGGTATCCGGCTGTACGCCGGAGACCTTGAAATCAGCGGGGATGTGGATGGATCTTCCAAGCTTTGGAAACTCTCTGACGACAGCGGTGACGGCATCATGAAATTGACTGGCAGCGGAGCATGGACCGGCGGTGGTACTGTTCAGGTGGCTTCCGGTGCCGAACTGCTGCTGGCGCGTGATACGACGGACAGTACCGGTTTTGCTCCCGGTTCTGTGCAGATGGGCGGCGGGATTCTGACGCTGGGCAATGACGAGCAGATCACAGATTCTGCCAGAGTTTACTATACCGTTGAGGACGGTGGAGTGTTTGACCTTAACGGATTTGAAGAAAGCGTTGATGAGCTGCTGTTTGACCGGGATACCATCTATGGTGTTCTCGAGATGGGCGATGGCGGTGTCCTGCGTTTGGTCGGCCAAAGCTCCACGGCGACCTGGGGATCACTGGTTGTCACCGGCTGGGAAAGCGGTTTGGATCACATTTATGTTGATGGCGGATCATTCAGCACCGCCCAGCTCGCGGCAATCACGTTCGATGGCTACTCTGCCGGGGCCAAAGTGGAAAGCGGAGAACTGCTACCTGCGGGCAATATACTGGGCTTTTCAGGTTGGATTGATAATTACAGCCTGACCGGTGGAGATGAAGCCGCGGATGCCGACCCGGACGGCGACGGCGTCGTCAACCTGTATGAATACGGTTTTGGCGGGGACCCGACCAACGACGCTGTAACCGGCACACTGCCGACGTTTGAGATCAGTGGCAGCACTGTGGAAATTGTTCATGTGGAACGTACGGGTGCGATCAGCGGAATCAGCTACAGTGTTCAGCAGACTCCGGAACTGGTTTCTCCGGCATGGACAACTGCTGGGGTTTCTCTGATCGGCGAGTCCGCGGATGTGGACGGCTTCAAGACGGTTACCAATCAGGTTTCTGCCGATGCAGCAGTCAAATTCCTGAAGGTGTTTGTCGCAGAGGATTAACGGTTTGTTCCACAAACGCCCGGCCAGTTATGATGGCCGGGCGTTTTTAGTATGGATAATTTATGACGTTAAAATCTGTGCTTCCGGTGCTGTTCGCGGTCATCTGTCTGTCCGCTCGTGCAGATTTTCTGTCGCTCAATGTAACGGATTACGGTGCTACTCCGGTCGGCGGTGATGATGATGCGGCGGCCTTTCAGGCCGCTTTTGATGATCTCTATGCGGCCGGCGGCGGGAAACTGTTTATTCCTGCCGGAAGCTATTGCTTTAATTCCCGGGTTGAAATCACAGGGAACAATACCTCCGGTGCCCGTAAAATCACCGTGCAGGGCGAGGAGGGCGTGCGACTTTTTGGCAACAACAGTAACGGGGTATTTCGATTCACCTATAATACCCGTCACCAGCAGGTGAACATTTCGGATCTTTCCATCATCGCTCTGATTGATGATGCCGGCACGGCGATTGAAATCACTTCGCCGCCCGGCGGCGCTCAGGACAAGCGGGTGGTGACCATCGAAAACGTATCGGTTCGCGGTCAGATCGAGGACTCGCAGTATTTCAACCGCGGCCTGGTGGTCACCGGCCTCTATCGTCCTTTGATCAAAAACTGTTCAATTTCCCGGTCGACGGTTCCGGATATGAGCAATACCTCATCCAACTTCCTGCCGGAGGTCGGTATAGACGTCAGCGACTGTTATGCTCCGGTTATTCAGGGTTGCACGGTAAAGGGCGCGTATACCGCATACCGTTATTCAACAACAGACGGGTCCTCTCCGGAGGACGGGGCGGTGATGGAAAGCGTCGCCGACTATTGCCGGATCGGGATTATGTTTCATCAGAATAATGACGGGGTGGAGCCGACGTTCTGGGTAACGGACTGCGACATCCAAGCTCGCGATATCGGCGTGTGGGTGAAAGGGCGCCGCATCTGTCATATCACCGATAACCACTTGCGGCAGCTGTCGATATCGCATCCTGTTTATGACGTTCAGTTCGATCGTGTTCACCTGGGCTTTGTGCTGCGAAATGTGTTCCATGGGGCTCTGACTTCCGCCCGAAAAAATGTGGTGATCGATGAGATGGGCTCAACCATCATCATTAAAGAGAACACTCTTTCGGGGCCCTCTGCAGAAGCATTGCAGATTAATGCGGCGGCAGAAAATATTCTGACTCAATAACAATGAAACGCATTCTGTACAAACCAACAGTTTTTCTCGGCACGCTCTGCTGGCCTCTTGCCGGGCTGGTTGCGTTTGTCTTTACGCTTTCTGCGCCCGAGCCGCCGCCGATTGAAGTGAGTGTGGCGGATTACGGCGCGGTTGCCGGCGATGAGCTGAGCGATCAGGACGCGTTTGCTGCGGCTCTGAGGACAGTCGTTGCCTGTGGGCGCGGAACCGTGCTGGTTCCGCCGGGAACGTACGACTTCGATGCGCGCAAGACCATCGATTTGCTGGATGCATCCGTAACGCTGGTTGGCAGCGGGAAGGGCGTGACGGTTCTGCGCTGTCGCAATTCGACCGGCATCTGGTGGTTTCCAAACTCAGGAAACGGCAGTCAGCTCTCCATTTCTGATCTCACCTTTATGCCGGGTGCGTCCGGAAGTTCCGGCACGGCCATCCAGATCAATAATCCGTCGCTGACATCGAACACCAATATCTGCAGCCTGTATATGGAACGGGTCGGGTTTGAGTCCGAAGAGCGCCTTGTGGACTTTTTTCATCGCCACATCTATACCACTTATCTGATGAATCCGGTGTTTATTGATGTATTTATCACATCGTTCGGAATGACGGACGTCAGCGAATCCGGTTTCCGGATCAATTACGGCAGCGGAGCGTATTTCGAAAACTGCTATTCAAAAGGAAACGATCTCGGCTGGACGCTGACCAACTACAAAGGCTGCGTTGTTTTAAACCGCTGCAATCCGGTCGGGAATGACACCGGCATTCAGGTGGCAGCGCTGGCGGATGAAGAGTGCACGGTGGATGTGCTGGGTGCGCATGTAAACACCGTAGACACCAATATAGAAATCTATCGTGCCGATCGCGTGTACATTGAAAACGCCGCGTCCTACACCAGCACAACGAATGCATTCACCGATTTCTATCTGGATGATTGCACCGATGTCGATATTGTCGGCTGCGAGTTTCATCAGCCCTATACCGCCATTCGCACCATGGTACATCTGGCCGGAACAACCCGTGACGTACTGTTGAAACAGAATATCTTTAACGGCAAGACCGCGGATCCAAACGGAAACAGCCTGATCACCGATGTGCTGATCGAAGCGGGAGTCAGCAACGTGACACAGCAGGACAATCTGAGCCCGTTGACTCACCAGTGGTAGTTTGGTTTGGACTTATTGGAATCGGCCCAGAAAACGGACTTCAGGAATCAGTTTGATACCGGATTTTTTCAGGACGGCCTGTTTCATTTGATCGCAGAGACTTTTTACGTTTTGGGCGGTGCAGCCGATTTCGCCGATGATGATATTGGCGTGTTGATGAAAAACCCGGGCGCCGCCGACGGTCATTGTTTTGGCGCCGGCTTCTTCCAGAAAATGTCCGGCCGCTTTGCGCCGCTCAACGGCGGACGTCGGTTCGATGTTTTTGAATACACTTCCGGCACAGGGCGTTGCGTGCCAGTCCGGGTGATGTTCTTTGCGAAAGTCCAGAATCCGCTGTCGTTCGGCTTGTAGAATATTTGCTTTTTCCGAGGGCAGAACAAAAGTGGCGGACAGGACAATCTCACCGGTTTCTTTGAGGCGGGAATGACGGTATGAAAATTCAAGTTCCTCACGGCTGACCGAAAGAACGGTGCCGTCAAGGGTGAGTATTTCGGCAGAGACGAGGTGGTCACCGATCTGCCGTCCAAATGCCCCGGCGTTGCCGGCGATTCCTCCGCCGACGGTGCCGGGAATGCCGGTGCAGTAGGCGAGGTCGCCGAGAGCCTGCTCGACCGTGATCCGGCTGCAGTCTTCCAGCAGCGTATCTCCTGAAACGGTTATGCCGGTTTCGTTGGTTTGGATGTGTGGGATTTCGGAGCAGAAACGGATGACTGCGCAGTCCAGTCCGTCATCGGAAATGACGAGATTGGATCCCTGTCCGATGACCAGAAACTTTATTCCTTTTTTATTCAGTGCCTGAACAAGGGCAGGAAGCCGGTCCGCGGGAGGGTTATCAATCAGCAGCGGGCAGGGGCCGCCCAGTCGGAACGTCGTAAATTTTTTCAGTGGGATGTTTTCGCTGATTTCCAGTTCGGGAAAAAGTTCTTTGATTTCAGATGCCGATTTCATTGCAGTTCACTATGATTTGTTTCCAATGATTGGAAAAGCAAAGATTTTACTTCTGGCAGTTTTCGTTGCCGGTTCACTGTTTGCCGGCGATGAAGAAAATGACAGGTTGGTAACGAATACTGTTTTTGTGGCGTTCGATATGGAGACGACCGGGTTCAACAGCGAAAACGATCGCCTGGTGGAAATCGGCGCTGTTAAATTTCGCGGAGACGGATCGGTGTTGTCCTCGGCAAGCTGGCTGGTGAATCCTCAGCGCGATATTCCTTTTTATGCCACGGAAGTGCACGGCATCCTGACGGAGATGGTCACCACGGCTCCTGTTTTTTCAGAAGTCTGGCCGCAGTTCGAAGCGTTTTGCGGCGATGCCGTTCTGCTTGCTCATAACGCGGCCTTCGACGTCGGATTCCTGCTGGCGGAGCTGGAGCGGGCGGGCATGAACGCTCCGTCCATGCCGATCGCCGATACGCTTGCGCTGTTCCGGAAATGGTTTCCGCATGAAAAAAGCTGTTCTCTCGGAAAGCTGACGACCAGTCTGGGAGTGCCCGGAGAGACCTATCATCGTGCCGAAGCGGACTCTTTCCATATTGTGAATGTTTTCCGGATCGGAATTCAAAAGAGGGACGAATTGACGATGCTCCGTTTCGAACAGGATGCCGGCGGATATCAATGGCTCGACGGGAGGGCTCTGCCATGATGATTACCTCGAAAGACAACTCAAGGCTTAAAGCGGTTCGGGCTTTGGTGCGTTCTAAAAAGGACCGCCAGAAAAGCGGCTGTTTTGTCATTGAGGGCGTGCGCGCCCTGAGTGCGCTTCGCGACGGAGCCGCGCTTCCGCAGTATCGTCTTAAGGAAATCTGGGTTTCTGAAAAAGCGCCTGCGGAGATCGAAGCGGACTGCTGTATCCCTCATGAATTCATGGAGCAGCTTTCTGACTGCCGCACATCGCAGGGCGTGCTCGGTGTGGTGGAGTACACTCCTGCGCCGTTGGAAATCAACCCGGACAAGGGCAATTATCTGCTGCTCGACCGGGTGATGGATCCCGGCAACATGGGTACGCTGATCCGCTCGGCGGTTGCCTTCGGCTTCGACGGTGTTTTACTGCACGGTGACTGCGTGGAGATCTTTAATCCCAAAACCGTTCGCGCCACCATGGGCGCATTGCCGTTCTGTAATTTCCAATCTTTGGACGAAAAAGAGGGAACCTCCAGCTTCCAAACACTGGAAAAATATGAATACGACCTGATTGCGACTGAATTACGCGACGCTGAAGATCTCTATGAGATGGAGTTCGGACCGAAAAGCGTGCTGGTCATCGGTAATGAAGCCAACGGGGTGTGTGATGAGATTCTCAAACGAGCAAGCCGCCGGCTTTCGATTCCGATGTCTGGAAACGTCGAGTCGCTCAACGCCGCCGTCGCCGGCTCCATCTGCATGAGTGCCATTTCTGCAAAGAGTCTGTGATGAAAATCGGATTTTTTCTGTTTTTGGTTCTGTTGGTCGCCGGTTGCGTACGTATTGAAAAGCCGGTGCGGGTGGTCTGTATTGGTGACAGCCTGACGGCCTGCGGTGGTCCGGACGGTCATTACACAGACTGGCTTGCAAAATGGATGCCGGACTGTGAAGTGATTAATAAGGGGGTCGGCGGTGACACGCTGGGCGGCGGTCGCAATCGCTATGAGCAGGATGTGCTGGCGCTGAACCCGGATGTGGTGGTGATTGAGCTGGGTGCGAATGATTTCTGGCAGGTAAAACGTCCGCTGGATGAATTGGCTGCGGATCTTGAGTATATGGTGAGCGCTGCGAAGGCGGCCGGAATGCAGGTGGTGATTGCCAGCTGTTTCGGCGATGTGGAGCAGGGCGATCCTTCAGTGGAGTTTAAGGAAGATGCCCATGCCCGTTATGCCCGTGGTATTGCCGGGTTTGAGCAGGAACTCTGCGAGCGCTACGGCTGTTTGTATGTGCCGAATATGCAGGTGGACATCAAACCGGTCAAAGAGTTCCCTGAGTGTTGGAACGACACGAACCATCCTAATCGGGCGGGCAACGAGTTTGTGGCCCGACGTATTTTTCATGAACTTCGGAAAGCGGTTGCCGCCTGTCGCTGAGAATTTTCCATTGTTTGGAAAATATCCTGTCGGGAAGGAAGAGCGGGAATTGCTGACAATCTAGTGATTTTTATCACATAAGATTGTGCTGGATCCCGGTTTGTGGTAGGAAACTTTTTCTCTTATGAAGACGTTTTCTGTATCTCTGATCTGTTTTCTGCTGCTTCTTCCGGCTTCTTTTGCCAAGAAGCCGATTTCTCCATCGGATATGGCTTCCAGCGTTCTATTGAAGCAGGCGCGCTTTTTATTGGAGAGCCGCAAGGCGAAGGAGGCCGTTCCGGTTCTGGAGGAGGTCCTCGTTCGCTTGCAGGAGATAGAAGGCGAAGAAGCTCAGGTCGCAAGGGAGACTGCATTATATCAGCTGGGCCTGTGCAGCCTGGAGGCGGAGCTGTACGAAAAAGCAGCGGCGTGCTTTAAGACGTTTGTTCGCGAATATCCGGAACATGCCAACGCTCAGGAAGCGAGGTTCCTGATTCTGGAGGCTCTTGCGTGGCAGAAAGATTCCAGTGCAGTTACGTCTTATATTCAGCAGATGGAAGAGTCCGGCGAATTTAATGAAGTGCTGGCCGTTCTGAATTCCAAAAATGATACAACCCGGCATACGGTTCTGGCGCTGCTGTCGGCCTATGCCCGGACAGCCGACCTTGAAAACTGGCAGCGCTTCCTTCCGTTTTGCGATGAGGATGGTCGAAGCGATCTCGATTTGAATCAGGCATTGATGGCCGGTGGCGATCTGGCGGTTGAGCAGAAGGATTATCTGAAGGCGCTGCGCTTCTACCACGAGGTCTGGATGAGCGATCAGCTGATCGTTGCCTATGACCGCCGCCTGGCGGCGTTAAAGGTTGTTTTGGATACGCCGCTTCCGTGGGTGCCGCTATCCCAGCGCGAAGCTCAGGCTTCGGAGCGTGCTTCAGAAAATCGACGGTATGAGCAAATGCTCGCGGAGCGTACGCGGCTCGAAGAGAAAAATTATGATCAGGACCTGATGCTTCGCATTGCGCAGTGCTATGACGCGATGGGGCGTCGCTGGAACTCGTATGTGATTTATGAGCACCTGTATACGGCGTTTCCGAGCAATCGTGTGGCTGAACGAAGTCGCTATGCGGCGTTCCAGTGTTTGGCCGCTTTGGAGGAACTGGACGACGCAAAGGCCGCGGCGGGGACGTATCTGGAGCTGTATCCGGCTGGTCGGTATCGTGATGCGGTGACGCTGGGGCTGGTGCAGGTCCATCTGCAGCTCGGGGAGATCGGTGATGCTGAGGAACTAGGCCTGTCTCTTCGTGAACAGGAGCCGGTTCACCGTTATTTGGACCAGGTGACCTATCTGATGGGATATATCCGGTTTGAGCAGCAGGATTATGCACAAGCCCTGGAGTTGTTTACTGAAACCTCATCGGAATGGCCGGAGCGCGTTTATGCAGAAGAGTCAGTTTACTGGATGGGGATGTGTGATCTGTTTCTGGGAAGCTTCAGCAATGCGGTGGACGTGTTTGAAGCATATCTGAGCAATACGAACTGGATTCCAAAGGCGTTCGAGGCCGATGTGACCTATCGGCTGGGTATGGCGCGCTACGGACTGGAGGAATACGACACCTCCCGGCAGATTTTTGAAGGTTTTCTGGAGCAGTTTCCGGATGACGAGCTCTGTTCTGAGGCGTGGAGTATGCTGGGGGATCTGCACGGCGCAGACGGCGAGATGGATGAGGCGCTGAAGTGTTATGGCGAGGCCCGAGACTGTGCAGTTCATGTTAAACAGGAAACGTATGCGGTTTTCCAGGCCGCTCAGGTGTACGACCTTCTGAATCGTCATATGGATCGGATTCATCTCCTGCAGGATTATCTGGAAACGCGCGGCAAAGAGGGCGAGTTTGCCCGGGCTGTACTTGAAATCAGCCGGTCCTGGCAAGCGCTGAGTAAACCTGCGAACGCATTGGATGCTTACACGGAGGCAATCGGTCGGTATGGCAACTCGGCAGAGCTTGAGGAGGCGGATCGTCTGTTTGTGAACCTGCTGAACGAGTCCGCCAATCCGCTGCGTGATGGCATAACAGCCGGTGCGGTTGTTCTCCGTCTGGCTCCTTTGCAGAAGGATGCTTTGGAAGACGGTTCACAAAAAGCATTGGCGATGCGCCTGACGGCATTGCTGGCCGCTCTGGCGGAGGGGACGGAGCAGGAGGCTTATGATCAGACTCTTTTGGCGCAGGACTCTTTGGAGGGGCTGACAATGCTGCCGCTTCGCCGCTTTGCCGAAGCGGCTGTGGCCCGCGGCAAGACGGAACGTGTTCAACAGGCGTTTGAACTGTTTATGGAAAAATACGGCGATTCGGACGATGCTCTTCCGATGGTGAATGTGCAGCTTCAGCTGCTGATTGACGGGGAAAAATATACTGAGGCCTTTGAACTGGCTGAAAAGAGCCTGGATCGGTATCCCGGTCATCCTGAGATTGCTCTGACGCACTTGCTGGCAGCGGATGCGCTTCGTCTTCAGAAAAAGTACGATCAGGCCGTTGAAATGTATAAGACATTTGCTGCGGTGCGGGAATGGCGCGGACCTTTGACGCCGAAGGCGCTCTACAGTATTGGGCTTTGCGCGCGCGAACAGGGACATACGCAGGAGGCCTGTGCCTGGTTTCAGCGAGTGTACGTGCTGTACGGCCAGTATCCGGAATGGACCGCCAAAGCCTATGCGGCCAGTGTGCAATGCCTGCAGGAACTGGGACGACCTGCCGATGCGGTCCGTACGATGCGTGAAATGGTTGCGAATCCCGATGTCGTGAATACACCTGAGGGACGGCAGGCAACGGCGGAGCTGGCCCGGATGCCGGAGGTGAAAAAATGAAAATGCTGGTAGCGATGGTTCTTTTTGCGGGATTCTCGGTTTTTGCTGACGAGGCAGACAAGGCTCGGGTTGAGCTGGATAAGGTTCGCGCGGCTGTGGAGGCCGGGCACTTCAGTGAGGCCCGCAAGCATGCTGCCACAGTGCAGGCTTTTTATTATCGCCTGCCGGAAGCTGCGGCGGAGGCTCTGTATTATGAAGCATTGCTGGATTTTAAAGCTGGCGGTTCCCGTGCCGGAGTGTCTGCCTTGACTGAACTGAAGGCTTGTTATTCAGGCAGCATATGGTGCCTCAAAGCTCGGGATGAGTTGGAAAAAGATGCAGGGGAGTAACGGGTTTGAAAGAGACGCTGAAAAAACTGGTGCATCGTAAGCATGTCTGTTCGGCTGAGGCTGCCGCGGTCAGTATCGTTGTGCATATTCTTCTGATCCTGCTGGCCGGGTCTGTGGTGGCGGTTCGGTATGTCCAGAAACGGGACGCGGAAATGGATGTGGTGATTACGGAACCGAAGCTGGAACGGCGTCAGCTGCAACTTCCTCAGAAACTGGATCGGGTTCGCCGCACGACCCGTCGTCCAAAAATTCTGAGCACGAAGGCATCGGCGTCTGCCACTGAGTTTTCTGTGCCGGAGATGGGGAATGTCGGGGAGGTCAGTTCTCAAAAGTTTGATTCGCCGTTTGCCCGTGGCGTACGGGACTTCCGGGTGCTTACGGCCGGTATCGGTATTGGCGCACCTAAGTTTAAGTTTCTCGGTATACGTGGAGAAGGCGAGAAGGTGGTGTTTATTCTCGATGGCTCGGAAAAGATGCTTTCGGAAGAATCCGGTGGTGCGGATGCCTGTGAGTATATTCGAACTCAGCTGAATCAGGTTGTTTCGGAGCTGCCGTCATCTGTTTTGTTTAATGTGCTTCTTTATGACGGCGAGACTGTGGATGAATTTCGTCCGCACATGGTTCCAGTGACAGCCACGAACCGTTCGGCGCTGGCAGAATGGCTGGCTCCGTTCTGGAAGGCCGGGCCCGAGGCCGGATTGTCGGAAGACCAGAATACATATGTGCCGGAAACGGTTTATGAAACAGCGATTGGAGATGAAACCCGCGAGTGGGTTCGATCGTTGCAGGCGGCGCTGGAGCAGCGGCCGGATACTGTATTTGTTGTCAGCCGTGACTGGGGGAGACACAGTCTCAGTCGGGAAAAAGGCATGCGGCTGGTGGACTTCACGCTTTGGCAGCTGCTTAGCGGTAACGGAGGATCTTCTGTTGGCGGATCGTCGGCGTTGGCTGCTGACCGGGAGCTTCGCGACAGCCTGATCCAGCAGGCGGTCGAGGCGGTCCAGGAGGAAGATGATGTACGCAGTCTTACTAATGATCCGGAGCAGTTCCTTCGGGATCTGATCAGCTACATCCAGTATTCCGAAGATCAGATCTACGACCATATTGATGCTGTGGTTCAGTCGATGTATACGCAGGTGAATATGGCTCCGCCATGGATTCATTTTGTTCGACTGGTTCCAGATGAAGACGATGGAGTGATTGACGATGCGGTCTCAAAAATGAGTGAGCTGACCCGGATTTATGGCGGAGAGTTTGCGTTTTTAAACGGCAAGGATGCCGTCAGGCGGGTGGCCGGCGGCGGGGATGAGCCTTCGGATGATGAGGCGGCAATTCTCGCTGATGTTGATGAGGAAAAGTCTGAAGCTCCAGAGTCCGGCATTGAATTTTACAATATAAGAGACCGCGGCAGCCGGATTGCGTTTGTGCTGGATGCTTCTGAGGATGTTGTTGAGGAAGCGGTGGGCGGGACTAACGCGTTTGAGTTCCTCAAGCAGCAGCTGGTTGGAATGTCTGCGACCATGACGACCGGAACGCTGTTTAATGTGATTATCAGTGATGAAGATAACGTTTTTGCGTTCAAACCGGAGATGGCTGCGTTTGGCGGGGTGGCAGAGTTGGGCGAGTGGCTTACGGATATTCTGCCCGGTCAGTTGCCCGAGACCAATCGCTATGAGGCGTCGTCTGTTTATGATTCGCCCCTTGGGGCTGATGTTCAGGGGTTTCCGTTGGCCCTTCAGGTTGCTATGGAACAGAAGGCGGATCTGATTTTTACTGTTGGAACGGGGATGGGGCGACTGAAGGTTGGGAAGGAAAAGGCGCGCCGACTGCTTAACTTCTCAATTCTGGATGCATTGGGTGGTGACACTGACGAAGAGTTACAGGGTGAAACGGAGGAAGGTGAACTGGTGACGGTGACCTCTTCAACGAGTCCGGAATCCAATGTGAAGGATCTTCTGCTGCCACTGGAAAACGACAAAGAACAACGCGATGAGCTGATTCGTCAGGCGCTAATGCGCATCCAGTCGGAAATGGACAAAAGGAAGAAGGCGGGTTTGCCCCCCGGATTCGTGCACAGCATTCTCGATTATATCGAATATACTCCACAGCAGATCGTGGATCACTTAATGGAGGTTGGTAAGGTGCAGTATCCTGCGGACGATGATGGGGCTGTTCTTCCGCGCGTCCATTTTGCGGTTCTGCTGGAACCGGGAGGGAGAATGCAGCGGGATGAGTTCCGTGTTCTCAGGCGACTTGCGCAGAGTTGTTCCGGTGAAATAAAGATGGTGTATGGAGCCGATACGGAGAAAGAAATGCGCAAATTGAACCGAATGCTCGATTTGTACCCCTGATTACTGTGTTTCTTAGTAAAAAAACGGCTTTTGTTTGCTGAAAACGTTTGTTTTGTCTGTGGACTATTTGCTATCTTGATGAACTTATGTCTAAGAACTGTAATTTAAAGTTTGGCATACGTGCGGTCGTTCTGGTCGCCGTTATGTTTTCCGTTTGCGGCAGAGTGTCTGGGCAGGAGATCGCCTCGATGGCGACCAGTGTGCTGGTCGAGCGAGCCAAAGATCTCTTAAAGGCCGACAATCCTTCGAGTTTGCTTCCTTACCTGGAAGAGATTCTGGTTCGTCTGAAAGGGATGAACGATAAGGATTCCAACGAGCTTCGGTCGTTCTGCATGTATCAGATTGGTGCGTGTAAACTGCAGATGGAAAGATATCCGGATGCAATTCGGGCGCTGCAGGATTTTTTAGAAAAATACCCGGATGACACAAAAGCACCGATGGCTTCTCTGATGATTGCCGAAGCATTTGCGATGGGCAAAGACTGGGCGGGTGCTGAGCGATATGCAAAGATGTTGATGGGACAGACACATCTTGATCCCAAACGTATCATGTCTGCCCGCCAGCTGCTTGCCGAAGCGCTGTATAATCAGGAAAAATGGAAAGAAGCCGCGGTTCCTCTTCGTCAGGTGTTTGACACGGCAGAAAAACCTGAAGATCGCAACGCGTCCGCCATTATGCTGGTCAGTTGTTTCGTCAAATCGAAGGATTTTGATAATTTTCTTAAGTTTCTATCCTACTGCGATGATTCCGTCCGCCAAAACGGGGCTCTGAATGTTGCGCTGATCGAAGCCGGGGACCAGAAGTTCAATGAGGGAGATTATGCAAACGCCTTGGTCTTGTACCGAACAGTCCTGAGAGGGGCTGAACGACTGGCGCTTTACGAGAAGCAGAATCGTCAGATTGAAAAAACACTGGCGGAGCCTTTTGTGGAACGTATTGGTAGAACCCGCAGCGCATACGACGCCGAGCAGGAAAAGCTGCGCTCCGCGATGACCCAGAACAACAAGGAAATGGAGCAGATCCGTAAAGGGGCTGGATATGACGCGGATCTGGAAATGCGCATCGGGAAATGTTACACGGGCATGAAGCGCAACTGGCCGGCACTGACGCTTTATCGCCGTTTTTATACGGGATTTCCTGATTTGAAGCTGGCTGATGACGCCCGTTTCCAGGCCTTTTCAGTGTCGCTGGACATGCAGAAGTTGGATGACGCTGTTCAGGAAGCTGATGACTACCTGAAAAAATATCCGACCGGCAAATTTGCAGATGAGGTTTCTTTAAACCAGATGCAGGTATTGCTTCAGCTTGGCAAGCTGGACGAAGCTCTGGCGGTTGGAGCGAATGCTTTGGAAACGATGCCGAACCACCGTTTTGTTGATCAGGTTAAGTATCTGATGGGATATATTAATTTCCAGAAGATCGAATATGCAAAAGCTTTGGCGCAGTTCCGTGAAGTCTTCGAAAAATGGCCGGACAGTACCTATCATGAGGCCTCTGATTATTGGGTTGCCATGTGCCACCTGTTTATGGGGCAGTTTGAGCCGGCTATCACGGCGTTTACAGGATATCTTGAAAATAAGGATTATCCACAGCTGCGGTTTGAAGAGGATGCCTCTTATCGTTTAGGGATTGCTCTTTACGGGGCCGGCCGATTTGAAGATGCTGAAATGATTTTCCGGCGCTTTATTGAAACATTCCCGGGCAGCAATCTTGAGTCTGAAGCCTACAGCATGATTGGTGATTTGCGCGGAGCTGAAGGGGACCTGGAGGAAGCTCTTAAATATTATACCAGCGGTATTGAAAGCGCTATATCGATTGACCAGCTCAATTACGCGACGTTCCAGACTGCCAAAATTTATGAGTTGCAGAAGGAGTACCGGAAAATCATTGATATGATGGACGCCTACCTCCGTGAAAACGGTGAAGAAGGAAATGTTCCGGGCGCGAGTTTCTGGTTGGGCAAAGCTTATAAAGCCATGGGCGACACCGACAAAGCGCTTAAACAGTATATTGAGACCATTGCTAAATTTGGTAACAAGCCGGAAAATGCTGATATTGACCTGATTCTCCGGGAGCTGATTAAAGAAAACGAAGAAGAAGGCGGCTGGACCTCTAACAGATCCGTTGTCAACCAGCTGAACCGTGAGCTGGCTCGGGCAAAGAGCAATGGACAGACCACGCTGGCATTGCGATTAGGGACTTTGTTTGCTTATACCCTGTCGGACGGACAGCGTGAGCGGTATGTTAAAGAAATCCTTTCTTCTGATGTTAAGGATGCCGGTCCGCTGACTCTTGTACTGATGGGAGACGAAGCGTTGGCCCGCAATGATTACGATTTTGTACACAAGGCCTATAAACACTGCATGGCAGCTTTCGAGGAATCAGAAATCCTTGTCGATGTGATGAATGTTGAGCTGCAGGCTTTGTTTAAAGAAGGAAAATACGATCAGGTTCAGAACCTGGCGGAAGATATTATCAATCGATTCGGCTATCGGGAGGAAGTCGGTTTGACTCAGATGGTGAAGGCAGATTCCTATCGTATGACGAAGGAATATGATCTCGCCATTAAAGCCTACCAGGATATTTTCAAAGTGCCCGACTGGCGTGGTCCTTTGACTTCTGAGGCATTGTACTGGATCGGGATGTGCACCCTTGAACAGGGCCGGGAGACAGAAGCGTTTGCATTCTTCCAGCGGGTGTATGTGATGTATGAAGGCCACACAGAGTGGGCCGCAAAGGCATATGAAGGAAGTATTCTCTGCCTCGAAAAAATGGGTGGGCGCACTGCTGACATAATTTCGACATGTGAGGAGATGCTTTCAAAAGAAGCAATTGCGGCGACGCCGGAAGGTGCCTTGGCTCGTGCTCGACTAGCCAAGCTGCGTCCTCAGGGAGATAAATAATGAGAGTTTTCAAAACATTTCTTATCGTAGCGCTTGGTTGTGCGTTTGCCGCGCAGGCTGAATATGAAGTGGAAATCACGTTCAAAAACGGAGCCCTGCGGACGGTTGATGATCTGGTCGTTCAGGCAGGAAAGGTGGTGTTGGCGAAGGAGAACCTTTCTGTTGCTTTTGACCAGATACAAATCGCCAACTTCACATTTGAGGAGCCGCTGACTGCTGAGGAATGTGACGGATTTTTTGCACGGGGAGATTACAAGGCTCTGGTTGATCGTCTGAACTCATTCCTTGCTCCGGTAAGGCAGGGTCTGGCTCTGCCGGGAAATATTGATCTGTATGTTCAATACAAAATGCGCGCTTGTTTCTGGACGGAGCAGTACGATGAAACTCTGACAGCGGCCAACATCCTGCAGAAGAAAAACAGCCAGTATGCCCCGTTGGCCGGCTTATACAAAGTGCTGGTCATGCTGGAGCAGAAAAAAACTCCGGAAGATGTTGCGCGGGCGCTTTCGGCAATCAGTAAGCCGGAAGAGATTTCATCGTCGATTAGTGAATATATTCAGGGTCGTTTGGCGATGGAGAAGCGCGACTATGAAACGGCGCTTCAGCACTTTTCAAACGTCTTGGTTTATAACAGCCGGGATGCTGAATGGGTCCCCGCTGCGACATATTATGAAGCAGCGGTTTACAAACGGACCGGATATTTGGAGTCGATGGCTCATATCGCAAAAGAATTTGAAATTGCTTATCCGGAAGGCTACTGGAGCGTTCGGGCTGAGGAATTGAAGTAGAATGTCGGAGAATAACAGGGAAGGAGATCCACAATGAAGAAGTCATATTTTAAAACAGCAGTGATGCTGGTAATGCTGGTGATGTTTGTCGGTGTGCTGGTCAGTGCAAATGCGCAGGAAGCGGCCGAGGCGACAGGGGAAGCCGTTCAGAAAACGACGTTCATGGAACTGCTCAAGCAGGGTGGATGGTCCATGTGGCCGCTGGGTCTGTTTTCTTCTGCCATGCTTTATTTCATCATTCGCAACATCATGCTACTTCGTCAGAAAAGCCTGCTGCGTGCTGATCTCAAAGAGGACATTGAAGCAAAACTTTCTAAAAGGGATGTGGCTGGCGCCCGTGAAATCTGTCAGAACAACCCGAGCCTGATGACCTCGGTTCTGGATGCCGGTCTGGAACGTATCAATGAGAATGATTATGATCCGGCTCACATTGCTGAAGCCATTGAAGAAGCCGGTAACGAACAGATGGTTTCTTTCATGAAGCCGATCAACTACCTGTCCATTATCGGTGGAACGGCTCCGATGCTCGGACTGCTCGGTACGGTGTCCGGTATGATTAAGGCCTTCCAGAGCATTGCCGCCGGCGGTATGGGAAAACCGGAAGTGCTTGCCGGAAACATTGGTGAGGCTCTCATTACAACGGCTACCGGTCTGGTTATTGCTATTCCGGCGATGATTGCCTACTTCATTTTCAAAAACAACTTCATCAAGAATATGTCTACAATGGGCCGGATGGTCAGCCATTTCATGAGCGTTTACCGTAACGCTGTACGCTAAGAAATCCGGCGGGAGGATCCCCATGAAGTTTAAAATCCCCATGGAGGGTGGCGACGACGATATCAACATGGCTCCCATGATTGATATGGTGTTTCTGTTGCTCATCTTCTTTATGGTTGCATCGCATCTGACAACTCTGGAACGCATTCCGGTGTTGCTTCCAGTTGCTGATAAGGCAAAGGTTCCGAAAGAGGCACGCGACCGCCAGTTGGTAACCATCCGTTCTGTGGATGACAGTGGCGAAGAGGCTGAGATCTTCATGAACCTACAGATTGTCGACCTTGAACGTTTTACTGCGGCAATTGGAAATCTGCATGAGGCGAATGAGAACCTGCAGGTTTACCTGCGGGCGGACCGGCGCGTAAAACACAAGCACATTAAGAAGGTGATGGAGGCCTGTGCCAGTGCCGGCATTGTGGACATTATCTTTGGTACCTTTGAATCCGGGAATTAATTATGAAAGCCTGGCTTGACGATCTGATTAACGAAAAAGTGGAACTGCAGATTGCTCCGCTCATTGATGTGGTGTTTCTGCTGCTGATCTATTTTATGGTCAGCTCTTCCCTGAAACGTTCCGAGGCTGATTTGAGCATGAGTCTCCCGAGTGCTGTGGCACAGACTCAGGAGCTGAAAATGCCGGATGAGCAGATTATTGAGGTGCTTGCCAATGGTCATATTGTTCTGAATGACCGCGAGTATACGGACCCGAACAAAGCAGACCTTGAGGATCTGGAGCGTACATTGACCCGCTATCGTGAAGCTTCTGCTCTGATGAATACTCCGGCAATGATTACAATCGCTGCTGAAGATAATTCACTCCATGAGCGGGTGATTGATGTGCTGAATGCCTGTGCCGGCGCACAGATTACCAGTGTCACGTTTGGCTCCGCTGAATAAACCGGTAGAGGAGTGCTTCTGTAATGTTCAAAAAGAAACAGACTGGGGTGGAAAATTCAGCGGGTGCGCTGAAGAAGAAGGCTTTGGTTTGTTCCACGGAAGCTGCTGCAATCAGTATCGGTATCCATGTGATTCTGATCCTGCTGGCTGGTTCCATTGTTGCCATTAAATATGTGCAGAAGCGTGATGCCGCTTTTTCCGGAGAAAATGTAAGCCGTCCGAAGCTGGAGCGTCGTCAGCTGCAGATGCCGGTCAAGGTGCAGAACCTCCAGAAAAAAAGCCGGCGTCCCAAGGTCACCACCCGTATGGCCAGTGTGTCGCAGGCATCCTTCTCTTTGCCGGATATGATGGGGATGGGCGATCTCGGATCGACCGGTTTTGACCGCTCGGGCGGGGCAGACCGCAGCCTCAGCAGCATGGGCTCTGCCGGAAGTCTGGGATTCGGGGTTTCCGGTGTGAACTTCTTCGGAGCCCGCTCGAAAGGCGAAAAAATGGTTTTCGTCATCGATGCTGATAAGCGAATGGTCGAAGACCGGCGTGGAGGTTATTTCACCTACAAGTTTGCAAAGGATCGCTTAGGTGAAATGATTGACGGGATGAGTTCTGCCACTCTTTTCAACGTGATGGTTTATCTGCGTGACAGCTCTGTCATGTTTCAGCCGAAACTGATTCCGGCTACGCCGGAAAACCGGGAAGCAGTTAAAAAATGGCTGGCTCCCCTGAACAGCACTCCTTCAGTTGTCGGGCGCATTGATAATCTTCCGGGAGCGTATCGTCCCCCGCGGCAGTACGACGATGGTTCTTTAAGCCGGCTGTATTATTGGGTTCGTCCCGTTCAGGCTGCCATGGAGCAGAAAGCGGACAACATCTTTATCTTATGCAGCGGATTCGGTTGGCAGCCGGTTCCTGATGCCGAGATCATGGAGAGGTTTGACATCGACAGTAAGGAAAAATGGATGGAATCGCGCGGGTGGGATGCCGATCGTATTGCAACGTTTCAGCGGAAACGTGCTGGAATTCTGGCAAGCGCCCGGCAGAAATTGGCAGAAGAAAATAAAGCTCGTCAGGAAAAGGGACTGCCTCCTAAATTTGTTGCGGACGGTCATTGGATGTATTACATGCGTGAAGAGCTGAAATGGGATGTCCCGGATGATATTCCCAAACTTTGGCAGTTGGTGAATCATGGTTCCTACCAGCCGGAATGGATTATTGATTATTTTAATGCTGTGTACACCTTTAATTATGTGCCGCAGAAACTTCCCAAACCTGCCATTCATATTGTGAAGCTGATTGCCGCAGATGGAACTCCGATTGATCCGCCGGGCAACGATGCTCAGACGTTCCAGTATACTTCGCTCAAGAAAACCGCAAGAGCGTTTGATGGACGATTTGAGCATTTGCAGGGGGCTGCGACGATGGAAGACCTGCTTAAAAATAACGACCTTGGCGATTAAAATCGCTATTGAAATTTAGAAATCAGAATGTGGAAATTAAAACGATCAAAATCAAGTAATCCTGCCGGTTCTCTGAAAAAGAAGACTATCGCGGCGTCAACGGAAGCTGCAGCAATCAGTATTGGAATTCATGCTTTGCTGATTATTCTGGCAGGTTCTATTGTTGCCATTAAATATGTGCAGAAACGCGATGCCTCTTTTTCCGGAGAAAATGTAAGCCGTCCGAAGCTGGAGCGTCGTCAGCTGCAGATGCCGGTCAAGGTGCAGAACCTCCAGAAAAAAAGCCGGCGCCCCAAGGTCACCACCCGTATGGCCAGTGTGTCGCAGGCATCCTTCTCTTTGCCGGATATGATGGGAATGGGCGATCTCGGATCCGCCGGTTTCGATCGTTCGGGAGGGGCAGACCGCAGTCTCAGCAGTATGGGATCTGCAGGCAGTCTCGGATTCGGAGTTTCCGGAGTGAACTTCTTCGGAGCCAAATCCAAGGGCGAGAAAATGGTTTTCATTCTCGATGCAAACAAGCTGATGGTGGAAGACCGCAAAGGTGGATATTTTACTTATAAATTCGCGAAGGACCGCTTGATTGAAATGATCAATGGGATGAGTTCGGCAACGCTTTTCAATGTGATGGTTTATTCCGGAAACACAACAGTGATGTTTCGCTCGAAACTGGTTCCGGCTACGCCGGAAAATCGCGAAGCTGTAAAACAATGGATTGCACCGCTCAATAGCACGCCTTCGGTGGTTGCCAGGCTGAATCGGCTTCCCGGAACGTACCGTGAACCCCGAAAGTATGAGGATTCTCCGCTGTATCATTTGTTTGGCTGGGTACGTCCAATTCAGGCGGCTATGGAGCAACGGGCAGATAATATTTTTGTTTTGTGCAGCGGATACGGAATCCCGCGTCCGTCCAAAGAGTTTTTGCTGAAAAAGTATGATGTTGACAGCGAAGAAGAATGGCTCGAATCACGCGGGTGGGGAGCCGACCGGGTGGCTGGTTATGAGCGGAAACGTGCAGAGATTCTGGCCAGAGCCAGGCAGAAACTGGCTGAAGAAAACCGTGCGCGGCAGGCAGGTGGCCAGCCTCCGAAAATCGTGCAGGACTGGTGGTATTATATACGGAATGAGCTGAAATGGGATTGGCAGAGCATGCCGCATCTCTATGAGCTGGCCCCGAATAATATTGTTGAGCCGGATTGGGTGATTGAACACTTTGAGGCAGTTTGCCGGTTCAACTATGCTCCGCAAAAACTGCCCAACCCTGCCATTCATATCGTGAAGCTGATTGCTGAAGACGGCACTCCTATTGAACCCCCGGGGAACGAGGGTTGTGCATATCGTTTTGTTTCATTGAAGAAGATCCCCAGGGCATTTAAAGGCCGGTTTGAGCTCTTGAAGGGAGCCAAAACCATGGAAGATATTCTTAAAAACAATGATTTGTCGGACGATTAGGCTTTTTCTACGACGATGCGATTCCCATGGGCTTCGGTGATTTTTACACCGGAGCCTTTTTCTATGAATTCGCCGTGGGTAATCACATTGATGCGTTCTCCGTCAAAGACGGCCCGGCCTGCCGGGTGAAGGTTCATTTCTGCGATGCCTTCTTTTCCAAGCAAATTGCTGTGGTCATGTGCAGCACTGAACCCGCTTTCTCTGTTGGTGCTTTGTTCTAGAACCAAGGGGCGTACGGCGCGTGATTTAGGGAGAAACCGTCCGGCGGCTGCCCCTAGAATAATCGTTCCGGCCATTCCAAGGGCCAGGTTAATCAGTGCGCGTTGAATCGTGGATCCCTCGCCGGAAAATGCAGGCAGCAGTTCGCCAGGTACCTGCCAGCTCATGGCGCTTAACAGGGAGATAAGAATCAGTATCGTGCCGCTGATCCCGAGTATGCCGAAGCCGGGAGTGACGAATACCTCAACAAACAGCAGTCCAATGCCGATTACAAACAGAACAATATCCTCCATTCCGGCCAGTCCGGCAATATGATGACCGAAAAAGAAAAGGGCCAGCGCAATCGCTCCGCCGATGCCGGGAAGTCCGAATCCCGGCGTCTTGATTTCCAGATAAATGCCGCCCAGTCCCAGCATCAGCAGGATCGGGGCAATGGCCGCAATTAATCGTGCCACTTTTTCCGCCGGAGTCACTTCCAGCTTTTTGATTTCAGCCTCTTTGAGTCCGATCTTCTCCAGCAGTTCATTAATATCGTTAACGGTTCCTTCGGAAAGGATTCCTTCGGCTTCACTGTTGGTCAAAGTAAGCAGTTCTCCGACCTTGCTGACCACATTCGTGCCGATTCTGTATTCAACATCTTTCCGCACCATGGCTTCCGCCAGTTCCGGATCATGGCCTCCCTGTTCCGCTGCGGTGCGCACCATTGCGGCCACGGCGGATTTCATCTTTTCATTGACGTCGTCACTGAGCTCCTGCGGTCCTCCGGTCGGCCCCATCAGCATGGGAGTCGCCGCACCGATCACGCTTCCCGGTGCCATATAAATCTTTGTGGACAGCGCAATGATTGCTCCGGCCGAGTAGGCATCGCGCTCAACAAAAGTATAAACCGGAACATCAATTTCCCGAATGATTTCCAGTATTTTTCGAGTGATGTCAACCCGTCCCCCGGGGGTATCCATCGTGAAAATAATAGCGTCGGCTTTTGTGGCGGATGCTTCGGAAACGCCCCGGCGGATTACGTAGAGCAATGCGGGATCAATCTGCTCTACGATGGGGATTTGAAAGACCACCGCCTGCTTATTGCTTTGCAATAAGCTCGGTTCGAGGTCGCCGGATTCCCAGGCATTGGAAGTTTGGGGTTGAGTTTTTCCAGGCATTGGAAAAACGAGGAGTGAGAAAACAGTCAGAATAATGCAACGGGCTTTCATGCCGTTGAGAATAGCTCATTTTTTCCAAAGATTGGAACAGTTATTTTGACCGGAACGATCCGGGGTTACTGCTCGTTTCGCCAGCTGAACGGAGCAATAAGCTGGTCTGCATCCGTTGGGCCCCACGATCCGGGGGCGTAGTCAACCGGCTTCTGGCCTTCTGTTGCCTTCCATATGGCGTCGATTACCTGCCATTCTGATTCCACTTCGTCGGAACGTGTGAACAGCGTGGGATCGCCGCGCAGAGCGTCGAGCAGAAGGCGTTCGTAGGCTTCGGGCAGTTCCTTGTCCCATTTCCCGGAATAGGAGAAGTCCATATCCACGCTTTCTACAACCAGCTGCATACTGGGTCGCTTGGCCGATACCTGCAGGAAAATTCCTTCGTCTGGCTGAATGCGGAAAATCAGGGTGTTGGGTTTAACACCGGTCAGGTCACAGACGTCGCCTTCGCAGGCCACATGCTGGAACAGCTGCATGGCCGGAATCCGGAACTGAACTGCGATTTCTGTGGTTTTTTTCGACATCCGTTTGCCGGTGCGCAGATAAATCGGAACACCGGCCCAGCGCCAGTTGTTGATTTCCATTCGCAGTGCAACAAACGTTTCGGTCTGCGAGTCCGGACTGACCCGGTCTTCTTCTCGAAAAGCGTTGATATCATCACCTTTGGCATATTGACCAAACACGCCGCCTGGCCGGTTCTGCATGCTGGCAGCCGGCTGCAGCGCGTGCAGGATCTTCATTTTTTCGGCACGAATCGCGGCGGCATTCAGGCCGTCCGGCGGCTCCATGGTCACCAGACAAAGCAGCTGGAACAGATGGTTGGCGACCATGTCGCGCAAAGCCCCGGTCCGGTCATAAAAGGCACCTCGACCGCTTTCCATCCCCACTGTTTCTGCGGCGGTAATCTGAATATGATCGACATAGGTGCGGTTGAAAACCGGTTCGAAAATCGTGTTGGCAAAGCGGAAAGAAAGGATGTTCTGCACGGTTTCTTTTCCGAGGTAATGGTCGATCCGGTAGATTTGAGACTCCGCAAGGTAGGCCAGCAGGTTTTGATTCAGCGCCTTGGCGGTTTCAAGATCGCGCCCAAACGGTTTTTCAATAATGACTCGTGTCCATGGCGTTTGATTGGCCGGAGTAATCAGGCCTGCATTGTGTGCAAAATGTACTGTCTGATCGACCATATCTGAGGAAATTGAAAGATAGAGCAGGCGGTTGGCAGGCAGGGTTGAATCGTTGGTAAACCGGTCATTCAGGGACTGGAAAGCGGCAGGATCAGAGAGGTCTCCGCGGTGATAGAGTAAATGAGAGCAGAATTCTTTCAGTGATGCATCATCGGCCGGGAGGCGGCTGTGCTCGCGCAGGGCGGCCCCCATCAATTCACAAAATTCTTCGTTGTCATATTCCCTGCGAGCAAAGCCGATGATGGTGAACTGTTCCGGCAGTGCCCGTTCGCGGAAAAGGGTATAGAGGGCAGGCAGCAGCTTTCTGCGCGTTAAGTCCCCTGTGGCTCCAAAAATCACAAAGGTGACCGGTTCATTTGCTTTCACTTCCATCAAAGACATCTTTTACTCCTTCCAATAACGGACAAGAACTATCAGGTATTCGTTCGTGATGTTCAAGTCGCATACATCGGCACTTGCCGCCCTGCATCTTTCAGGATACCGTTCCAGACCGATTTATGAAAATTCTGACCAAATATCTGCTTAAAAGCCTGATCTGGCCACTGTTCTACTGTCTGCTCGGATTTTCCCTGCTTTTTATCATTAATGACCTGTTTGATAACTTCAGCGATTTTCTCGGCAGCGACATCCGGCCGTCTGAGATCCTTTATTACTACGTTTTGTTGCTGCCTCCCGCATTAGTGCTGATTTTGCCTGCCTGCCTGCTGCTGGCAATGCTCTACAGTCTGTCTCAGCTCACTCGCCACAGCGAAATCACCGCTATGCGCGCCGGAGGTGTCAGCATTTACCGCATTATCATGCCGTTTATCGGCGTCGGACTGCTCGCCACGCTGGTTTGCTTCCTGATCAATGAAAAAATCGCTCCGAATGCCGGATACCGCGCAGAGCAGTTCCGCAACTACCAAACAGGTGGCCGGCTTGATGAAACCTTTTTTGCCGAAAATATTGCTTTGAAAGACGGCGGAAACGACTGGTATGTCCAGCGCATGGATACCCGCGATCAGTCTCTTTATAACGTACGGCTTGTTCAGCCGCTCGCCGACGGATCCGGCGAAATAAAATATGAAGCCGAAAAAGCCCTGTGGCTTGATGGAACCTGGTGGTTCATGAATGCCACAGTGCAGCGCTACGACGAACATGGCGACTTGGCGGGAGCGCCCGAAATGATCATGCAGAAAGAGATGTACACTCTGACTGAAACTCCGCAAACCTTCATGAGCGAAGTCAAAGAACCGCGTTATCTCTCCTCCCGGGAAATGAAGCGTTACCTTGAGTCTAAAAAAATGATTTCCGACAGCTCCCGTTCCCGGTTGCTTGTCGATCTGCACGCCCGGCTGGCGACACCGCTCGTTTGTTTCATTGTAACCCTCATCGGGGTTCCTGTCGGTGCGCATACCGGCCGGCGCGGCGCCTTTGCCGGCATCATGATCGCCATGTCGCTTTTCTTTGTTTTCTATGCACTGCAGCTGCTCTCGCAGTATATCGCCAAGCAGGAACTTATGCCCGCTTTTCTTGGTGGATGGCTTCCCGTCATCCTGTTCGTTGTCATCACGCCCTTTATGATTTACCGCATGCGCTAAAGCAGGGCAGGCTTCAAGCCTGTTTATGTCTGTTCGGATGAACTCTCCTTACAACATCCAAACCTTGGAAAAACTGATCCGCGATCCATCGCAGCGGAAAAAGTTTCTCAATGCCTACCTCAAAAAAGCACTGCCGCCGGAAGAATGCGCAGAACTGCTCCCCGGCGGAGTCCAATGTCTGGAAAAAATGGGTGCTGACTCAGCCTGTTTGGAAATTGTGGAGAGACATGATTCCCAAATAGACGGCGCATCCAAGCTGGTTTTTCAAACCCGGGATAAACACCGCATTGAAGCAGTGGTTTTGCGGATTGCTAGCGGACGGACGAGTCTTTGTATTTCCTCGCAGATCGGCTGTGCCGCCGGCTGTGGATTTTGTGCGACCGGCAAGCTGGGCTTTATCCGGAATCTGACCTCGCAAGAAATGCTCGACCAGGTTCTGCTCGCCAGGCGGCTGTTGCGCGAAGAGGGACGGATGCTCCGCAACGTGGTGGTAATGGGGATGGGCGAGCCGCTGCATAACGAAGAGAATCTTTTTCAATGCCTGGAAATTCTGCGCGACCCGCTTTTCTTTAATTTGTCGGAAAACCATCTGTTGGTTTCCACCGTCGGCATTCCTGATGCCATGGTGCGCTTTGCAGAACGATTCCCCAAAATCCGTCTTGCACTCAGCCTGCACAGCGCTCGTCAGGAGGTGCGCGAAACGCTCATGCCGGTTGCAAAAATCCAAACCCTGGAAAAACTGAGAGCGGTTTTTCCAATCCTTGGAAACACGTCAGGCTTTATGGTCGAGTATCTGATGCTTAAAGGCATCAACGATGGCCCGAAAGATCTGGAAGCGCTCAAAGAATTTCTGAGCGGTACGGACGCGCATATCAACCTGATTCAGTTTAACGCTCATCCTGGAGCGGAGTTCCAGCCGGTATCCAAAGAGGAGCGCGAAGCGTTTGGTGAACAGCTTCGCGCAGCCGGGTTTAAAACTACGCTGCGTTATTCCCTCGGCGACGACATCGCCGCCGCCTGCGGCCAGCTGGCGGGGAAATAACTATTTCGAAAGAGTGCCTTTGCTGGATGGAACTGCATCCAGAGCGCGTTCGTCGGCGGTGCAGGCCATACGCAGGGCGCGGGCGACGGCTTTAAAGACGGCCTCGTGGGCGTGATGAAGATCCTCGCCGTACTTCTGGTCGATGTGCAGGTTCATTTTTGCCGTGTCGGCAAACGAGCGCCAGAAATGTTTGAGGATGTCGCAGTCGAAATCGCGGATCATATTTTTCTGGTTGGCGAAGTTGTAGACGAGGTAGGGGCGTCCACCGAGGTCGAGGCAGACTTCCGCCTGCGCTATGGCGTCGTCCATCGGAAGCACCCAGAAACCGTAACGGTTGATTCCGCGCCGCTCGCCAAGAGCTTCGCTGAAGGCCTGACCGAGCGCTAATGCAACATCTTCAACGAGGTGGTGGTAATCCACATCAATGTCGCCGCTGGCTTTGATGTCCATATCGATCAGAGAATGTTTGCTGAGCAGATCGAGCATGTGGTTGAAAAACGGTACACCGGTTTCAATGGAATACTTTCCGGTTCCGTCGAGGTTGATCGACAGCTGAATGTCGGTTTCGCCGGTTTTCCGTTCAATGGTCGCTTTGCGTTCGGTCATAGCATATCCTTGCATTGGCTTGATTTCTGAAATTCAGCTGGCATCTTAAATCTTTACAGAAAAACGAAAAGGAGATTCTTATGGCACAGGCAGCAGCAAGACATATTCTCGTGAGCACTGAGGAGCAGTGCAACGACCTGAAACAGCAGATCGCTGATGGCGCAGATTTCGCAGAGCTGGCAAAACAGCACTCATCCTGTCCGTCCGGAAAGCAGGGCGGGGCACTCGGTACTTTTGGTCCGGGACAGATGGTGAAAGAATTTGATGACGTTGTTTTCAGCGCGCCGGTCGGAGAAGTGCAGGGTCCGGTCAAAACGCAGTTCGGATACCATCTCGTGGAAGTCACTATGCGCAATAATTAATCGGCGCTATTCGATAATGATTCGATAGTAACGGGCCTGCAGTGCGACGGCGTTTGTATCAACAAATTCCGTCGTGCTGTTTACGCCCGAGATTCCGGATGTCAGCGTTTGAAATGCCGGGATTGCCAACAGATTGGTGGCGCTTTCAACCCGGTAGGTGCGTCCAGAAAGACTGTTCCACAGCAGTTTGAAACCATTAGGGAAATCGGACGGATCTTGCGCGATAGAAAAGAAGGACTGTGGGTCCTTCGGATCTGTTCCTGCTTTCCATTCCGAAAAGTTGTCCATGTTGTCTCCATCGGAGTCAATAAAGTCCTCGGAGCCGTCATCTGCCAGACCATATTCTGCTCTCCATGTGTCAGGAATTGCTGAGATCACGGTTATGGTTCCGTTGTCATACAGCATGGATGTATCCCATCCGAGGCCTTCTTTAAGAACAGGCAGAGACAGTTGTGCGAATCGGTTGGTTGCGATGCTGCCGGCCAGGATCTTGAATGTATCG
Organism: Tichowtungia aerotolerans; assembly: GCF_009905215.1. GTDB lineage: Bacteria > Verrucomicrobiota > Kiritimatiellia > Kiritimatiellales > Tichowtungiaceae > Tichowtungia > Tichowtungia aerotolerans. The sequence continues at coordinate 3,745,523 of NZ_CP047593.1, read as the reverse complement.
TCGATTTCGGGGGAAAAACTGCTGCCGCCGTTGAACTCCAGAGTTCCGTTGAAATCGCCGGTGGCGACATTCATTGCAACAACGGAACCGTTGGTTACTGACAGAGTTCCCTCCGCCATGCTGAAGGAGTTTGTGACGGTTAGATTTCCGCTTCCCGAAACAGACAGGGTGTTCCCGTTGAGATCCATACCTCCGGAAAATACAAGAGTTGTGCCGGACTCTGCTGCGGCATCGGTATCGCTTTCGAGAACGATTGGAACCTGAATTTCATGACGTCCTTCGAAAACATGAATGGATCCTTTTCCTGAATCCGCCTTGATGGAAATAAAACCAGATCCGGAAAGGGTGTAGGACTGTGAGTTACGAAACTGCAGGCCTTTGACATATGTCGGGATTTCTTTAACAGTTATGCTGTCGATTTCGAACGCAGCCAGTGACCCGTTAACCGGGTCAACCCGTATGCGCTTGATGAGCTGTCCGTCCCATTGTGCATGGCCGGCGAGCGAAAAAGTAAGCGTCTGAAACTCACCGTTGCCTGTGTAAGGAGCAGTAACAACCCGGGTTCCCGAAAAAGAGTTTGCAGCGGCAGTCCCCCAGTAAAACTGGAGCGTTGTATTTGCGGACGCTTTCATGCGGACTTTGATTTCAGGAACTTCGTTTCCAAAAAATGACTGATCGGTGCGGTAAATATAAGGGTCGGTTGTGACAGGAGTTGCCTGATAAGTGCCGTTGTTTACAACGGCATTGGTGATATTTCTGGTCAGCCATTCGCTCAGCTCATCGGCGTTTCCAAAAAGATATTCTTTTGAGATGGATGGAATCGTAACGGATGTCGCAGTGGACGCCGCACTGCCAAAAACGGCAACCTCTTCGGACGTGTCGGCACGGTTCCAGTAATACCAGTTGAGCGGGTCGGTCCAGTCGTCTGATTCGGGTGTCGTCCATGCGCATGTGCCGCCGGCCGGCTGGCTGATCGTCAGCGGCGGAGGCTGCAACATGACAGGCGAAGCGTTGGTTGTATGCAGGAAATTTCCCGTTGCATCAAAACACAGAATGCGGCCGCCGGACTCCTGAATATAAACGGACCCGTCGGCCGTCTGTCCCAGCCTCGTGGGACTGCTGAGAGCGGCTCTGTCAAAGATTGATCCCAGCGGGAAGTCGCCCAGGGGAACGTTATCGTCTTTTGGATCTGCTGTGCGCTCATACCTCAGAATGCGGTTTCCGCTGATGGCCAGGTAATGATCGGGAATCAGGTTGCGGACGTTCTCAATCCGGTGAAATGTCAGCAGGTTGGAATCGTGTCCCCGGTCGGGATCATCGCCTCCAACCGGCCATGCGGTTCGGGAAACCAGCACCATATCATCGCCGTCGAAATCAAAGTTCATATATCCGAATCCATCTTTTTCAACATCAGAAGAATAGAGAAGAAACTTTTCGATTTTCCAGTTATACAGATCGGTTGAGCTTAGAATTGCAGCGCTGTTGCGGATCATGTCGGAGGCAATTCCGGAATCGGCATGAACCGGAAGAATCGGCTGGGTCAGCGCAAAAAAACGGCCGGAAACGCTGTCATAGCCGGCGCCGATTTTTTTCTCGCCGCCTGGCAGGGAGGCAAAATCATGATCAGGATCAAATGCCACAACGCCGGTGGAGGCATCGACCCGGGCCAAAGCCGTTAGCGGTTCGTATTTTACCTTGGGCATAATAAACAGACCAAGATTCGGTGACGCCACAATCTGGCCTTCACCGATAAAATCGCCGGGCCAGCTTGCCTGAATTGCCGGGAAGCCGCCGGTTCGAGTCCAGGTTGCTGGCAGAAGCAGGTTGGCCGCATCAGAGGGTGCGGAAACGCTGGCCGTACCGGCGGCACTCCAGATGCGATCCTGAAAAACGACTGGATTATTGGGTGTCGCCAGTCCGCTGTATGTAAAGGTTGCGGATTTTGTCCATGTTGCACCGTGATCCGTCGATTTGGCGATCACGATACCGCCGCCGTCATCATTCAGGGTTCCCATCAGATAAACAGCACCGTTATGTTCAATCATGCTGGCGCGCAACAGACCGGTGATATCCGAACTCACTTGAGTCCATGTTGCTCCCTGATCGGTAGAACGAAAAACAGAGGTCAATCCGGAGGAGTCGGAACCGGATTCGCGTCCGGCCAGTGCGTGTGAGGCAAGGTAATCGCCGCTGGACAGCACCAGAATTTCCGGGTCGGAAATGAATTTTTCGGGGGTTGAGTAAAACCAGCCGTAATACGTGTCCTGATGATCCAATACAACGCCGGGAACGCTGCTGAAATCTAAACTTCGGGCGGAGAGTGCATAGGCGAAAGTGAGCGCTGCGGTTAAATGCAATATTTTTTTCATGAGAGCCGGAGCCTTTGCTGAAAATAACAGGTTTGGAACCGAAAATTTATAGCAGAAAGTTCGGCTGGAAACAATTTGTTTTGGGAGGTCGGCTCTATCCGCCGGCACGTTTAACGGTATAGCCGCGGGAGGACAGCTCCTGGACCAGCAGGTCGCGCTGATCTCCCTGAATTTCGATCACATTGCCTTTAACGGTTCCACCGGTTCCGCATTTCTGCTTCAGTTCTTTGGCGATTTGTTTGAGCCCTTCAGGGTGAGAGGGAATGCCGGTAATGACCGTCACTCCTGCACCTTTGCGACCTTTGGTTTCTCTTCCGACGCGTACTGCGCCGTCGTTTTTTTGCTTTGGTGGTTGTTTTTGTTTCTTCTTCTTTTTAGGCGGAAGTTTTGAGCCCGGAGTGGATTGTTTCCACTCCGGGCCCATATCGAAATTGCTGAGATCAATGCTCATGACTATTCAGCCGTTTCGTCCGGGGTTTCTTCTGCCTCCGCTGAAACTTCAGGAGCCTCAATCGTTTCTGCAGCTTCCGCTGTTTCCACTGCGCCTTCGGCAGTTTCTTCAGCGTCTTCTTCCGGATCGAGGACGGCGGCGGAAACAAGTTTGTCACCTTCCTTGAGGTTGAAGAGCCTAACCCCCTGCGTGTTGCGTCCGATAATACGCAGATCGCTGGCTCCGATGCAGATCATCTGTCCACCTTCGGAGATGAGCATCAGGCGGTGGTCGTCGTGCACTGCGTGCGCGCTGACAACCTTGCCGTTGCGTTCCGTGGTCTGAATGCTGATGATGCCTTTCCCGCCGCGGCTCTGCGTACGGTATTCATCAAAGCTGGTGCGTTTTCCGTAACCGTTTTCGGTGATGGCCATCATGGTGGCCTCGGTATCAACGATCTCGATGGTGACAACTTCGTCATCATCGGTGAGGGTGACGCCTTTGACTCCGCGTGAAACACGGCCGAGCGGACGGGCATCCGTTTCGTTGAAGCGGATTGCCTTGCCGTTTTTCATGCTGAGGATGATTTCATCCTCGCCGTTGGTGAGTTTGACGCCGAGCAGTTTGTCATCTTCATCAATGTTGATGGCTTTGACGCCGGCGGCGCGCACGTTCTTGTAGGCTGAGAGAACGGTCTTTTTCACGATCCCGTTTTTGGTGGCCATAATGAGGTTGTGCGAGTCGTCATCCAGTTCGCGCACACAGAGAATGGCTGCCAGTTTTTCATCGGGTGCCATTTCCAGCACGTTGGCCAGTGAGCGGCCGCGGCTCTGACGGGTTCCTTCCGGCACATAGTAGGCTTTCAGCCAGTACATGCGACCTGCTTCAGTGAAACAGAGCAGATAGTCGTGGGTGGACGCACTGAAGATATGCTCCACAAAGTCCTCATCCTTTGTGGACATGCCGATGACGCCTTTTCCGCCGCGCCGCTGCTGACGATAGGTGTCGGTCGGGACGCGTTTGATGTAGCCGGTGTTGGAAAGCGTAATCACGCAGGCCTCATCCGCGATGAGGTCTTCCATGTTGATTTCGCCTTCGTTGATGCACAGTTCGGTGCGGCGGACATCGCCGTATTTGGCGCGAATCTGTTCGAGGTCTTCCTTGATGACTCCGAAGATCTTGGCCGGGTGGGCCAAAAGGTCTTCGAGGTATTCCATCAGTTTTTTGAGTTCGGCATATTCGGCTTCCACTTTTTCGCGTTCGAGGCCGGTCAGCTGATACAGGCGCATATCGAGGATGGCCTTGGCCTGGATTTCGCTCAGGCCGAATTTATCCATCAGTCGATCCTGGGCTTCATCGCGGTTTTTCGAATCGCGAATGATGCGGACGACTTCGTCCATGTTGTCCATGGCGATCAGGAATCCTTCGAGGATATGTGCACGTGCTTTGGCTTTGTCGAGATCGAACTGCGTGCGGCGGGTAACCACATCAAAACGATGGTCAATGAAGCACTGCAGCGCTTCTTTGATGTTCATAATGCGCGGTTTGCCTTTGTCAATGGCCAGCATGATGGAGCCGAAGGTCGATTCCATCTGCGTGTATTTGTAGATGCTGTTGAGCATCACACGCGGAACAGCGTTGCGTTTCAGTTCTACAACCAGGCGGATGCCTTCTTTGCCGGACTCATCGCGAATGTCGGAAATTCCCTCGAGCACCTTGTCGCGCACCAGATGAACCATCTTCTGGATCAGCAGGGTTTTGTTCAGCGCGTAGGGGATTTCGGTGATGATGATGCGGGCCTTTCCGTTGTCATCTTCTACGATTTCCGCTTTTCCGCGCATTTTGATCTTACCGCGGCCGGTGGTGTAGAAATCCCGGACGGCACCGAGACCGTAAACCATGCCGCCGGTCGGGAAATCCGGGCCTTTGATGTATTCGCAGAGGTCTTCAATCGTGGCTTCCGGGTTATCAATCAGGGCGATGGTCCCGTCCACGACTTCGCCGAGGTTGTGCGGCGGAATATTGGTGGCCATCCCGACGGCGATACCGGTGGATCCGTTGACCAGCAGGTTGGGAATGCGCGCCGGCAGTACGGCTGGCTCCATCAGCGATTCGTCAAAGTTCGGCTGCATGTCGACCGTGTTTTTGTCGATATCCGTCAGCATTTCCTCGGCGAGCGGCTGCAGGCGGCACTCGGTGTATCGATAGGCCGCCGCGCGGTCACCGTCGATCGATCCGAAGTTTCCCTGTCCGTCGATCATCATGCCGCGCATGGCCCATTCCTGAGCCATACGGACCATGGTGTCGTAGACGGCGCTGTCACCGTGCGGGTGGTAGTTACCGATCACTTCACCGACGACTTTCGCGCATTTGACGTAGGCTTTGCTGTGTGTCCATCCGCGTTCCTTCATCGCGTAAAGAATACGCCGGTTTCCCGGCTTGAGTCCGTCACGGGCATCGGGCAGGGCGCGGCCGACAATCACCGACATCGAATAGTCGATGTAGGCGCGCTGCATTTCATCTTCAATATTGATCAGATCAATTCGTTCGTTCGTGTTGTCCATAATCGTGTGTTCCCTTAGATATCAAGATTGGTGACGTTGAGTGCGTTGTCTTCAATGAACTGCCGGCGCGGCGGAACTTCGTCACCCATCAGGATGGTGAACATTTCATCGGCTTTTACAGCATCTTCGAGCACCACTTTGGTCATGCGGCGGGCGGCCGGATCAAGGGTGGTTTCCCACAGTTGCTGCGGGTTCATTTCACCCAAACCTTTGTAGCGCTGAATGGCCAGTCCCTTGCGGCCTGCGTCGCGGACAGCCGTTACGAGGTCCATCAGTGACGCAACCGGAATTTTAGTTCCTTTGTCGTCGAGGTGGAACTGCGGCTCTTCGCTGTCGACCAGATGTTCGACGGTAAAGCCGTCGGCGTTCAGTTTTTCGATCACTTTTGCCAGCGGTTTGGCAGTTGTCAGCTCTTTATAGCGAACGCTGTGTTCCGTTGGTTCGGCATCATCACTTCTAATTTCTGCTCCGCCGAGTTTTTCGTCGGCTTCAGCAATGATTTTCTGAAGGTCTGAATCATCAATGGCAAAGCTGATTTCCGGTAGTCCGTCCGCGCCGTCAATCAGGGTTTGATATGCCGGGAAGGCTCCGGTTTCCGGATTGCGATGCTTAAGGAATTCTTCGAGCAGGATTCCGCGCCGGCGCAGTTTGTCAGAGATGTTTTCAATCTCGACGAGGTTTTCAAGAAGGTCTCGAAGGCCTTTGGTGTCAAGCAGCTGGGCGCCGTCTGTCTTCTGAAGCAGCATTCCGTCGGCTCCGAGGTCGAGCAGGATCTGCGTCAAATGAGCATCGCTTTCGACATATTCTTCACGCTTCCGGCGGGTCACTTTGTAGAGCGGCGGCTGAGCGATGTAGACGTAGCCGTTTTCAATCAGCTGCGGCATCTGGCGATAGAAGAACGTCAGCAGGAGCGTGCGGATGTGCGCGCCGTCGACGTCGGCGTCGGTCATGATGATGATTTTATGATAACGCGCTTTGGCGATATCAAAATCATCCACACCGATTCCGGTTCCGATCGCGGTGATCATCGTGCGGATTTCATCATTGGCCAGCACTTTGTCAAGGCGGGCTTTTTCCACATTGATCACTTTACCTTTCACGGGGAGGATCGCCTGGAATTCGCGTTCGCGGCCCTGTTTTGCGGAACCGCCGGCGGAGTCACCCTCAACAATGAACAGTTCGGTGCGGGCCGGGTCACGGCTGGAACAGTCGGCCAGTTTTCCGGGGAGTCCACCGCTTTCAAGCGCGCCTTTGCGGCGGGCCAGGTCGCGGGCTTTGCGTGCTGCACTGCGTGCGCGTGCGGCGACAACGGCTTTGTCGATGATCGTGCGGGCGACGGACGGGTTTTCTTCAAAATAAGTCCCGAGCTCTTCATTAACGATCTGCTGGACGATTCCTTCGACCTCGCCGTTGCCGAGCTTGGTTTTGGTCTGTCCTTCAAACTGTGGATCGGGAATTTTGACGCTGATGACCGCAGTGATGCCCTCGCGGATATCGTCACCGCCCATGGTCTGCTTGTCGTCTTTGATCAACTTGTTGGTCTTTGCGTAGGCATTGACCGTGCGGGTCAGTGCGGACCGGAAGCCGGACAGGTGAGTTCCGCCTTCAATCGTGTTGATGTTGTTGGCGAACGTAAAGATGGTTTCGTTGTAGGCATCGGAATACTGCATGGCGATTTCGACCACGACATCATCCTTTTCGCGCTCAAAGTAGATCACGTCTGCATGCATTGGAGCTTTATTTTTGTTCAGATGCTGAACGAACTCCATGATGCCGCCTTCATACTGGAAAACCTCTTCGCGACCGGTGGAGTCTTCCTTCAGTGTGATTTTTGCACCGCGGTTGAGGAACGCCAGCTCGCGCAGGCGGGCCGACAGGGTGTCCCACTGAAATCCGCCGGTGTGCGTGAAGATGGTGTGGTCCGGCATGAAGGTGACCTTGGTGCCGGTTTCCTGGGTTTTTCCGATTTTCACCAATTCGGTGACTTCAATACCGCGCTCGAAGCGCTGGTGGTGAATAAAACCATCGCGCTTTACTTCCACTTCCAGCCATTCGGACAGGGCATTCACACACGAAACACCGACCCCGTGCAGACCTCCGGATACTTTGTAGGTGTCGGAATCGAACTTTCCTCCGGCGTGCAGAACGGTCAGTACGACCGTTACAGCCGGTTTGCCTTCTGTAGCGTGTATGTCGACCGGAATTCCGCGACCGTCGTCGGTAACGCTGAGCGAGCCGTCGTCGTTAATGCAGATCTCGACGTTGGAGCAGTAGCCGGCGAGGGCCTCGTCAATCGAGTTGTCGACGACTTCATAAACACAGTGATGGTATCCGCGGGTGCCGGTGTCGCCAATGTACATGGCCGGGCGTTTGCGGACGGCCTCGATGCCTTCAAGAACGGTAATGTGATCGGCCCCGTATCCCTTGGAATCTGGGTTTAGGGCTGCATTTTTATTGTCTGACATAGCTCTCCTTTTTCTCCTCAAATTGTAAACAACAGACTTTACCGAAATGACCGGTTCGGAGCTACTAAAAAGGGGGCTTAAATACCGGAAAAAACGCCTGAAAACAGGCGTTTTGTGTTGGATTTGCGCTGCGTTCCAAACCTTGGAAAAATCAAGCAGAAAAGTTCCGATGTTTGGAAGCAGTCAGGGCGTTCGGGCAGTGCTTTTTTCAAGGTCTGGATGAGCCGGCTCCAAGCCCCGGAAACTATTTGATACCGACAATGTAGGCGACCCAGCCGAGCGAGTTTTCGTAATAGGTGCGCTTTTTGTAGGTGTCGTCGGATTCGCCTTCGTCGTTCCATCCGTGCAGGTAGACCTCGGCGGATTTAAACCCGGCTTCGATCAGCAGTTCCTGAATCTCGGGCAGGGTCCACAGCCGCCAGTCGTAGGTGAAGGCTTTTTCGATCTTTCCGAACCCTGGAACTTTGAAATGGATGTAGTTGACCACATGGTGGTCGATCACGTTGTAGACATCCTGATCCCAGATGTATTCGAACGGCGGAACTTTGGTTCCGTCTGCAGCGGTGAAACCGTCGACATCGCGCGGTTCGAGTTTGGCTTCGATGGCTTCGGTGCCGCCGTAGAGATCTATCACGAATATGCCGTCTTTTTTCAGGTTTTTACGTACTTTTTCAAAGTAGGCACGGAGCAGGTCGCGGGTTTTGAAAATGCAGTAGGAAAAGTTAAGCGCCATCACCAGATCGACCGGCGGCGTTTTTGCGGTCATCACATCGCCGCAGACCAGTTCGATTTTTCCGGCCTTTTTGTCGAGGTATGGGATGTTATGCTCCATGCTCCAGTCGAGTGTCGGCTGGTCGATGTCCACACCCCATGCCCGGCGTTTTGAGGAGTGGCCGACCCACTCGCAGGCCAGGGCTGCTGTTCCGCAGAAATCCTCGCGCAGATCCAGCGGCTTGCGGTTACGCTTGTTTTTGAACACGCGGGCGGCGAAGTCGACGTCCCAGTCCACGCCCTGAACGGAGGCCTCATAAAAATAGTGCAGGTCCGGCAGCTGTTTTTTCTTTGTCATGAGCCGAAGTGGTTTCCGATGATCTGTTTGAGGTCTTCATGGATTGCGGGAGTCGAACAGAGAAAGCGGCATCCGTGCTCTTCGTTACGCGGCCATTCGGTGATGACGGCGCCGGCGCGTTCGGCGATCAGCCCGGCCGCGGCAACATCCCAGATGTAGAGCCCTGGCTCGTAGTAGGCGTCGGAGCGGCCGCAGGCGACATGGCAGGTGTCGATGGCGGCACAGCCGATGATGCGAAGTTTGCTGACGCGCGGTGACAGGTCTGCGACCAGGCGAACTGCGCGCGGGTCGATATCTTTGGTGAATCCGCCGAAAAAGGTGGCTTTTTCAAGGGTTGGAATGTTCGAGACTTGGATGGGGTCTCCATTGAGCAGGGCGGGTCCGTCCAAGGTTGCGGTAAAGCACTCATCCAGATCGGGGACGTAGACGCAGCCTGCCAGCATGGTCTGGTTGCGGCGCACAGCAATGGAGCAGCACCACGTCGGGATGCCGCGAGTGTAGTTTGCCGTGCCGTCGATGGGGTCGATGATCCACTCAAATTCGTGTTCTTTGCTGATGGCGCCTTCTTCGCCGAGAATTGCATGTTCCGGAAAATGTGAATGGACGATTTCTTCCGCGATCGTCTGGCATTCTCGATCCATCACCAACTTGATGTCATGGTCGAAGGTCGCCAACGTTTCTTCGCGACGGTGTATGTTTTTGAGTGCATGGAGTCCTGCGGTGCGCGCGGCTTCCATGCATACGTCTAAAAGCTGTTGAGTCGTTGGGTTTTGCATCCGAAGAAGGTACCTGTGCGCCGGTACTTTCGCAAGTCTGCTGAAAAACCGGTTTGAGAGGAATAACCGTCTGCCGATCTTTTGGTAAGAGGGGTTTACTGGTCAATTATTGTTTTGTTGTACGGAATCAGATGTACCGGGCCCAGCAGGCCGGCCGGGATCAATTGGCCGCTGTTTTTCGGGTAGGCGTTGAATATCGAGAATGATTTTCGTGCGGTTTCAGGACGGGAGGCTGCTTTGCCATAGAGCCACTGGATGGTCTGCTGCTTGTTTTCTTCCGGCAGTTTTGCATCACCGCATAAGCGGTTGTTCCACGTGTTGGTGATTTTAATCTGCAGCCGGTTCCGGCCGGGCTTGACGGCATCTGAAATGTCGATTTCAAACGGGCGGTGCCACAGAACACCCAGGTCTTTTCCGTTCAGAAAGACTTCCGCGATGACTTCCACGTCGCCGAGATCCAGCAGGAGGCCTTCGCGGTCTTTCTGATAGCTGTCAGGCAGATTCAGTTCGGTATTATACACTGCGGTGCCTGAAAAATATTTTTCATCAAAGCGGTCGAGTGCAGTCCAGTCTGTCAGCGCCGGGAGCCGGATGTCCTGCCTGCCGCCCCATTCGGGCGGGAAGCTGAGGGACCATTCGGTCAGTTCTTCAAGGGGACGGGCGTCGGAAAGCGAAACGGTTCGCTCTTTTCCGGAAGAGAGTACAATCCGGACGGTTTCCGCTGTTCTGTTTTTGATCATTAGGCGGCCGTCATTCAGTTTTTTGATGATGGCGCTGTCAGCGTCAAATTGCACCGGATGAATTTCCGGCGGAATATTTTTGCGGAATACAACAAAGAGGGATTCATTTTCTTTAAATGACAGATTCAGGCGGGTTCTTCCATCTGCTGTGTTTTTATAGGCCGGGGCATCCTCTGATATGCCGGTTTCAGGGGTCCAGATTTCCGGGATCTTTCCCTCGATCCGGAATGTGAAACTGCCGGAAACAGGATGGTCGCGCAGGTTCGTCAGGAAGTAGAATTCCATGTTTTCATCCTGTACAATCCGGTGCATGAACAGAACATCGTTGATCCGGTCCTTCGGTTCCATTTCCAGGTCGGGATGCAGTCCCTGTTCTTTGAGAAAAAAGCTGAGGTCTTTTTGTGCCGGGAAGACGTTTCCTTTTCCAATGGAAGTTCCGGAGCTTGGAAAAAGCCGCTCGACTGTTTTTTCATAATTCCGGCTGTTTTCTTCGAGCGTGAAACATTCCCGGGCTGGACGGTCGCCGACGAGCGTTACGCCGTTCCGGACGAGCTTTTCAATATGTTTAAGCGTTTCTGGGTATATTTTGCGTGTGGGGTCCGTGATGACAAGGCAGTGATAGTTCATGCCGTTGGGGTGGGTCAGTCGTCCGTCCGTCGCCGCATACATTTCCTGAAGCAACCGACCGTTCACCGTATGGAAGTCGTAATCATAACTGCGAATGACCTGATTGTGGCCAACCCGGTTGAACTGGCCGCGAGGGGATCCTTTTTCGAATTCGGTTCGCGAGAACCCCATATTAAATCCGTCTTTAGGTGAATCGCCGACGAAGTAGCAGACGTCGGCGGAGAGGCGTCCTTTCTGCAGCATGTACTGGCATCGGGCGAGGTATTTCAACCAGGCGGAGGACTGTTCAAACCATGTATTGTTACGGTTAAAGTGTGTGCCGAACGGTCCCATACTCATGACCGGTGTGGCGAGACTGCAGTCAAACGGCTGATGACTCCATGTGTGAAAGATAAACCTGTTAACACCGAGAGCGAAATTCGCGTCGCCCTGCATTTTAAAGAGGGCCGGATGCGTTTGGTAGGGCGAAAGATCCGACCTTCCGCCATGAGTAAATGCTTCGGCGCCGACGTAATGAAGTCCCCGGAGGTCTCGAAGCGTGGTGATGGGTTTATGCGCCCCCCAAACGGGGCGGTCGGCCCAGAATTCGCACATCGGCATGTCCAATGGAGAAGCCGCATCAAATGCATTGAACTGGGTGTTCATGCCGTTGGCTTCCGAGACCAGTTCAATGTCGAATTCATGGCACTGTTCAGTCATGTATTCGTAAAAGTTCTGTACGATCAGATCAGAGATTGTTCGGCGCCAGTCCCAGAGAAAATGTTCGGTTTCATCAATGCTGTTTACGACCCGACCGGTCAGTGCCGGCAGGTAGCGTGTCAGTTCGTAACCGCGCAGTTCCCGGAAATTCTGCGGCATGAGCGGCGTCCAGTTCAGTTCTTTCGCTTCATAGCTGTCGACGAGGACGGCCTTGAGCCGTTGTTTTCGGTCACCGTTCAGCAGGTTAATAATGGGCAGCAACCCTTTCTGAAAATGAAGGGTTGCCGCTGCCCGGCTCATTTTGTCGAATTCAAATCCGAGTGCTCCGGGGGGGGCGGGATGAATATGTTTTCCGGTCGGAGCGTACCCGAAGCGGATGACCGTCCATTCCTGGTTGTCAGGTGGCGTCCAGTCCAGTGTGCCGTCTGGACTCATTCGCTCTGAAAGGATCAGAATATCATCTTTTTGAATGATGGAGTCGGTTTTTCCCTGTTGAGCCGGGGGTTCTCTATGGCAGACGAACCCGGCTTTTTCCTTCCAGCGGTTGAGTCGGAACTCCTGATCGACGGAAGAACGTTTTGGCGTCGGAAATGCCAGCACATCGATATCGCGATAATAGCGATCTGTCAGGACTTCCTGTTTAATCTCATCCGGATTCAGTCCGAATCCTTTGATCAGTTCAACCAACGGAACCTGCGGGTTCCGTTGAGTTGTGAATTTAGGTAGGATGACGGGTTGGCCCCTTCGGACGGTATTTTCGGTCCAGACCACCTGCTGATGGCCCATATCCGGTGTAATCCATGGACCACCGGCGGCCTGCCAGCCTGCGCAGTTGTGAAAGGTCATTTCCAGATTCAATCGGGATGCCTCGTCGCCCGCGTATTTCAGAAGACTGAACCATTCCGGACTCCAGTAATCGACGGGTCCCCTGGGAATGCCTGCGTCGATGTTAAAGAGATGAAACCCGCCGATTCCCACCCGTTTCATGGCTTCCAGATCCTGTGTGATTCCGTATTTTGTCACGTTTCCGTTCATCCAGTGCCACCAGGTGAAAGGCCGGGCATTGTTCGGGGGATCCGCAAATTCCTGTTCTGTTAGATCGGGTAGAGCTCCTGTTGCTAGCTGAATTAGAAGGACGGTTGCCAGGAAAGACAGAGAAATGGGTTTCATTGATATTATTACTCCAGTTTATATTCAATCAATACAGATGCAGGAAATCTTTGTAAAAAGCTATCGTATTTGAATCGTACAGAACAGATCAAATTCCCGATTTCGTGGAACGTGGAGGAAAAAATAATAAGCTGTATGTTTTTGTAAATCTGCTGAAAAAACGGTTTCAGCATTTCCAGACTGTCTGGAGCCCTGCGGTGCGCGCGGCTTCCGCGCATACGTCTGAAAGCGGTTGTGCGGTTGGATTTTGCATCCGAAGAAGGTACCTGCGAACGAAACCAGCCGCAAGTCTTTAGGCCTAAGCATCTTCGGTTTTAAGCAGTGTGCGAACGACATCGCCTGCTGAGAAGTCGATATTGTCGTCTGTGCAGAACCGGTCAATGCCGGCGAGGTCCGTCCCCATGGTAATCAGGCACAGCTCATCGGTTCCGTCGGGCAACTGCTGCGGCATGCCGACATTGGCGATGAGTGCATTGCAGAGACATTTTCGTCCGACGGTGTCTGCTTCTTTCCCTCCTTTGGCTTTATAGGAAGCGAATGGTTCGGCCGGGCAGCGGTAGCCGATACTTCCATCGGCACGACGGTAGGGCTGGCGCAGAAAGCCGAGGTCGCAGATGCGCTGGCGAAGATCATAACTGCGGGCGTCTGACAGGCTTCCGTCGAGTTCTGCGACTTTGAACGGAAATCCGGTCGGTGATGCGAGAGGATCCGTGAAGATTGGCGATTTCCCTGAGAGTGCAAGGCGGATGAGCTGGTGTCGGATATCGGGGCGCAGTCCGGATTCTGTACAGAGTGCAAAAACGGTTCCCGCCTGAATGCCGCAGGCTCCTTCGCGCAGTGCCGTTTTCAGTCCGTCGGGAGAGCCGACGGAGCCGGCCAGCCAGAAGGGAAGCCCGAGGTCTCGGAATGCTGAGAGTTTGGCATCGTCGCGCGGTCCGTAAACAGGTTCGCCTTTGCTGCTGATCGTTGCCGCTCCGCGCGGCGGAGCGTTGTGTCCGCCGGCCAGATTGCTTTCGACGATAAATCCGTCAATGCCGTCCGGGATTCTGCGCAGGAGAAGCGATGCCAGGGTTTCGGATGAAACTATCGGCAGAAAATCCGGTCGTGAAAGCAGGGGTGGTAGAGGAGTGTCTTCGGCGAACTGTGCAGGATCAAAAACCATATTGAAGGTTTCGGTTTTTCCATCTGCACCTTCAATGTGAACCGGATAGGTTGCTTCTGCGTGGTGCGTCAGTGCGGACAGGACATTCGGAATGGCCAGGGGAATTCCAGCCCCCATAATAATGACGGCGACTCCGGCCAGCAGTGCGCCGTAGATTGATGCCATATGAGGCAGTTGAAGCTTTTCGAGATAATTGATGCCGACGGGGTTGTTGTGTCCCTGTCTGGCGAGGAATACTTCGACAAAGTTTCCGACGATGCTGAGCTCATCCGGTTCGCGTCGGCCGCTCAGGTCATGCATGAGGCAGGGACGATATGGAGTGGCTGTCGGTTTCCCGCCGGGGATGAAAAAGATATCCATCACTCGTTGTGCCATGCGGGGAAACGGAAAGTGTTCAAGCGCTCCTCGAATGAGTCCATCCGGGTCGCCATCCTGAAGGCGTCGAGAAATGATTGCGCCGAGAGCTGTTCCTGAGACAACGCCCAGTTGACCGGTCTGTGAAACGGCCTGTGCAAGACGCCAGTTTGAGATGCCGGCCCCCATTCCGCCCTGAATAATGGTTGGTGGGTTTGTTTTAATAAGACAGGCAGTATGACTCCTGGTTTGGGAATAGCGATGACAATCCTTCAGAAGAAAGCGTAAATACATTTCCAAACCTTGGAAAAACCTTTAATCTCGTGCGAAACGCAGGAGGTTTGAATGGATATCCAGTTAAGTGACTGTCTGAGCCGGGAAAATGTTCTTTTTGAAATCCAGACCGAGTCCAGAGACGAGGCCCTCTCGCTGCTGGTTGATCAGTTGTTCCGTGCAGAAGATGGGTTTAACCAGCCGGATGCACTTCAGGCGCTTAAGGAGCGTGAAGCGGTTTTGCCGACTGTTATTGCGCCCGGGGTGGCATTGCCGCATGCCCGGTTGGCTGAGATGGACCATCCCTTGGTGGCCATTGCCACGGCCCGCCACGGGATTGTGTTTGACGTCGATAAGGATCCCGTGAACCTGATTCTGCTGGTGCTGACTCCCAAAAATGATCCCAGTGCCTATTTGCGTATTCTTTCGATGCTGTCTTCGGTGCTGAAGGATGTGGATGTCCCGAAGTTCATAGCAGAGGCCTCCGTGGATGATCTGTGCAACCTGTTTAAGGCCGGAGCAGATGGGCATGATTACCTGACAGCTGCTGATGTGATGAACAAACATCCGGTGACCCTGCTGGAAAGCGATACGCTGAATCGAGCGGTTCATGAACTCTGTTCGTTGCAGCTGCCGGACCTTCCGGTTGTCGACGAAGAGGGAGACCTTCGCGGGATTATCAGCATGGAGGATCTTCTTAAACAGAGCCTCCCGGAACATCTTCTATGGATGGAAGATTTGACGCCGATTCTGCGCTTTGAACCGTTTGCGGACATGATGAAAAAGGATCATGAAACCAAGCTGGCTGATTTTATGAGGGAAGATCAGGTGACGGTTACGGCAGAAACCCCGGCGGTTCAGCTTGCCAAGATCTTTTTGAGACAGGGGGTTCGGCAGATTCAGGTTCTTGAAGGTCGACGGCTTGTCGGCGTGGTTGATCTGGTCGGGTTTGCCACCAAGCTGTTTTGGGCATAAGGATGGAATTCTAATCTCGCTCTTAACCATAACCTTAATCAGGCAGGATGATGATTAAGAGCAGGGAGCAATAAAGATAATGAGGGTAGATGATGCATGGAAGTGATGATCATGGTGGAACGCTGACTCGGAAAGAGATGATTGTGCGCATGACGTTGCTGCTCGGGATCAGTATTGGAGTCAGTGTCGGCGGAACGATGCTCGGTTTGAGTCCTCAGCAGTCAGCGGCAACATCGGTTTTTCTGGCAATTATTCTCGGAACGCTTTTCTTCTGGAATTTTCGGCTGGCGATCGCTTTTCTCGGGATCGGGGTGCTGATTTTTACCAAGTCGCTCGATATCGATCATTTCGTAAAAGAGGCCTCTCTGCCAGTGATTCTGTTTTTGGTCGGCATGATGATTATTGTCGGTGCATTGCGCGATCTCGGTTTTTTTACGTGGATTGTCCAGAGCATTATTTCGATTCCAAATATCACCGGGCGTAAGTTTATTGCTGTTACAGCTGTTGCGTCTGCACTGCTGGCCTGTGCGGTAGATGAGGTGACTTCCATTATTTTCATTTCCACGCTGGTTTTTCAGGTTTGCAACCGGCTAAAGCTGAATCCGTCACCGTATATTGTTATTTGTGTGCTGTGCACCAATATCGGCAGTGCTGGAACGATGATGGGGAATCCGGTCGGTATTTATATCGGTACCAAAGCACATCTGACCTTTGCCGATTTTATCACATGGGCTTTCCCGGTTATGCTGCTTGGACTGAGCTCCTGTGTGGCCGTCACGATGTGGTGGTATCGTCGGGAGCTCGATGAGTTTGATGTTCGGCTCAAAGAACGGATGGATCGTGAGCTGAGCCTCGTGCCGAAGGTAAAGGTTCCGTACGGCAAAGGATTGGCGGTGTTGCTGTTGACGCTCATTTTTATTGCGCTGCATCATACCCTGGAAGAAAGCCTGCATCTTGATCCCAACAGTATTCTTTTGGTTGCGCCGCTGGCCTGTGCTGGAATTATTATGATTTTCAAACGTGATCGGGCGCGTCACTACGTTGAGGCCGAAGTCGATTGGTGGACGCTGCTGTTTTTTATGCTGCTGTTTGCCATTGCCGGAACGCTGGCTTATACCGGCGTAACCAAAATCATGGCGGATAGTTTTACGACGGCGTTTGGAACCGAACTGAACATTCTGATTCCGGTTATCATGGCTACGACTGCGGTGGGTTCCGCTTTTGTCGATAACGTCATTTTCGTGGCGGCTTTTACTCCAGTAATTGAGGCGCTTGGTGAAAGCGTGAAGGTAATGCCGCTCTGGTGGGCGCTTTTATTCGGGGCCTGCTTCGGTGGAAACATCACGCTGATTGGAAGTACAGCCAATATCGTGGCGCTTGGGATGCTGGAGAAAAACTTCAAGATACACATGAGCTTCATTAAATGGCTGAAGATCGGCGCTCTGTCTTCGCTGATTGCCTGTTTGATCGCATGGGGAATGCTGACGCTTCTGTCGCCTTTGATGCCGGAAAATGACGAGCGAAGGCTGCCTGGAGCCGTGGAGGTTCACTCGTCAGGGCATTGACCCGGTGTGGCGCAGGCTGGATTGTTTGCGTCACTGTCTGTGGAAATTCATGGATTCCCGCCGCTCCAGCTGTTCAGTCCTCTCGGTTTGCCGAGAATGATGTGACCGAGCATGGCCCGGCGTAAGGTGCGGCGATCATCTGGATTGATGATTTTTCCAATGGTTGGAACTGTTCCGATGCTTCTTTCCGAACGTTGGACACTCAGGCTCATCGCCGGCAGTTTCATCGCCGGCATGGCGGTTCTGAAGGATCGCATGGATGGGCGAAGATCCATGGCGGGTACTTCAATCGGTTTGACGTCGGTAACGGGCGGAGTTTTTTGGATTGTTTTTGCTGTCGCCGGAGTCTTGCGGGTCATGTCCGGCAGCGCTTCAATATCGCCCGGTTTCCATGGATGCTCATCCGGCAGATCAATCGGCTCGGGCGGTGTCGGAATTTTGAATTCCTGCACGCCGCCCAGTCTGCGCATCAGTTCGGCGAATGGATCTTCATTGTTTTCATGATCAGCTGCACGGGGGCGGGGCGGGGCACCTTTCTTTTTGGCTGCCGCTCCCGCAATCTGAGCGATAATCCAGAATGCCCCGATGATGAGCGGGATCAGGGCATCCAGGTTGATGTCTGCAATGAATTTCATTCAGGCACCTGTTTTATTCGCCTTTGATTTCTTCATCGCCTCCGGCGAGCGATTCGCGCATAGAGGTGTCGGCCATGACATTCTGCATTTTATAGAAGTCCATCACGCCGAGGTTGCCGTCTTTAAATGCCTGAGCGATGGCCAGCGGAACCTGGGCCTGCGCTTCGATTACTTTAGACTGCATTTCCTGTACGCGGGCGCGCATTTCCTGTTCGGCTGCAATGGCCATGGCGCGGCGCCCTTCGGCTTCGGCCTGACGCATCTTTTTGTCGGCTTCGGCGCGTTCGGTCTCAAGCTGGGCGCCGACATTGGCGGTATTGGCAGTTCCGGCCACAGAGACATCGGCGATATCAATGGAAACAATCTCAAAGGCGGTCTGTGCGTCGAGACCGCTGTCGAGTACTTTGCGAGAGATGTGGTCCGGGTTTTCCAGCACGTTTTTGTAGGACTCCATCGATCCAACGGCGCTGACGATTCCCTGTCCGACGCGGGCAATAATGGTTTCTTCGGTGGCTCCTCCGACCAGCTGTTCAAGGTTGGTGCGAACGGTCACGCGGGCTTTGATGAGCAGACGGATTCCGTCTTTCGCCACAGCGTCGAGGAATGCGTTGCCTTTTTCAGGATTCGGGCAGTCGATCACCTTGGGGTTGACGCTGGTCGTGACGGCATCGAGGATGTCGCGGCCGGCGAGATCGATGGCGGCGGCCTGCTGGAAGCTGAGTTCAATGTTGGCCTTATCGGCAGCAATCAGAGCCTGGACCACATTCATCACGTTTCCTCGAGCAAGGTAATGTGCTTCCAGGAGGTCGGTATTGATGTCAATTCCTGCTTTGGCGGCCTGAATGCGTGCACGAGTGACCAGCATGACCGGCACTTTGCGCAGGATTTTCATTCCCAGCAGTCTTGAGATTTTGACTTTGGCGCCGGAGCCCCACGCCTGCACCCAGGCAGCGGCCACTGACAGGATGATAATGAAGACGAATGCGGCGACCAGCAGAACAATAATGCTTAGGATGGTAAGAATATTCATGATTTAGTCTCCTTGTTTGATTTCGTTGGCCGGTTCCGGTGAAAGAATGATCGGGATCGGTTTTTTGAAAAGAGCAGTGATCAATGCCCCGAGGCCGAAGAGAATGATTATGAGATTGATCGGGAATGAGCCCGGAGAAAAAAGAGTGAGGGTGTAGAGGACCAGCATGCCTAGAGCCATTGGTCCGCCGACACGGCGTTTGTTAAAACCTTTTCGACCCAGAATGAGCGATCCAATCCACAGTGCGACGATAATTTTGCTGAGATACAGCAGAATTGAATAAAACAGCAGGATCAGAATGCTCAGCGGGAACCCGATCACCGTAAACAGCATTAGGAAGGCCGCCATTGGCATCAGAACGAGCGCTGCAAATCCGATTACTGCACATAAACCGGTTGAGGTTCTTAATGTGTGGATTGCTGCACCGGTATAGCGAGGGAAGATTCCAGAAAAAACAAGACCGGTAACCAGCGCTGCCAGTCCGAACAGAAAATGTCCCGTGATATTGGCTTTGAAGAGCTTGCGTGCAGCCGGAGCCGCCAGCTGCTTGCGAAGCGATCCATTCAGGATCACCGAAGACGGCAGCACCAGATCGTTTGGCGCTGCGTATGACAGGTCTCCATTGATGACGGTTCCCGGAAGTGCGACGATTTCCTGTGCAGTGAGAACAAGATCTCCAGTGATGCTCCCGCCCAGTGTAACGCGTTGCGCAAAGGCTCTTACGTTGCCTGTGATCGTCCCTTCAATGATGGTATTTTCGCCCATGCACAGAAGACCGTTGTTCAGAACGGCTTCCCGGTCAATTTTTACCGTGTTGCCGACGGCCATTACCGGTCCATACACGGTTCCTTGTATCTGTACGGTTCGGGAAATCAGGCGTGCACTGTTTTGAAAGGTGCCTTGAGCATGAATACTGTCGCCGATGCACCAGACGTCTTCGTGGAAGTTTCCGCTCAGTTCTGCATTCTGTGTGGTTGCGAACAGATCATTGGAGACCGTTCCTGAAATTGCAATGGATTGGGCAGACAGCCATGTCTCTTCAGACACGAACTGATCGCCGGGAATAATGAACTGGTTGGTTTGGACAAATTCAATGGCGTGCGCACAGAGGCCGACAGCAAAAAGGAAGGCGGCGATTCCTGCCTTTTTCCCTGGGCGGCTTTTTTTTCGACAGAACCCTGTTTGGGCTTTCAATATTTGGGTTGCAACTTTCAAATCTCAGACTTCCTTTACATAAATTCGATTGCCGGATATGCGGACAATTTCGATGCGGGTATCATGCGCAATCCATGTTCCGTTGTCAGCAATTACATCCAGCCGCTTTCCGTTGACCTCTGCTTTGCCGGCCGGTCGCAGTTCACAGAGTGTTGTTCCGGTCATCCCGGGTTCCCAGGTCGCTTCGTCATGATCTTTTTTTCCAATCTCCTGAGAGAGAGACAGCGCTTTGCCGGCCGGACTTTTCGGAAAATACTGGAACCAGATGAACAGGGCCAGTCCCGCGAGACAGAGTATGCCGAAGAGGCTGAGCCATCCTCCCCATATTGGGAAAATATTAAATCCAATGATGGTTGCTCCGATCAATGCTGCTGCGCCGAAAATGCCGAGCACACCTCCTGGCACAAAAATTTCGATTCCAATCAAAAACAATCCGCAAACAAGTAGAGTAATGTACCAGCTCATAGGGCTTTGATATTACCTGCCTTGTGCTGTGATGGAATACAAAAATAGCGGTGTTTGACTCTGAATAGAGTTCTGTTTCGAAGGGGAAACACTCTCAAAAAAGAGTGAGCCGGCTGGGACTCGAACCCAGGACCCTGTGATTAAAAGTCACATGCTCTACCAACTGAGCTACCGGCCCGTAAAACAGAAGAGCGAGTAAGGTAGAGAAGCGGAGGCGAGTTGTCAAAAGCAATGATGAAAAAAATTCAATTGATTTGTTCTGTGTTCGAAAAAAGGGCCGGACATGCGTATTTACAGGACGTTTTTACCTTTTTGGTAAAGGCCGGATCGCCTGTTTCCCCAAAGAGTATGATGACTTTACGCTGTTTTGTTTGTACGGAAGTATTGTCCTTTGTATGCAGCAGGACAGGTTCAGCAACCTCTGCAGTCCATAAAAAAAGCCCTTCCGATAAAGAAAGGGCTTTTGTTGAACAGGATAGGTGGGTTATTCAACATCCACCTTGTAGTATCCCTGAGGATTGCTGATGCGTTCGGAATCTTCATCAACAAACACGCACTCATTTGTGACAACCGCAATCTGGTAAAACTCTTCGACCAGGCTTGGGGTGTACAGGACATAGTAAACACGGCTTAGGGAATCTTCGGGTTCCGGCCAGTAGACGGTGCGGGCGGATCCGGTTTCATCCTGTTCTGTCCAGATATTCGGTTCATCTGATGTTCCCCACATATCGGCAACCGCATTTGCAGACAGTGCCGGGTAGGCCGAGTCCGCGCTGTTGGTGGCAACGAACGTTACGTCGAGATCATCAGTGCTTCCTGAGTAAGTGAAGCTCAGCGTTGTATTTACGCTTACATCACTGCTGCCTCCGGCGTCCAGGCTGCGCGCATCACCGGTGAGGGTAATCATTTTTGAAGCTCCGGAAACGAGTGTGCCCGTCAGAGGTGATGCGGTGATCACCTGACGTTTGCCCGGAGTGAACAGAACGGCCTGGTTGTTTATTTCATTTGTATACGTTGTGGTTGTCGTATAATTCGTCGCGTAGATATAGCTGTCCACAATTCTTGCATCACCAGAGCCAAAATAGTTGGTACCGATGATGTCAATGCTGTCAACGACAGTTTCGGTAACTACGGTGGTCTCATTGGTGAGGGTTCCAGAAACACTGGTTACTCCATCCGTGACCTGAATAACTCCGTTCATCCAGTTTTCTTCTAGATGTTTATAACTGCAACGAATAGTTCCGTCGCGGTTCAAAACGGCCTGGAAGGTGTAGTTTTCCAGACTGCCGTTTGGAGACATGTTTTTCCAGGTGATGGCACTCCAGGTTCCTGCTGCGTTGTTGTAAATTGAAACGGATGCATCATCATCAAACTCCAAGTCACCATTGAGCACTTTAATCGATGCACTGCCTCCCAGTGACAGTGAGCCGTTTTCATTGATGATCAGGCTGCTGTAGGTGGTGCCGAAGAAAGTGAATGGAAATTCAAGTTCAAAGGAATCGATTCCAAGTTCTCCGCTCAGGACTGTGCTTCCGCCGCTGATCCATTTGTTTGCATAATCAACCTGATCAGCAGAGTAAGAAGCTGCCTGCAGGTCTGGGTAGATAATGCTGTAGGTCAACGGGGCATTTCCCGTGTTGGATACAGTGACATTTGTGCGGGTAATCAGTCCTGCCATTCCATAAAAGGTGACGTCCGGGGGAAGAGTGAGTTTCAGTGTTTCGGCGTCTACATTCACGGTTACGGACACTTCATTGCTGTCTCCATTGCTCCAGAGAACATGAGCTGTGATGTCATATGAAGCGGGAGCAAGGTTTTCAGCATTCGCAGCGAAAGTTACTGTGCTTTGTTTGGACCCGGAAACCGTTCCGCTCGTCGGGATGGCGGTAAACCATGCCTGGGGTGTCAGTAGAAGACTTTCATATGAAAGCAGCCCGGGAGTGTGGTTAACCGTCTGGGAATGTCCTTCAGAGTCCAGAAGGGAAATGGTTCCAATGCCGAAAGATGTTTTTTCGTAGAGGAAGCGGATTGTATTGTCTGTATTGAGCCAAACCTGAAACATGCCTGAGTTCAGTTCATCTGGATTTACACCCCAGGCAATAATCAGTCGGGATTCGGTTTTCTTAAAGCGTACAGTTTTCGGATCAAAAGCGGTGGTTTCAAATGGGCTGACTGTTGCAGTGTCTCCAGCACTGTTAATCAGAGTAACGGAGCCGTTGGCATTAACCGAAAAGCCGGTGTAGCTGTTGCCAAAGACAGTCATATCAAAGCTGATATCTTCTGCCTCGGAAGAGTTACCGCTCCAGTTTGTAAGAACGGTCTCGGGCGCGTGTTCTGCCGGAAGGAATGAGGCGCGGCTTTGAGTCTGGGTGATTACCGAGTAGCTGGCAGAAGAGGCTCCTTCAAAGGTCAACGAATATGACACAGAAACATTACCACTGTTGGTCAGTGTTAAATCGGCTGTTGCGGTTCCGCCTTCCGCCACATCGATGGTTATATCGTTTGTGGAAACTGCAGGCTGGGCGATTTTCGTTATTTCTAAGGTAAAGGTATCTACCCAGACATTCGTCGCGGACTGGGCTGCTTTTGCAGACAAGGCAGTCAGCAGCAGCAGGGTCGACAGTACAAATCTTTTCATCTCATTTCTCCCGGTAAAGTCAGACTTTCACCGAATGCAGTTCTTCAAATCAACCCGAGTTACCGATCGGGCACGCTGTATTCTGATGTTTTAACGAAAAGGAGGGGTCCGGCCTGCCGGAGCCCTCCCTTTCGCCGGTTCAACTGAAGTTTCAGTTTGTTACTGGAAAGAGCGGGCGCTGTTAATGCGTCCGGTCGGTTCCACTTTTTTAGCCGTTACAAACATCATCAGGTTGCGTTTGACAGCGCGCTCGCCTTCGGAGCGGAAGAGGCGTCCAACCAGCGGCATGCTGCCCAGGAAGGGAACTTTGTCCTCATAGGATTCAATTCGCTCATTGACGAGCCCGCCCATGCCGATGGTTGCTCCATCAGCAATGGTCACTTCTGTTTCGATATTGCGCACGCGGAAGATCGGCAGTCTGGCCTGAATGGCGTCATGGTAGAATTTCAGGCCGATACGGTACTGGTACCAGGTGTAAGCGGAGTCTTTCGGGGCAACATCATAGGTCTGCCAACCCTGCAGTTCAGTGATTTTCGGATTCAGTTCCATTTCGATCTGGTCGCCGTCTACCTGCGGAGTCACGGTCAGTTCAACACCCAGTAGTTTTTCTTCCCAGTCTTCGTATTTGACGTGAACAATATTACCACCGGAAGCATTCGGTTCGTAGACTTCGGGGTAAATATGTTTCTGACCTACACGGATCACAGCTTCTTCACCGCTTTTAGTAACGATGCGGGGAGCGGAAAGAACATCTGCACCGCTGGACTGATCCAGAGCACTGATCAAAAGATCCAGCGGGTTGCTGCCGTTGTTCCGCAGAGCCAGGGTTGCTGATTCGGAACTGAAGCTGTTTGAGATATCAAATGCCGTCCAGTCTTCGTTCAGGCCGGACTGAGTTCCTGCTCCGATCGATCCAGCACCAAGCGTGCTCGGCTGGCTGAAGGGCAGGGTTTCATCAGAACCACCGCGAAGGGCTTTTGCAAACAGACCGTCAACTCCATCACTGATCTGGATGTCATCACCTTCGATACCGCTGCCAACAGTTCCATCAAAGTTCCATTCAAAGCCAAGGGCTTCGAGTGTTCCTTCAGAGACTTCGACGAATTTCGCTTCGATTTCGACCTGTTCTACATCTTCGGATGTTTTTGCGACATCCATTGCTTCAAGAACTTCTTCGATAATGGTCAGGTTTTCAACGGTGTTGCGGACAAAGATTTTTTCCATCTTCGGCTGGTACATCGCGGCAGAACCTTCCGGAAATTCAACTTCCGGAAATTTGGCGCTTACATCAACCGGACCTTCTACGTCGCCCAGTTCCATTTTTTCAGCAGAATCGGAAGAGACCGAGTAGGAGCGCAGCACCAGGCTCGTGTTCCATCCGGCGGTAACGGCCTGCATGCCGCTGACCTCCACCTTGCGTTGATCGCGTTCGGCAATTTTACGAAGGTACATCCGGGCCACAATGTTTTCCGGGGAGGCAGCAATGACTCTTTTGAACCCAAGCTGAGCACGCTCAAATTCACCCATAGCATAGGCATCACGGCTGTCTTCGATAACGGCCGGAATATCAACCGTTCCTTCTGCAACGACGGGTTCGGCGGCAGGTACTTCTTCAGCAACTGCAGGTATTGCCGTTTCCGGTGCCGACATTGACGCGGCTTCAGTCTGCAGACCGCCAAGTTCGTTCAGAATGCCTTCGACGCTTTCAGACTGCTGCTGAGCGAAACTGAAACCCGCCAAAAGGACGGTTGTTGTAATAAAGATTGTTTTTCGCATGATAGTTTCTCCTTAAATTCAGACCGTGTTTATTTCTTCAGGGCGAGGTCCGATGCTTTGCGTCCGTTTGCGTCCACCTGTGTGGCGGTGACAAAGATCATCAGGTTGCGTTTGACGCTCTTTTCTCCTTCAGAGCGGAAGAGACGGCCCAGGAACGGGATGGAGCCGAGTACCGGGACTTTGTCGCGGTAGGTTTCCAGTTTGTCGTAAATCAGACCGCCCATGCCGACTGTGCTTCCGTCAGCAACGGTGACCTGTGTTTCGATTTCGCGAAGACGGTAGTAGGGCATGCGGCCCCACAGCGCTGGAGCCTGCGGGAGATCATCGTGGTCAAATTCACGGAATTGTTCGTAGTAACGAGGTGAGTTGTAGAGTGAGTCATTAATGTCCGTAGTCCCTTTTGCTGCTCCTGGGCTTCCGTCATTTTTATAAATTGTGGCATTATCAAGCAACGCGTCATACAGGAATCCAATGCTGTTTGTAACCAAGTTTCCTGCAGCATCAAGTGTACCCGTAATAACAGGATAGCGTCCCTGCATCATGGAGTTGCGCAGGATATTACCCTGAATCGGGCTGATGGCGGCGTCGGGGTGCACCTGATAGTCGTCGTATCCGATCAGATCAACCACTTTCGGGTTGAGTTCGAGGTCGATCAAACTGTCGGAACGGAGTTCCGGAGTCACTTCGAGCATCACACCCATGTTTTCAATTTCGAGGTCGTGCTCGACGTAAAGCGAACTTTCAGAGTTCTTGACATCAAAGCCGGAGGAAACAGTGCGTTCTTCACCAACCATGATGCTGGCGGTTGATCCGTCGCGGGTCACAATGCTCGGAGCAGAGAGCACATCGGCATCTTCTGTCTGTTCCAGTGCATTCATCATCATGCTCCAGCGAAGAGATCCAGCGGTTTTGCTGAATGCCAGCGTGCCGGCGGTGGCGTCGGTTCCGAAGACGCCGGATGCATTGCGAAGCCCGGAAGAGAGGAGGTTCTGTCCAGCAGGCAGAACCAGATTTTCAAAGATTCCTGCAGCGCCGGTTCCGTCAGAACCTTTTCCTTCGAAGTACCAGTTGAAGCCCATTTCATTGAGTGAGCTCTGGTTGATTTCCACAAACTTGGTTTCAATAGAAACCTGTTTTCCCATCAGTTCGCGTTCTGCACTGTGAAGTTCGGCCAGCACATCTTCGATGGAAAGAATGTTGTCCAGTGTGTTGCGCACAAACAGGCGGTTGAATTCCGGGCGAAGGTACGCCGATGATTTTGTGGGGAAATCGATGCCGTAGAAGGCGGCAGTCACATCGACTACATCTGTCTCGTCAGCACCGGCGCCGGCGACGAGTTCTTCGCTGACAGCTCTGCTGATCTTATAGGAACGGAAAACGATGTCGTTGGATGAGTCCCACGCGTTGGCAACATCGAGCAGTGCATCTTTTTTAACCTGATCGACCGGATTGGATTTGAAAGCCGCTTTAACGCCTTCAACGGCGATGACGGTTTCATCCGCGACGTATTTTACAGCATCGCCGGTAAAATCGATTGTGTCCTGCGGAGCAGACTTAATTTCCTGCAGTGCACTTTCCAGTACAACATCGCTGTCCACTGCATAATCCTGAGCCGTAATGATCGTTTCGGCTGTGCCGCTTTGCGCTGCAAGATAAAGCAGTACTGCAATGCCCATTGCTAACTTTCGCATCCTCTGTTCCTCCTGATAGGTTTTACATTCCAGAACCGGCATTCTTCTTCTCCCGCTAAAGCTTATCTGCCTTTAACGACATCCTTAGCCTAATTCTGATAAAAGACAGGAGATCGTCTAGAATATTGATGAGAATGTCAAAACTTAAAGCGAAATATTGCGTGTTAAATTGATGTTTTTTGTTTCTTCAACAGTGAATTTCGGACTCATATCTGCGAGCTTGAAAACAGATCGCTTGCAGCATGAATGGAAGTTTCTTTTCATAATTCATTCATGGGGAAGGGCATGACGAATTTAAGCTTTTTTGTGCTCTGCCGGAAAAATACTTCTGGATTGCATAGAAAGGGTGGCAGGATCGCCTGACTTTTTTTCTTAATCCTACAAAAACATCGATTTTTTTAATGAGTAAAGTAATTTTTATTCGTGTTAGACCTGCTTTATCCAAGGAACTGTGCCGGGTGCGGACAGCCGTCACCGAATCCCTTTCGTTATCTGTGCTGGGATTGCTATGCAGACACGACCCGGGTCGAGCCTCCATTCTGTCACTGCTGCGGTGATCCTGTGGCCGGCGACGTCCAGCATGACTACACCTGTTTTGCCTGCAGCCGGCAGACGCCACATTTTGATTTTGCCCGCTCTGCTGTCCGTTACGAGGGTGGAGTTGGCGAAGCGCTGCGGGCTTTAAAATATGAAGACGCATTGTGGCTTGTGGATGACTTAGCCGATTTGCTGGAAGCCTGCGTTCGGGCAGAATATGAAGACGTTGAGTTTGATTGGGTTGTTCCCGTTCCGCTTTGGCCGAGTCGGCAGCGTGATCGGGGTTATAATCAGTCAGCTCTTTTAGCGGCAGCTTTGGCTCGTCGGGAAGGGCTCCTATATAAGGAAAAGAGTGTGCGCCGGATTCGGCCGACATCAACTCAAACGGGTTTGACAGCTCCCCAACGTGCCGCTAACGTATCCCGCGCTTTTCGACCCGGTTTCTTTGCCCGCTTGGAAGGGCGCAGAATTTTACTGGTAGATGATGTGATGACGACCGGAGCCACGGTCAATGCCTGTGCCGGCGCGCTGAAAGACGGTGGTGCAGAAGCTGTTTATGTGGTGACGGTTGCGAGAGGATAACAAGAATGGAATGATGGATTAGAGGAATGGTGGGATGAAGGTTCCAGTGTTCCAAAACTCCACTCTTCCAATATTCCAGAGGTACTTATGGCTTTACGATTCGGCAAAAAGAAGTATTCAACAGTTCAGGTTCGCAAGCGGGATGTGCCCGATGGATTGTGGGAAAAATGTCCTGGTTGCAGTGAAATTATTTACACCAAAGAGTTAGCTGAAAATCTTCAGGTTTGCCCAAAATGCGGATATCACTTCAGCCTCGGCCGTCAGGCGCGTATTGACCTGTTTGCCGATGAAGGAACTTTTCAGGAGTGGGACGCCAATATGACTTCCGCCGATCCGCTCGGCTTTACCGGACAGGATTCCTACATTGCCAAACTCGAAGCAAATCAGAAAAAGACCGGGTTTAAAGATGCGGTCACCTGCGGTGCCGCAAAAATAAACGGTCGCTCCGTCGGCATCAGCGTTATGGATTTCAAATTTCTCGGAGCCAGCATGGGCAGCGTAGTGGGAGAAAAAATCACTCGTCAGATTGAACGCTGCACCGAACAGAAAATACCCTGTATCATTGTTTGCGCTTCCGGCGGAGCCCGTATGTATGAAGGACTTTTCAGTCTCATGCAGATGGCCAAAACCAGTGCCGCACTTGCCCGTCACGCGGAAGCCGGGCTCCCATACATCCCGGTGCTGACACATCCGACGATGGCCGGTGTCATGGCCAGCTTCGCGACGCTTGGCGACATCATTATGGCTGAACCCGGCGCATTGATCGGGTTTGCCGGTCCGCGCGTGATCAAAGAGACCACTCAGCAGGATCTCCCCGAAGGGTTCCAGCGCGCTGAATTTCTCGAGAAGCACGGACTCATTGATATGGTGGTTCCGCGCCACGAACTCAAAGAGCGCCTTTCAACTGTTCTCGACTATATGATGGATACATAGTGCTCGATGAATATTGAACAGCTATTCGCCCGCACCGCTCTGGGCATCAGGCCCGGTCTCGACGTGATTACCGCGTTGCTCGACCAGCTCGGTAATCCGCAGCGGGAATTTAAAAGCATACATGTCGCCGGCACCAATGGCAAAGGGTCGGTTTGCGCCATGATTGAGTCGGTGCTGCGCGCTTCCGGTAAAAAGACCGGACTCTATACGTCGCCGCATCTTATTCGCTTCAACGAGCGCTTCCGCGTCAACGGGCAGGACATTCCCAATGAGAATCTCGATCAGCTGATCCAGGCGGTTGAAGTTGCCGATTCAAAAACCGGCTTGCGGCCCGCTACGTTTTTTGAACTGTCCACAGCGATTGCTTTTGAGCACTTCAAACGCTCCGGTGTGGAGTACGCCGTTATCGAAACCGGTATGGGCGGGCGCTGGGACGCCACCAATGTCATTCAGCCGGTCGTATCCGTCATCACCCGCATCGCACTTGACCACGCCAACTACCTCGGCGAAGACCTCGAGAAAATTGCATGGGAAAAAGCCGGAATCATTAAAGAGGGCGTTCCGGTCATTTGCGGGCCGATGCCGGTTGCCGCCGAAGCCGTTGTTTACAAAGAAGCCGCCGACAAAAAAGTTCCAATCCTTGGAAGCGAAGAGGCCGCATTTTTTCAGGTTCTGGACAGTCGCCGCACCGATCAGCTTGTCGACATCGAAGCCAGCGGAACCGACTACCGCAACATTCGTCTGCCGCTTGGCGGCAGCTATCAGCTCGAGAACTGCGGCATCGCCGTGGCCGCTCTGGAAGACCTGTCCGATATCGAAGGCCTTAAGCTTCAGATGAAGAAAGGACTCGAAACCGTCAGGTGGCCGGGGCGCTTCCAGATGCTTTCCATGAAGCCGCCGATCATCTTTGATGGGGGACACAATCCGAACGGCGCTGAAACGCTGTTCCAAACCTTGGACGAAATCTTTCCAAAGTTTGGAAACGGATTTGTCTTCGGGTTTATGAAAGACAAGGACGTGGCCGGAATTCTGGCGGCTCTCAAACCGGCGACTGAAAAAGCATTCGCCGTTACGCTTCCCGGGGAGCGCGCTATGAGTGCTGAGGAAATTGCCGAAGTTGGGCAAACCATTGGAATGAAGCTTGAGCCGATCGAAGATCTGCAGCCCGCCCGCAATTGGGTCGAGTCCGGTAAAAAGCGGCTTCTCTGCTTTACCGGTTCGCTGTATCTTGCTGAAGAACTCAGGAGACAGGGACTGTTCAATGGCTGAAAAACTTCATGTTGCGGTCGCCTGTGGCGGAACCGGCGGACATATTTTCCCGGGCCTGGCAACCGCCCGCGCGCTGCGTTCCCGTGGTCATCACGTCACGCTCTGGCTTTCCGGGAAGCATGTGGAAAGCACCGTTCTGCAGGGCTGGAAGGGCCCGGTTGTCACGATCCCGTCAGAAGGGTTCCAGTTCGGGCCGATGCGTTCTGTTCTGACGGCCTGCCGGATTGTCCTTGCCGTAATCCGCTGCTGGATTGCCATGTTCCGGCATCGTCCCGATGCCGTGTTGGCAATGGGCAGCTATTCCTCCATTGGTCCCTGTCTGGCCGCCCGTCTGCGCGGGATTCCGGTGGTGCTGCACGAAGCCAACGCTATTCCCGGTCGAGCTGTACGCATGCTGGCCGGAAAGGCCGCCTGCATCGCTATTTGCTTTGAGGAAACCCGCTATCATCTGAAAGGGCTGAATCTGGTCACAACCGGTATGCCGCTTCGGCCGGAGTTCAAAAGGCGTTCTGAGCCCAAGACCTCGGCCCCGGAATTCCGGTTGCTGGTGATGGGCGGTTCCGGTGGTGCCCATGCTGTAAACGAAATGGTTTCCGAAGCGGTTTGTCTTCTGGCTCCTGATACGCAAAACGCATTGCGCGTTACGCATCTCACCGGTCCCGCTGATGAGTCGCACATTCGGCGGCGCTATGAAGAGGCCGACATGAATGCAGACGTCCTGGCGTTTACACAGGAGATGGCTGCCTTGTATGAAACCGCTGATCTGGCGATTTGCCGCGCCGGGGCATCGACCTGCGCAGAGCTCGGTATTTTCGGCCTGCCGGCGCTGTTGATCCCGTATCCGCATGCGGCGAGCGATCATCAGACCGCCAACGCCCGTGCGCTGGAAAAAGCGGGGGCTGCCGATGTGGTGCAGCAGTCCGAAATGACTGTTGAGTGGCTGGCTGATTATATTCGAACACAAATGGAAGAGCCGGAACGGCTCGGGAAAATGCGCATCCGCGCGCTGCGCGAAGATTCAATCAATGCTGCCGAAAAACTGGCTGAAACGGTGGAGCAATGTGCAAAGAAATAACCGGTCTGCTTTCCGCGCCGCGCCGGATTCATATGCTCGGGATCGGCGGGATCGGCATGGCCGGGCTCGCGTTTCTGCTTAAGGAGCATGGTCACGTCGTTTCCGGCTCCGATGCGCAGGAGAATCGCCAGACCGAATGGCTCAGGGGGAAAGGGATTTCTGTTCTGGACGAGGTGCCGCCTGGAACCGAATGGATCATCAGAACCCGCGCAGTTCCGGATTCCCATCCTGATGTGATGGCCGCTGCGGTGCCGGTCAGCTGGCGCGGCGATGTGCTGCCGGAACTGTTGAAAGACCGGTTTACGATTGCGGTCAGCGGTACGCACGGAAAAACCACAACAACGTCTATGATCGCCCAGATTCTCGATTGCGGCTTTTGCGTTGGAGGCGAAGTGGCGGGCTTTGACGGCGTTGCGCGTGACGGCCAGATTATGGTGGTCGAAGCGGATGAATCGGATGGAACGGTGGCCAACTACCATCCCGACATCGCCGTGATTACCAATATTGAATACGACCACATGGAGCATCACGACAGTTTCGAGTCCTTCGAGAACTGTTTCCGTCAGTTCATCGCGCAAACGAGAGAAAAGATCGTATATTGTGCCGATGATCCTGTTGCGACCCGGCTCTGCAAAGATAACCCGAAAGCAGTTCCGTATTCTTTTCAATCGCTGAATCTTTCGCTGCCGGGCCGTCACAATCGATTAAATGCCATGGCCGCCATTGAAGTGTCCAGAGGTTGGAAAACCGAGGCGGACATCTTCCAGGCACTGAAAAATCTGAAGCCGGTGAAACGGCGTTTTGAAACTGTTTTTAAGGGTGATTACACGGTGATTTCCGATTATGCGCATCATCCGACTGAAATTCGGGCGCTGATCCAGACGGCGTTGGAAACGCTGGAGCCGAAGCGGCTTCTGGGCGTTTTTCAGCCGCACCGCTATACGCGCACAAGGGCGCTCGGGCCTGACTTCCCTCCGGCGTTCCAAGGGGTGGAGAAACTGTGGCTGCTGCCGGTTTACGCGGCCTCTGAGCAGCCTTTGGAAGGCGGTACGACTCAAGACCTGATGAACCGGTTTGCCGATGATTGGAAAAAGCGCATAAAATTTTTCCAATGTTTGGAAAAAACGTGGCAGGATATCCGCAGCGAGTTGAGAGCTGGCGATGTCCTGCTCATCATCGGCGCGGGCGATATTGAACAGATGGCAGATTGGGCGCGTACATGAGGTTTGTTTTATACAACATTCGATACGGCACCGGCGGCGGGAAGATCCAGTTTCCGCTTCAGGGATACTTGGGCCGTAATGGAAAGACGCTGGAAGAGATCAGTGGTTTCCTGCACGAACTGAATCCGGATGTGGCAGGACTGGTAGAGGTGGATGCGGGTTCGTACCGCACGCGCAAAACCAATCAGGCTGAGACCTTGGCGAAGAAGCTTGGGCATTATCATGTGTATCGATCCAAATACGGTAAAGATTCATTCAGCAATCGTCTTCCGGTTTTAAATCAGCAGGGAAACGCTTTTATTGTTCGCGATAGTGGGCATCAGGAAAAATTTCACTATTTCGACCGCGGCATGAAGCGTCTGGTGATCGAGCTTGAGATGGATGATGTGGTCTTTTTCCTGATCCATCTTCCGCTGGGATCGCGGTTGCGTCACCGCCAGCTGGGAGATCTCTACGAACTGATCAAAGAGATTGATAAACCGTGTGTTGTGGCCGGTGATTTCAACGCGCTTTGGGGCGAGCAGGAGGTGCGGCTGTTTCTCGCCGCCACGCAGATGAAAAACGCCCATGCGGCGAATTCGCCGACGTTCCCGAGCTGGAAGCCCAAGCGGCATCTGGATTTTATTTTCCACAGCCCTGGAATTGAGGTTGAGCGCTGTTGGATGCCCAAAGTTCTTTATTCCGACCATCTGCCGATTGTCTGCGATTTTTCAATTCTTTGACAAAGGCCGTCTGCGGATGCCACGGCGCTGACCGTTGCCAGGTTGATGGGCGAAACTAAGTAGTTCATCTCTGAGATTTTTCAATGCCCGTACGTGCCGCGCCAGGAGGGGCGGTGCGGGCGTGTTTGTGTATCTGTTTGCGCGAACTGCACACAGGATGGCATGTGAAATGCTTTTTAATCTGTCTTCTTCGTTATTTTGGGAAACAGACAGGTTGAGAGGGGTCTCATGCAAATCATTCAACACTGCGGGGGCGTGATCCGGCGAGCCGCCGTTTTTGTTCCGTTTTTTATTTCATCAACAGCAGTTGCTCAGGATTCCTTGTTGGAGATTCCTGCGGATTCGGGACGCATTTCCACGCTGCAGATTGGATTGATCTGCGGGGTCATAGGACTGCTTCTTTTGCTGGCGTTGAGTATTTTTCTATTGCTCAAATATCGGCGACAGTTTCTTTCGTTTTCTCAAAAGTGCGAGGATCTGTTGCCGGAACTGGATCACACCAACCAGGAATTGACTCAAATGACGAACCGGTTTGCGGACACGCTGGAGTCACACAGCCGTATGCTGGACGAGTGCGGCGCTGCAGTTTTCAAACTGAACGATGCCGGCGAGTGCATCTATATCAATCAGGCGATGGAAGCGCTGTGCGGGCGTTCTAAACAGCAGATTCTGGAATCCGGATTGATTAGTGCGGTTCACCCGGAAGATCGGGAGCGGGTCGGAGAAGAGTGGCGGAGTTTTGTTTCTGTTGAATTGCCGTATCAGTCGGGGTATCGGCTGCAAAGGCAGGATAGAAGCATTGTATATGTTGCAGAACGCGGTTCTGTGATTCGCGATAAAGATCAGTCAGTTCTTGGCTATTTTGGGCTTCTGGTGGATGTAAGCGCTCAGGAGCTGAGGTGTCAGCAGGCTCATGCTTCAGAACAGCGCAGCGAATTCATGTGCCGGACTGTGGGCAGTTTTTATGAATTGCGCCCCGATGAGCCGATTGTGATGGACCAGCCGGCTGAAAAAGTGGCCGACCGGATTCACCGGCAGATGAAGCTGGTAACCTGTAACCGCGGACTGGCTGAGTTTTGCGGTCGATCCGTCGAAGAACTGACTGGAACCGCACTGAAAGATCTGCCAGGCGGATGCGGCCTGTTTGAAAATCCCGATGATATTCAGAAGTTTTTAGAGGGCGGCTTGAGCGTACAGGACGAAGAACGGGTTTGCTCCAATCATCGCGGTACACCGCTCTATTTGCATAATGATGCCTGGGGAATAGTGGAGGATGGAAAGCTGGTCTGCATTATGGGGGCACAGTATGACATCAGCGAGCAGAAGCGCGACAAAGAACAGTTTGACCAGCAGTTGGCCTTTTTTCAGCGTATTCTGAACACGTTGCCCGGAGATGTGTTTATCAAAGACTCCCGCTGCCGCTATCAGTATGTCAGCCGTGGTTTTGAAGAGCGTACTGGCGTTCCGGTTGCGGACTGGATGGACAAAACCATCTTCGAAGTGCTTCCTGCTGTTTCACGCGATGCAAATGAAATCGGTATT
The DNA here is from genome assembly GCF_009905215.1 of Tichowtungia aerotolerans. GTDB lineage: Bacteria > Verrucomicrobiota > Kiritimatiellia > Kiritimatiellales > Tichowtungiaceae > Tichowtungia > Tichowtungia aerotolerans. The sequence continues at coordinate 3,710,952 of NZ_CP047593.1, read as the reverse complement.
CAGGCGATGAAGAACGGTGAGCTCTGTCGTAAAGTGGATTCCAAGCCGGGATCGGATGGGACAGAATGGGTTGAAACTATTGAAAATCCGCTGTTGAGTGACGACGGTGTGGTGGAGGGCGTTGTAGGGATTACGATCGATGTGACGGATCGTACCCGCCGTGAACAGGAACTGCAGCAGTCTGAATCCTGTTTCCGAGGTCTGGTTGAGAATAATCCGTTTGGAATGATGATGGCCGATGCATCGTCGAAACGGATTTCGTATGCCAATCCGGCTTTCTGTGATCTGTTTGGCTATACTGCAGATGAGATACCCCGCCTTACAGTAGGTGATCTGCACTCGCCGGGATCACGTCGCCAGGTTTTAGCAGAGTGGGCGGTGCGTGCAGAGAATTCTCAGCGTTTTGACAATGCATTGTCCTGTGTTCGTAAGGACCGGTCGGTTGTGTTTACTGATCTCGGGGTCACTACAGGATCCTTTGGCGGTTCGGAACGGATGATTGGGATCTACAGTGATGCAGCACCCCGCAAGGCCGTTGAGGCGGAGCTTGAGAAGCAGCGGGATCTGCAGGCTGGAATTCTGCGCAATGCGTCGATGCTTGTGGCGACAGTTGATCCTTCAGGAGTGGTTCGTTCTGCCAATGATGCATTGCTGGAACTTCTTGGAATGGATGAATCAGCGGTGGTGGGACACTCATATGTTAAAACCCTGGTCTGTAAAGACGATCGGGATCTGCTCAAAAACGCCTTCTCGGAAAATGCTTCTGAGCGGAAGAAAGATTATGAATACCGTTTGGCGACAGCAGGAGGGACATTCCTGACCGTAAACTGCCGGATCCAGGAACGGGAAGACGTGTATGGCTTTACTGTTACCGGAATGGATGTGACCCGTCAACGGACGCTGGAGCAACAGCTGAGTGCTGAATGCGATGAACTCCGGAATCGTATTGCGGAGAGGGAAAGTCAGGTGACCGCGGCCCGTACCGCGCGTGAGGAATCCCGACAGCTTTGCGATAAACTGATTGCGGACCTCGAGAAAATGGAGGAAACGCTGGCCGGGAAGGTGAAGCATTTTGAAAATGATTTGGAAGCGTATCGCCTTCGTGAAGAGACCCTGAATAAGACCGTTTCAGAACTTGAGACGCAGAGAGAAGCGCTGGAAGAAACACTCGAAGCGCGGTTGGAGGAACTTCAGCAGGAGTCCGGGCAGCGCGAGCAACTGGATACTCTGCTGCAGCAGACCCGCGAAGAATTTGCCGCGGAGCGGATGCGTTTCGAGTCGGAAACCGGTCAGAAAATCGCCGGTTTGACCGAGGAACTGGAGGCTCGACGCGCCCGGGAAGAGGAGTTGACTGCTGAATGTGCTAAACTGAACAGCAGTCTTGCTGAGATCAAAAAATCGTTGCAGGAGCGCTCCATGGAGCTGGAGTCCAGCAGTTCGGAATGGAAGGCCAGAGAGCACGAGCTGTTGAAGGTCCGCGGTGAACTGGAAGAGCGTGTCGAAGAACAACGGCAGCAGATTGAAAAGGCGGCATCAGAACGTACGGCTCTGGAAAGCGAGCTGAAGGCATTGCGTAAGGAAGCCGCTGCCGGACGTGAAACGTATCAGGTTCGGATTGAGCAGCAGACCGCTCCGCTGAAACAGGAAGTGAACCGCCTGAAAGAACGTGCACAGGAGCTGGAAGCCGCTCAGGAAGAAAACAACCGGCATCTGGAAGAGCTGAACAGTGCTCTGGAGGAACGCACCGCCGAATTGGAAGCTGCTGTTGCGGCACACAAGGAGCAGGAACAGTCTCTGCAGGAAACCCGCCGGCAGATGGAGGAAGAGCTCAAAAATCTTCAGGAAAAACTGGGGCGGGAATCTGAGCAGAGTGGCCAGCTGGATGAGCTGCTGAAGAAAACCCGCGATGAATTTGCTGAGGAACGGGGTCGCATTGAGGCTGAATTTACGCAGACAATCGATGGTTTGAAATCAGAACTGCAGGCGCGGACTGCTCATGAAGATGAGCTGACCGCAGAATGTGAACGGTTGGGTAAAAACCTCGCAGAGGTATCGTTAACTCTTGAGGACAGATCCGGAGAGCTTGAGTCCAGAATTTCCGAATGGCGGTCGCGGGAGGATGAGTTACTTCAGGTTCGCAGTGATCTCGAAGAACGGATTGCTCAGCAGGTCAAGGAACTGGAACAGTCGGCATCGGAGCGCAGTTCTTTGGAACGTGAGCTGGAAGAGCTCCGTAAGGAGGCGGCGGCCGGCCGTGAAACCTATCAGGTTCAGATTGAGCAGAAAACAGTGGCGCTTGCAAATGAACTGAATGAGCTGCGTGAGCGCGAAAAACAGCTGAAGGCGGCGCAGACAGAATCAAGTCATCAGCTGGCTGAACTGGAGTCATCACTTGCAGAGCGAACAGCTGAGCTCGATGCCGCCGTTGCTGCACGCAAACAGCAGGAGCAGGCACTGCTCGAAACCCGCCGGCGTATGGAAGAGGCTGTTGTTCAGGAAAAGAACCGATTGGCGGAACAGGTCAAACAGTTTAACGATGTCAAGGCCGCCAGCCGCGACACAGAAAAAACGTTGCGGCGCACTGAAGCTGAACTGCAGCAGCGAGTAGAAGAGCTGGAGGTAATCGTTGAACAGCGCACTCGCGAACTGGCCAACGCTGCTGACCAACGGATTGATCTGGAAAATCAGATTGCGGAAACCCGTGAGGCTGCCGCTCAAGAGCGGGATGCGGTTGAAGAGCAGATTCAGCAGCGTACTCGTGAGCTGAAGGAAAAACTTAAACGTCAGCATGAACACGAAGATCAAATCAAAGCGGAACAGGCAGAGCTGTCTGCTCAGTTGATTCAGACTCAGGAAACGCTGGAAAAACGGACGGCCGAGGTCTCTTCATTGCAGAAGGCAAAGGAAGAACTCGAAGGGATGGTGAAGCTGGAAAAAGACGGCCTTGCTCACCGAATCAGTTTGTTTAAAGAGGAGATGCAGGAAAATCGTCGGGCTCAGCAGTCCTTGCAGGAGCGGGAAGAAGAACTTCAGTCGGAGATTGATTCTATACGTCATAAACTGTCCCGTCAGGAAAGAATGACGGTGCAGGAGGCGGATGCGCGTCGAATCGTCACGCAGGAAGCAGAGCGGTTGCGTAAGACGATCGAAGCCAGCGGGCGTAAGGTCTATGATTTTGCTGAAGACTTAACTGCACCTCTGGAACCAGTCGTACAGTTGTCTGCAGCGGTTCTTGATGATGATGATGACCTGCCGAGCGGACTGCGGACCCGTTTAAAGAAAATCAACCGCTGCGGGCAGCGATTGCAGTCGATGCTCAACTATCAGCAGGAGCTTTTTCAGCTCGAAAACGGTGGAATTCACCTGCAGCCGGAGCCTTTTGTCCTGAATACATTTTTAACCGGACTGACCGACGAATTTACTGAAAAAGCAAAAGAGAGAAGGCTGTTTTTTGCCCTGAGCCGTTCGAGCAGTCTCCCGCCGACAGTTTGTATTGATCCGGCCGGGATCCGACAGGTATTGGACTCTCTCTTTGACCATGCACTCGAAAAAACGGACGGGAAGGGGCGGGTCGGACTGCATGTAACATGCGAGAATCTCGACGAGCATCATAAGAAAATGGAGTTCCTTCTGGTGTACAGCAGTCTAGACCAGGATGCCGCAGTGACCGGGGGGCTGTTTGATTCCAATAGTGAGGAAAAGCCGACTCGCGAAATGAACGAAGAGGAATTGCGTCTTTCTTTGACTCGCCGCTATGCAGAACTGCTCGGCGGAACTCTGTGCCTCCAGGAACCTTCAGAGCTGACAAAGCGGCTGAGTTTCTCTTTGCCGGTGGAGTTCAGGGAGGAAAGCGAAACGGCTCCTGAAGACCTTGCTGCTGAGAACGGGCAGGAAAAACTCGAAGAGGTTCATGCTTAGTCATCAACATTGCCGGGTTGAATGGCACTCAGCTTTGAGGTAGGCTTTCGGCATTCTTCAGCCGGAGGTGCCCATGAGTTCTAGACGCAGTTTCATTCGCAGGATGACAACCTTTACCGGCGCATTGATGTGCCGCGATGTGTTTTCGGCCTCTGCTCCTCTTTTGGCCGATCGGTGGGGAGCGCTGCTGCCGCAGCGTGCATTAGGCCGAACCGGTGAGCGGATCACCATGCTGGGAGTGGGTGGATTTCATATCGGCTGGACCTCGGAACGCGATGCTCAGGAAGTAATCGAAACGGCTATCGCCGGAGGAGTTCGATTTTTCGATACGGCCCATAACTATGGAAAAGGACTCAGTGAAGAGCGTTATGGACAGTTTCTGGTTCCAAAATATCGTGACGATATTTTCCTGATGACCAAGTCTCAGGCCGCAGACCGCGACGGAGTGCTTCGGGAATTTGACCTGTCCCGAAAACGTCTGGGTGTGGATTCTGTGGACTTGCTGCAGCTTCATTCTCTGAAAACACCGGATGATGTCGTTTCACGGATCGATAACGGTGTTCTGGACGCACTGACTCAAATTCTGGAATCCGGCGGAACGCGTTACGTTGGCTTTACCGGACACCAAAACCCGTATGCCCATCTTGAAATGCTGAAACGCGTTCCCGAACAGTCACTGTTTTCCACGCTTCAAATGCCGATCAATCCAGTTGATGGCGCTTCCGAGCACAGTTTTGTCCGCCAGGTCCTTCCGGATGCTGTTGAGCAGGGGCTTGGCGTTTTGGCAATGAAAACGCTGGCGGACGGCCGTTTTTTCGACCGTAAGGAAGTGAATGGAAAGGTTCGCTGGCAAAGTGATACGCCGGTTATTCCAACGGCTCTTTCCGTTTCCGATGCACTTCAGTTTGCCTGGTCTCTTCCGATCAGCACGTTGATTACCGGAGCAGAAAACAAAGGCCTGCTGGAAGAAAAAATCGAACTGGCCCGCTCATTTTCAGTGTTGACGGATGCTGACCGCCAAAAACTGCTCGAACAGGTTCTGGTCGTTCCAAATCGTACTGCAGTTGAGTATTACAAACAGGTTGGTTAGAGCCGTTCTGCCAAAATACCAGGTTCTGGAAAAACAACAGCCAGTGACTCAATCCATTTCCAATGTTTGGAACGGTGTGTATGATCGTTCGAAAAGGAATAAAAATTGATGAGTAAAGCATATATTTTTGATATGGACGGAGTGCTGTGCGACTCCGAGCCGTTTATTGCCGAGGCCGCTGTTCGCATGTTTAAGGAAACCCATGAAGTAGATGTTCCGGAGGAGGATTTTCTGCCTTTTGTCGGATCCGGCGAAGATCGTTATATCGGCGGTGTGGCCGAAAAACACGGCATCATCCTGAACCTTGAACGCGACAAAGCCGAGACCTATCGCCTGTACGGCGAGTGTGTGAAGGGAAAGCTCCAGGCTTTGCCGGGAGTAAAGGTGTTTATTGAAAGTGCCCGGGCTGAGGGAATTCTGCTGGCGGTGGCCACCAGTGCCGACGAAGTGAAGCTCAAAACCAACCTGCATGAGATGGACCTCGACGAGAAGCTGTTCGATGCGCTGGTCAATGGGCTGGAGATTGAGCACAAGAAGCCGGCCCCGGACATTTTCCTCGAAGCAGCCCGGCGGCTTGGCGTTGATCCGGCGGATGCAACGGTCTTTGAAGATGCGGTTAACGGCGTGCAGGCCGCCAAAGCCGCCGGCGCACACTGTGTCGGAATCACATCCTCCTTTACGGCCGACGAACTGCTGTCCGCCGGCGCAGACGAAACCCGCAACGGGTTTGAATAAAACCCATTATTGATCGGGTCCGATAATGGGCGGCGGTGTCCAGCCTTTCGGGGCGTTGCCGTTGCCTTCTTGCCAGAAGGCCGGCGGAGCGTCTTTACTCAGTTCGTCGAGACGGCGGCTGAGGCGGTCGGTGATTTCAGGATAGGCTTTGCCTTGTTTGTGGGCGTTGGCTTTTTCGTACGGATCTTGTTCGAGATTGAATAGCTCGTAAACCCACGGGCCGTTTTTAAGCGCGGTGCGTCGCAGCTTCCATGGCCACTGGATGATGGCGCCGCGCCGCAGGCGTTCGCTGTCCTCGACCATGAAGACGATTTCCCTGCGGCCGGTGCTGTCGGCGTTGTCGAAGAGGACGGGCGCGAGGTCTTCGCCATCAAGCGGTTTGACGGGCATTTCGGCCCCGGCGAGTTTTCCAAAGGTTGGAAGAAGGTCGACGACGTGTGCGAGTCCGCGGACGGTGCGGCCGCCCTCAATTTGTCCGGGCCAGTAGGCGAAGGCCGGAACGCGGACTCCTCCTTCGTAGTAGGAGCCTTTGCCGTCGCGCAGCGGACCGTTGTCGGCCTGATGGCGTTTGGGGCCGCCGTTGTCGGAAAGGAAAAAGACGAGGGTGTTTTCGGTCTGTCCGGCGTCTTCCAATGCCTGGATGATCCGTCCGAACTGTTTGTCCATGGCGGAGCACATGCCGAGCAGTCGGCGGCGTTCTTCGTTTTCTACATTGGCATAAGGTGCCATATATTCTTCGGTGGACTGGTTCCATGCGTGGACGGCGAACATGGGGTGGTAGAGGAACAACGGTTCTTTTTTGAAGTTGTGTTTTTCGATGATGCGGACGCAGTCGTCGCCGAGCAGGTCGGTGGCATAGCCTTCTTCGCGGATGGCTTTGCGGTTGCGGTGCCAGTCGAGTCCGCCCTGCCATTCGTGCGTGAAGTGGTCAATCGCGGTGTAGAGTCCGTAGTGGTAATCAAAGCCGCGTTCGGTCGGCAGATAGGCGGCTGTTTCGTGGCCGAGGTGCCATTTTCCGACAATGCAGGTGGCGTAGCCGGCGCTTTTCATGACGTTGCCCATCGTGGTTTCGTCGAGCGGCAGGCCGTAGTGCAGATGGTTGAGGATGACGCCGGAGGCCATGCCGGAGCGGAAGGCGTAGCGGCCGGTCATCAGTGCCGCGCGGGTTGGGGTGCAGATGGCCTGGGCGTAAAAATGATCGAACCGGACTCCGGCCTCGCTGATGCGGTCGATGTTTGGTGTACGGGCCAGATCCTTGCGGGTGGCTTTGTCTTCAGCTGACTGGTTGTAGCCGAGTTCATTCCAGCCGAGGTCGTCGGCCATGATTAAAACGATGTTCGGTTGCTTCTGACTGTCAGCCACAGAGGCAGTGACTGACGCTGCCATGATTGCTGCCGTTAATATCTTTTTATCCATAGCTGTTTCCTGAAATTTTGAGTTTTCCGATTTCAACCTTCAGGGTAACGGTTGCTGCTTATGGCTGTAAATCGATGTGGTTTTCAGAAATCTGTCTTAAATTGACAATTATCGCTGTTTCTTTTTCGGGGTCAGGGTGTGGATGCAGGAGTTCGTCAGATGCTGTTGGTTTTTACGGTACTGAAGCGGAGAAAGTTTAAAGTGCTGCTTAAACAGGCGGGAAAAATGATCGGGGGAGACAAAGCCGCACTGAAAGGCAATTTCGGATACATTGAGTCTGGTATCGGTGAGTTTTTCTACAGCGTGTTGCAGGCGGATGGCCCATAGATAACGGATCGGAGTGGTCTGCAAATGTTCTTTAAACAGCCGGATGAGATGTCCTTGTGATACAAAGCAGAACTCTGCCAGCTCGGGCAGGGTGAAGGGTTCCGTGTAATGGGTTCCGATGAAGTCCTGGGCCCGCTGAATGGCTGATGGCAGGCTTTGGCTTTGATTGGACGGGATTCCGGCGGAGTAGAAGAATTCGGCAAAGATCATTTCCGCGATCTGGTTATAGAGGTTTTTTGCGGCTTCGTTTTTTTCTTCGTAGAGAGTTCGAGCCAGATCGGTGAGCGGTTTGATTCTGGGGCTGGTTTTTATGTTGCGGGGAATGCCTTCGTACAGGCGGACGGTTTCTTCGGAGAGGGTGACGCCGGCTGCAGTGCAGAAGCCGTGATGCGTATGTTCCGTTTCCGAATATTGGAAATGTTCCTGATGGCCTGGCAGTAACAGACAGATTTCGCCGGCGTGCTGTACCCAGTGTTCCGAGTCGACCTGAATGGCAACGCTCCCTGTATATGTGTAATGCAGCTGAAGGTTTGTTTGCCAGCGCGACAGTGTGCCGCCGGGGTCATAAACATGATCGTCAATGCGATAGAAAAGAATGTTGGATGCCGTTTTCATACGTGTGCTGATGTGAGTTTTAGTCAGATTTCGAATAGTCCCATCCATGGACATTTGAGTCAATATCGGGTTCTCTATTTATGAGATTATGCAAGGGGCTTGATTCGAGTGTTGTTGGTATACAGCTAAGAAAAAGGAGGAATCAGATGAGAAAAATAACGGCAGGGTTTGCGGTTTTATGTTGTGCGGTGGCGGTACAGGCCACGGTTATTGTTTCAGACAGTTTTAGTGGAGATCCCGGGATTCTTAATGACCGTGTGACGCCGGTCGGGGAGCTGGTCTGGGCAGACACCTACAGTCGGGCACAGCTTGCCAATGATCAGGTTGAGGTGAGTGTCAACAACCAGCTGGCCTTGGTGCAGACAAACGCTTTGACTGGCGGTTTGGGAGCAAAGGTTTCGGCAGAGTTTTACCTGAACGGTGCCGGGCTGGCTGGAGGTTATGGCGGGGCGACGGTTGGCATGTCTGACGGGAGCGGTACGCTGGCGGTTGCTTCCGGCGATGGGATTTCCATGAGATTGGTTACAACGGCATCCAATACCGGAAAAATTTCGCTGGTGGTGAGAAATGGAGGCGTTGTGATTTTCAGCGGTGTCAGTGACAGCAGCTTGCCGGGATATGATACAGATCCGATTCAGTTATCGGTGAGTTTCGTGAATCTTACGGTGATCGGAACTGCATCCAACATAGTCACCGGTGCGTCTGTCTCAAAGACAATAACATTAACGTTCGACCAGGCGGCTTCTTTGGCCATGGATCGTTTTGGGTTTAATACAACCGGATATCAAAGCGGTACGGTGATTTGGGACAACTTTGCGCTGGAGCAAATCAGCTATATTCCAGATTCAATTGAGGTTTCTGATGATTTTGACAGTGCTTCCGGGGATCTGAACGGTCGGGTGACGCCTGTTGGAGAGTTGACGTGGAATGACAATTTCAGTCGAGCATCGCTCACGAACGATCATGTTGAGGTCCGTGTTAATGATCAATTGGCCTGGGTGCGGGCGAACATGCTGGTGAGTGGGTTCGGGGCGGAAGTTTCTGCGGACTTTTTTCTGAATGGAGCCGGATTGGCCGGAGCTTATGGCGGGGCGACGATCGGTATGTTTGATGGGGATGGCTCCTCGTTGGCGGCTATTGCCGGGGATGGAATTTCCATGAGGCTGATTACGACCGCATCTAATACCGGCAAGATTTCTTTGGTTGTCAAAAATGGCGGGACTACCGTTGTCAGTGGGCTTAGTGACAACAGTTTGCCAGGGTATGATACGGATCCAGTGCGGCTGTCATTGAGTCTTGAAGGTTTGACCGTGACGGGGGTTGCGTCCAATACAGTTACCGGGGCATCTGTTGCAAAGACGACCACATTGACTCAGGAACAGGCAGATGCTCTGTCGATCAGCGGTTTCGGGTTCAATACAACCGGATACCAGAGCGGTACTGTGTTGTGGGACAACTTTTTACTGAATCAAAGTGGCGGGGTATTGGAACCCATTGGATCGGTTACTGCGGAGCTTATCAATTCTGACCTCGTTTTCAGTTGGCAGGGAGATGCTGCAGGGACATATGCGTTGCAATCCCGTGAAAGTCTGGTTTCCGGGGATTGGAGCAATGTGGTCGAAAATATATCCGGCGTAGATGGTCAAATGGCGGTGACAAACGAACCCGGCGGTTTGCAGGCATTCTACCGCCTGATTGGTGAATAATTCATTGCGGTATTCATTCCGGATCTTCAGGTGAAGGTTCGGGATGCGTGTTTTTTGCCGGAGAGGTCGCCGGCAATTTTTTTACAGGACTGTGTTGCGTTAGAAATGACATGAATATTTTTTTTACAGTATTGCTTTTTATTTCGCTCAATGCTTTTTCAGAACGATTGTATAATGGGATCCAATTGCCGTCTGATTGGCCGCCTGAGCAGTTGGATGCCGCATCAACAGATCCAATGCCGGTGCCCTATCTTGAGTGTCCTCCCGAGATCATTCCAATCGATGTGGGACGGCAGTTGTTTGTGGATGATTTTTTAATTGAACAAACCAGTCTTGTGCGGACATTCCATTATCCGAAGAAATACCACGGGAATCCGGTATTGAAACCGAAAAACTCTTTGGAGTGGACCGAAGGGAGTGGAAGGGGTGTGGCTGCGCCGCTGAGTGGAGCTGTCTTGTGGGATGAGGAAGAGCAGGTTTTTAAGCTCTGGTATAATGCGGGCTGGCACGGCACGATCTGCTATGCGACCAGTAAAGACGGGATCGAATGGGCCCGCCCGAAACTGGATATTGTTCCTGACACGAATCAGGTTTATCCGGCAGATCTGCGGCCTGACTCAACAACTGTCGTGCGGGATTGGTGGACAGAAAACTCTGCAGGAAAATATAAACTATTTGTTCGTGAGCCCGGCGGGTTGGGCGGCAAAGGCGGCCGCTGTTTTGAATCTCCTGATGGAATCCATTTCGGAAATTCTGTCTTAACCGGGAATATGGGAGATCGCAGCACGATTTTTTATAACCCCTTCCGGAAAAAGTGGGTTTTCAGTATTCGATCAGCTTTTCGCGGACGATCCCGGCATTATTGGGAAAGTGAAGATCTGATGGCTGATAATCAATGGGAGCTGGATGAAGAGAATTACCGGCAGGGCCGCTGGAGCCCCGGTCAGCCGGTTGTATGGGCCGGAGCCGATGCGTTGGATCTGCCGGATGCGGATATTGGACTCAAGCCCCAGCTTTATAATCTGGATGCGGTGGCTTATGAAAGCATCATGCTCGGGTTCTTCCAAATCTGGCGAGGGCCGAATAATAATGATTGTCACGGTGTTCCCAAAGTTACGGAGTTGAACTTTGCGTACAGCCGGGACGGATTCCACTGGGATCGTCCAGACCGGACAACCGCGATCGAAGCCTCTCGGACGGCAGGCGTATGGGATCGGGGTTATATTCAATCGGTGGGAGGTATCTGTACGGTTCGAGGAGATCAGCTCTGGTTTTACTATTCCGGAATGGAAGGCGATGAATCAATCCCCAAAGGCATGTATGCGAATGGAGCGACGGGGATTGCTGTTCTAAGACGAGATGGCTTCGCATCGATGAAAACCCCAGATGATAAAGGAAGCCTGATTACACGTCCGGTTTTGTTTTCAGGGAAGCACTTGTTTGTAAATGCTGATGTTCCTGAAGGAACATTGAAGGTGGAGATGCTGGATGTAGACGGGAACAGCATTCCTCCGTTTGTGTTGGAAAACAGCCATGTTTTTACCGGGGACAGCACCGTGTATGAGATGACCTGGGATGATGGTGCGGATTTGTCCGTGCTTGCCGGAAAGCCGGTTCGATTCCGTTTCGTACTGGAGCGGGGTGATCTTTATTCTTTTTGGGTCAGTTGCGACAGAACGGGCCGGAGTGACGGGTATGTTGCTGCCGGCGGCCCGGGATTTAAAGACCCGAAAGATACGGTTGGGGCCGCATCGCTGGTTGCAGAACAGAAGATCAGATAACTGCGGGTACAAGTTTTTAAGAGAATAGGAAGGTATTGTAGATGATCAGGGCGATCGGTTTATTTTTATTTGCTTTTTTGGTCGTAGGCGCGGTTGCAGAAACTGAAGTCTGTGATCATTTCAATACGACCCAGGCCGGAGAAGTTTTGGCCGGAAGAAGGCTGGGGGACTGGGTCTGGCGAGATAGGTTGAATAGAACATCATTAAACGACGGCCGTGTGGAAGTTCGCCAAAACAATCAGCAGGCCTATGTTGTGGCACATCCGTCTGAGGGCGGATCCTGTGTTCTGGCTGCTAAGGTGGATTTAAGTCAGTCGGATCTGGGTGGAGCCTACGGAGGGTTTTATCTGGCAATGACCGATGATGCGAACTCTGCTTTATTTGCTACCTCCAGGCAGGATATTTTATCGGTCCGTTTGATAACTGTGGGACCGCACGCGGGAAAATTGCAACTGAAGATTTTGGAGGGAGACAGCGGGTGGACTTTCACTCAGCTCAGTGGAGTTTTGGCCCCCCGGATGTTGTCAGGTGAGCTGTTGATTTCTCTGGAATATAATCCCGCCAGCCTGACGGCCAAGGCGGTTGTATCAAGCACCGCCGGAGAAGAGTCCGTTTCGGTTTCGGCAGAGATTCCATCCGGGCAGGTTGGACAGCTGAAATTCACGGCGTTTGGTTTTGGGGTTTCCGGGTATAAGTCGGGGACAGTTGGTGTGGATGAGTTCGTGTTGAAACTGTCGTCTGTCGTGCCCGGTCCTGCGGCGGCACTGCGCCGGTTGCTGCAGGGCGCACCGCTGGATGTTTATATCTGTGCCGGGCAAAGCAACATGCTTGGCTCGCGGTCTCAAAGAAACCAGCTCCCTGATTCGCTTCAGGCAGTGCAGCGCGAGGTGTTTGTATTTGACGGGGTTGATTGGCTCTGGTTGGAGCCTCCGGAAAAAGGATTCGGCCCGGAGGTGACTTTTGCGGATGTGCTCAGTCAACAGAGTTTTCGCCCGATCGGCATTATCAAACACAGTAAAGGGGGAACCAGCCTTGCTGTGGATTGGGATCCCGATGATCCGAATTCATTATATGCAGGCCTTAAAAATAAGGTTCACGCAGCTTGTGAATCCCGAAGCGTGAAGATTAAAGGTATGATCTGGATGCAGGGAGAACGGGACAGTCGGGAAGAAGAAAAGGCATCAGCTTATGCCGAGAATCTGGCGCACCTAATCCAAACGGCTCGCGCTGATTTCTCAGCACCCGATATGCCGTTTGTTGCCGGTCGGGTAAACCCTCTGTATCCATATGTGGATCTGGTACGGAGTGCTCAGGAGGACTGCATGGAAAAAGCATATGCTTATATCAATTGCGATGATTTACCGAAAAATGATGATCATCTTCACTATACTACTGCCGGGCAGATTGAATTGGGGAAACGGTTTGCAGAAACCATGCTGGGCCTTGAATGATGGAGTGGTTGGCTTTTACAGAACGGTTGATTCCGCTCGATTCTCAGCTCAGTTCAGCAAGGTTTTCGATTGTCTCTGACTCCATGGCCACGGACGTTGTTTTGGCTGCCATGTTGAAGGATCAATGGATGCGGCGTGGTGATAGGCGGTTTTCAGGTTGATCGGCGGCACTTCAATGCCGACGACGTTGCTGGTGAACAGAAACAGACCTTTTCCGCCATCAGTGTAGTCCATGCAGTAGTCGATTTCGTCTTTGGCTTCTTGCGGAGTACCGAAGGGCAGGGTGCGGGTGATGGAAAGCCCGGCCATGAAAAGCATGGTTTCGCCGTTGGGGCCGCGACGTTTTGCCAGTTCATAGGGATCAACGCCGCACTCATACTGAAAGCCCTGGAAGCCGGTGTAGCCGGCGTCGATCATATCGTCGATGATCGGCATGACGTTTCCGTCGCAGTGATGAATCAGCCGGATCCCTTCGTTTACAAACGGTTCGAGTGCGTATTTGGAGTGCGGCCAGTAACTTTTTTTTAGATATTTCGGGGAGCACATAGGCCCCATCTGGTTGCAGATGTCGTGACCGGTGAACATCATGCGCGGCAGGTCGTGTTTTTTGATCATCTCGATGTGATACTGGTTCTGACGGCGCGCGATGACGGCGGATTCCCAGAAGATTTTTTCAACGGCCTCGGGATAAAAGGCGATCGCCTCCAGAAAAGCCTGATAGCCGTAGATGGCGAAAAGGGTAAAATTTGCGGAAACGCCCCAGTCGTTGGGGATCAATGTAAAGCCTTTGGTGTTTTTCTGGTGCATGTCGTACACGGCGTTAAGGTTGGCCTCGAATTTTTTCTCATTAAAGCGTTCGGCCAGAACCCGCTCTTCGGTATCCGGAATCTGTTCGGCGTATTCGAGCAGGGCTTCCGGTTCAATGTGGGCAAACTCTTCTTCGCGCACTTCGCCCTGATGGTTTTCATCGAGGTTAGCCGGGTCGGGAATTGCGGGCGGGACGAGGCCGTCGCAGCAGAGGGCATGGTTGGCGGCAAGTACGCCGCCGAGCGGGTCGGTCTGATAATCTTCAATGCTGATTCCGGCAATCTCTGCAATGTTGCGGGCACCGAGCGCCCATCCGCCGATCAGCGGAATGTGGTCAACCGGTTCGCCTGCGAGCTGTCTGAATATCCGTTCTTTACTGGTCATTTACCTGCTCCCTTTCTGAAAAATGATGAAACAGATTTAAACCTGTTGCAGCTCGGGTGTAAATGGATCTGGTTGCTGAAAAAGAATACATAATAAACATTAATGCTGACTTGTTGCGCTTTTATTGTATTTTTATTGCATGAAATTAGCAGATCGGGTTTCGGGGTTTCGGATTGACGATTGTGTGTATCCGGCGGGCGGGACATTGGGACCGCGCGTACAGACGTCACTCCAGCTCTTTTATGTGTACAGCGGTTATTGTGATGTTTTTGTGGACGGGCGTGAGCAGCGAGTGGGGGCTGGGAAAATCATGCTGCTGCTGCCGAATCATGTAGAACAGTTCCGGTTTGCCCGTGCGGAAAAGACGCACCACGGCTTCTGTTCCGCATATGATGCAGAGCTTTCAGATCGTCAACTCAGCGATTATCAGGCATTGACTGGCGTATTTCCAATGTCTGGAAAAATTCGGGAGCTGACTGATTGGGGCAAAACACTGAATGTCCGAACGGATGCTTCGGCGACAAATCTTTATGAGCAGATTGCAGTTCTGCTGTTTGCTGAGTTTTTCGATAGTACCGGGTATCCCCGGCAGGCCGTTCCGTTGCCGGAAGCGGTTGTGCGGGCGCAGGAACTGATCGATTCCCGTTATCCCGAGTCGCTGGATCTCGCCTGCATAGCCCGAACGGGTTGTGTTTCACCGACCCATCTGATTCGTCTTTTTAAAAAGTATCTCGGGATTACGCCGGTGGAGTATCTCTGGAGAGTTCGCACGGAAAACGGCCGGCGGCTCTTAGTCGAAACCGGGCTCAATGTTTCCGAGATTGCCTATCGCTGCGGCTTCAGTGCTCCGTATCACTTCGCCCGGCGATTTAGGGAGCGCTATGAAACCAGCCCGCGCGCCTTCCGGGTTGAGCAATGGACCGGATAATCCGTTCGGCCTTGTTCTCGCCTGGTTGCTGCTGAATTTGTGTTGTCATTTTGCGTATATAATGATAAAAATATCAAAATTAATAAACATATAATATTTGAGAGGCCGTGCGATGCGTGTTTTTATGATGGTTGTGTTTTGTCTGGCGGTTCCGGTGCTTTATGCGCAGGTGGACTCCGCTCCGTTTTTGGAGAATTCGCGGGTTTATAACCCGCTGGACTACGGTGCAGATCCGACAGGAACCACGGATTCGTCCCCGGCATTCAATGCTATGATTGCAGATATCGGTGCCGATCCGCAGGTCGAGGTGTTTATTCCGCCGGGCCGGTTTCTGCTGAACAGCCGGGTGACGTTTCCGGTGAGCGATAACAGCTTTCAGCATGGTGTGTCGATTCGCGGCGGAGGACAGGATGCAACAGAGCTTTGGGTGAATAATGCGGTCGGCGGACTGTTCGTTGATGCGTCGGGGATGACTCGTCTTTGCGTGCAGCTTTCAGATCTGTCGTTTGTTGCGATGCAAACCAATATTACAACCGCTTTCGAGTTTGAAGCCGCAGATGCAGGCGATCCGCTGTGCCGTCAGCTGATTGTCGAGAATGTGTATATTACCTCGCCGATTCATACCTCGCCGAATTTTTTTGCAACCGGGATCAAAGCAACCAGTGCGTGGGGCGCCCGGTTTGTTAATGTGACCATTCGTAAGCAGGGCGAATATGTGGATCCGGTTCGCCATCCGGAATACGGGATTTTCCTGCAGGACTGCCGTGCACCGGTGATTCGCGACTGTCATATCAACAAGGTGCAGACCGCGATTTATCATGGGAAAGTTAATTCCACGGCTCGCGAAGCGACCATTGTAAACACCTATCTGGTCGGTGTGGATGTTGCGCTGGATCTGCAGTTCCGGCAGAAGGGCGAAGGCTGGCCGCTGCCGAACGTGCATATTGACAACTGCCATTTCAACTATTACGACGTCGGCGTGAATGTGGTCGGAGCCCGGCAGGTGAATATCAGTCATGTTCTTTTCTACTGCAGCGAACGGGACGGAAGTCAGTGGTACAACAACGGCTCAACCACCGCGGACTATGACCCGGTTGATGTGGATCTGGTTTACGCATCGAATGTAACGATTGACCACTGCCTTTTTGTGGAGCCGGCCAGTCCCCGGAGGCGGGCCGTGCAGATTTCCTCCGACAGCAGCTATGTGCTGCTTTCCGGCAATCAGTTTAATATGGAGGGAACCGCAGTATATAATCAGAGCAGTAACAGTATTTCCTGCATCAACAGCGTCTTCGGCGGGATGGTCGGCGATTTCAGCGGCGGCGGCGCATGGCTTACACGCTATGTCGATACAGCCGGAACAATGATTACGGACGACCTGAACTGAGGACGGATGAATGAATTGTAAAAAGATAGTCCTTTTGCTCAGTTTCGTCGCGGGAATCGGTTTCTGCGCAGAAGATGATTTCCTGCTGGCCGGACAGTTGAACGGGGCTTCGTTTGATCTGGCGTGGGAAAGCACGCCGAATGAGATGTATCTGGTTTATGATACCAGTGATCTGAACTCTGCCTGGCAGCTGCACGCCTATAAATTCGGATCGGCGGACACAAACCTGTCTTTCTACAGTTTTTCGCCGTACGGCGCGCCTCGTCCGGCATTTCTTCGGGTGTATCAGGGCGGCGAACTGCTGGCGGTCGAGAACTGTACCCGGGCTGTCTCCAGCGATAATATCGAGGACGGGCACCATAGCAACCGCTACACATCGAATCCCTATACGGAATATAATGACAGTACCGGCTGGGAGGTTTATGTGGCCGCCGGCGACATGTGGTTTGATTTGCCGTCCGCCGGGGCCGATGATGTGACGGTTGTGACGCAGGGCGGTATCCTGACCAATATGGTGACGGGAAAACGGCTGGATTTCACCGCGGTTCTTCGTCCGCCGAATGATGCGCAGCCGGTCGGAGCTTTCTGGGGGCTGGGCCTGTCGTACGGGACCGATGAGCAATGGCCGGCGTCTCTCATTTCCGTTGAGTTGGAGGACAACGGCGCTGCCCGCTTTTACTGGGATGGCGAGCTGGCGGCAACCAACTGGATTCCGGACCGTGATGCGCGTTATGTGTCCATCACCTTCAACACGGTTTCCAAACGGGCTGCCGTGACGGTGAACGGCGTGGAGTATTTTTTTGCGACCAATGCGGTGTACGATACCGCGGCGCCGGTTCAGATGGTGATGCATGCCGCCAAGCCCGCGGGCGATCCGGCGCTCTTTCGGGTGGATCGCTATCTGACATCTGCCCTGAGCACGTCTCAGCAGCGGATTGTTGCGGAGACGTCTGTCTTTAATCCACTCTATTTCGGCGCCGATCCGACCGGCACAATGGACTCTGCGCCGGCGTTTGAACAGATGCTGGAAGTTCTGGGAAGCTCGCGGCATTCCGAAATCTTTATTCCGGCTGGAACATATCTTCTGAACTCCCCTGTGGATATTCCAGGCATTGGAAACACTTCGCAGTACGGTATGCAGATTCGCGGCGGCGGGGAGGAGGTGACTCAGCTTCTGGTGAACAATACGTCGGGTGGATTGCGGTTTGCAGGGACGTCGATTTCATGGATGCAGCTGACCGTTCGGGACCTTTCGCTGGTGGCAATGCAGCCGGGAATTGAGTACGCCTTTTTTATGGACCTGCCTCCGTCCGGCGTGACCCAGAACCGCAACCTGAACCTGATTAACATGAATGTCCGCTCTTCGCAGCCGGGTGATGGAAACTATTTCAAGACCGGCTGTCTGGTGTGGAACTCGTGGTATCCGAAATTTGAAAACATCAAGGTGTTTGCCGATGGTTCGGCATCCAACGGAAACTGGTCCGCACAGGTCGGCCTGGATCTGGAAGATTGCTACAACCCGATGATCGGTGACTGCATTTTTTCCGGTGTGGCAACCGGAATCGTTTACGCCGCTCCCTATAAGTTTCCGGAAGACGGGAAGGTGAAGAATACGCTGTTTGATGAATGCTCGACCGGTCTGCTGATCGATATTGGCGATCCGGGTGACGGCTGGGCCGAGCCGGCGTTTCACGTCAACAACTGCGATTTTAATTTCCGGGACTACGGTATTTATGTGAACGGGATGCGGCAGCTGTTTTTCAGCCACAACAGTTTCCAATGTTTGGATACGCAGGGCAGCGCATTTCTCGGAACCGGTGTCGCCCGCGACTTTTCTCCGACCGATATTTGTCTGAATTACGGGTATACCGCTGTGATTGATCATAACTTTTTCAGTGGACCGTCCACGACCAACCGGATTGGTGTTGATGTCCGGTCTTCCAGCGGGTACGTGAGCATTCTCGGCAACCAGTTCGATATGGAAGGCGCGGCCGTTGCATATAACACCGCCAATCCGGTGTTTGTTCGAGACAATCTGTACGGCGGGCCGCAGGGCGTTTCCGCAACGCTCCGGAAATACATCGCTCCGTCGGCCAATGAAGCGCTGCTCGACGGAGGATTCGAAGCGGGCTTTTTCGATTCGGATGAAAACGGATATGAATATCGTCCGTCCGGAACCCCGTGGGATTTCTCCGGAGGCGCGGGTTGCAGTGAAGCCTCCACGGCCTTCACTTCCGGAAACCCGGCTCCGCCCGAAGGTGCTCAGGTGCTTTTCCTTCAGAACGTGGGGCAGGCTTCTCAGGCGCTGATTCTGGAAGAGGGAACCTATGCGGTATCCTTTTATGCGGCCCAGCGGCTGAACAGCGGCGCACAGACGCAGCAACTGCAGGTTTTGCTGGGCGGGGTTTCAGGTGGGACGTTTCAGCCGACCGCGTCCGGAACCTACCAGCCGTTCGAGGCGGTCTTTACGGTTCCGTCTCAGAGCATTCGGGCGTTGGTGCTGAAGGGCCTGGGCGTGACGGGATACGATGTGACGGTTTTTGTGGATGAGATTCGGATTGTAAAACAGTAAGACGATCTATCCGACGTAGAACCAGGTGCCGTGAACCTTTTTGAACTGTGAGCGTTCATGATGGCGGTCGGTGCCGTTCGGGCCGATGAATTCTGCGATAAATTCAACCGTTCCTTCGGTGTCGGAGCGATCGCCCGCTTCGGTGCCGAGTACATGAAGCCGCTGCCACTGCACCTGTTTCATCCAGTGGCGGATATCGTCGGCCAGCGTGCGATCCCGCGATGCGGGCAGGGTGGTTTCAACGAGATAATCGACATCCTCCAGTACATATGCGGTGTAACGGGAGCGCATCAGCGTCTCTGCTGTTGGTGCCTTTTTGCGTCCGGCAATCCATTTGCCGCAGCATTCCTGAATTCGTTTCCCGCTTCCGCAGGGACAGTCCATTGTTTTCATGCAGGTTTTGGTGGGTTAAGACGTGTGTTGTAAAATCCGTTCCGCAGTGGTTTGGTCGACCGGTCGAATAGACACCCGGGTTTCTCCGACTGCGGTCAGGAAATTATCCCGCGCGGCCGGGGTTTCAAACTCAAAGCCCATCAGCGTGTGACCGATGGCTTCACCGGAATAGGCATAGTTGAAATAGCAGACGTTGGCCAGGCCGGAGACCCTTCGCATAAAATCGCGCAGGGCACCTTTGCGTTCCGGGAACTCGATGTGCAGCAGCAGAGGATTTTTAAACAGGGCGGGGTTATAGTTGATGATGCGGTAGCGCACATCCGCCGCATGAGTGACATTCTCGAACTGTATGCCGCCGTCGCTCAATTCCTGTTCAAACCGGTTCAGTCGTTCGGTTTCTCCTTCCACGGCAATAATCGGCCACGCATTTGTTTTGTCGACCTTGCCGTACAGAAACTCGCCTACGGCGATGTCGATGAAATAGCGGTCCAGCAGGCTCAGCATCGAGCCGCTTTCTTCGTTCAGGTGGAAGCGGATGTAGCGGCGGTGGTGCGTGCCGATGGCCGCCGCACGCGAAATCTGAGCCAGCTTGCTGAAGTCCATGTTGGCGCCGCTGCAGATGCAAAGGAGCTTTTTATCTTTGATATCTGCGCGGTGGTCGGCGGTGTACTGGATCAGTCCGGCCAGCCCAATGGCGCCGGAGGTTTCCGGGATGACGCGCAGGCTTTCCCACATGCGCTGGATTGCGGCGGACACTTCATCGTTAGTCACGGTAATGAATTCATCGATCGTTTCACGGCAGACGGAATAGGTCAGGTCGCCGGGCCGGGTGACAGCTGTGCCGTCACAGAATGTGTCTACTGAATCGAGTGTGACCGGATATCCGGCTTCAATAGACGCCTTCATCGACGCCTGTTCGGCGGCCTCGACGCCGATAATACGGATGTCCGGCCAGTGCTTTTTCAGCCAGCAGGAGACGGCTCCTGCCATTCCGCCGCCGCCGATCTGCAGGAAGACGACGTCGGGCACTGTTCCGGACAGCATGATTTCGTCCGCAATGGTCGCCTGGCCGGCCATTGTGTAGAGATCATCAAACGGATGGATATAGGTGAGATCGTGTTCCTCTGCAAAAGACCGAGCAGCCTGGTCGGCCTCGTTGTAGGTGTCGCCGGTCAGGATAATCTCAACGTGATCGCCGCCATGCTGCCGGACAGCTTCCTGCTTGAGCAGCGGGGCGGCCAGCGGCATAAAGATTTTTGCCTGGATGCCGAGCAGCCGGGCGGCGCGTGCAACGCCCTGGGCGTGATTACCGGCCGATGCGGCCACAACGGTTTCGCAGCCGGTTTGCTGATGATATGCCGCAACGGCGTTATAGGCCCCGCGCCACTTGTAGGCATTGATCGGTCCGAGATCCTCGCGTTTTATAAACACCTCGCAGGCACCGGCTTCGGGCAGACGCATCGGCTGCAAGGGCGTTGGCGCCCCCGCGCGGTATACCCGTGTTCTTGCACGCAGGATTTCTTCAAAAAGCTGGTCAACCGTTTTCATGATGACAGCCAATCAGTTTTACTGCTGTCGTACAAGTGCGGATCATAGATGATCATTAATGAGCGGTTTCATTGTCGCGAGCGGATCGATGCATCTTTTTCTCTCCGGAAAGGATGGTTTCTTCAATGAATCTTCAATCTAAAGAATGTGCGTTTATATAAGTTGGTATAGCTTGCCATTGTATTTATGATTTTTGAAGATGGAGTTTCTTTCTTCAAAGAAGAATCATTGGCTGGAACAAAGCAGCCATTACACCTGTCTTTTTTGGTTTAGGGGGCTCTCTGATGATGTGCGATCGGGGGCTGTTTTTGCTTCGGGATTTTCGGAAAAATCATCCTGTTTGGGTTTCAGATCTGTTCTTGTTTTTTTCTGGATATACGTCCGGGTATCTGAGACCTTTATATCCTTTGTAAATAGGCTTTTTAACCCGGGTGTTTCTTGCGGGTTAAGAGTTTAGAACGTGGGCAGAGGCCAGTCTGACTCGTTCTGAACAAGGGTTTGGGCATAATTTGAACAGTGGAGAGGACGCTATGCTAAAGACAATATTTAGAATGACTTTCGGCATTATATTCGCAGCTGTTTGGTTTTGTGAAGCCATCAGTATTACTGTGGAGTGGGAGCCGGCACAGACCACAGTCAACGGGGACCCTCTGGAGGAAATTCACTATTATAAGTTGTTTTATGGTACAACCTCCGGGAGATATACCGACTATATTACAGTGACCAACGGAACCAGTGTTCGGCTGACTGATCTGGAATACAATAAAACACTGTATTTCTGTGTGAGAACCTGTTCCGGTCCTGTCGAAAGTGATTATTCCGAGGAGTTGTTCTGGACGGCCCCGGTCATGCCCGATTCCGATTTCGATGGACTATCGGATGATTGGGAGACGTTTTATTTTGGTTCGCTGCACCGGGCAGGAAGCAGTACGGACAGCGACGGCAATGGCGTGATTGACCTGGAAGAGTTTATTGCCGGTACGGACCCGATGAATCCGTCGGACCGGCCCATCCTGAGAATTTCTCCTGATGGAGCCGTTTACTTTTTTGCGGAGAAGGCGGGGGGCAGCGGCTATGAGAATCGCACCCGCAAATATCGTTTGCTGCACAGCAGCAGTCTTGCTGAGGGCAATTGGACGCCTGTTCCGGATATGGATGACATTCAGGCAGAGAACCAGCTTGTGACCTGCGGCGTTCCTATGGATAGAGCCCCGGGATACTATCGCACCGAAATCTATTTAGATTAGTTTGCCTGTGTCCTGAAAAGTGGCGCAGCAGACATTTAAGTCATCGAACTGCGAACGGCTTTTGCGAGCGGGCACGATTCATGGGCCGGTTGCCCTTTGCGGTAAGCACCGAGCAGTTCGGCCGATTGCTTTGCAAGCTCGCGGCGGACTTCACGCCGTCGGCCTTTTACCCGTTCGATATACATTGTATCGTAGGCGGTTGTTTGATGCCGCATCCATGCAATCACGGCGGCCGACGCTCGTTTTTCGACTGGAATTTGCTCTGTGCGGGCTACGGTTCCGCTGCCGACCGGTACGGCATGCTCTGTGATTGCCTTTGCCATTTGTTCGGCCAGTGCCTGATGTTTGGGATGAAAATGGAGCCAGTCTAAAACCGCTTGATAAAACTCCTTTTCATACTCTGCTTGTTTTTTCGCGCGCCGCTTCAGGTCGCTTTCGCGTCGTTTGGCGTAGGCCGGATCAGCCCGTTTTTCTTCAACCGCTTTCTTGGCCTCCTCAATGCGTTCCGCCGGCGCCCATACGCCAAGGGAAAAGATTTTTCGGCCCTTTTTCTGCTGGACCGTCCAGCAGGGACCGAGCGCTTTCAGTGCGCGGGTGACGGCCGCATCGCCCGGCTTCAAACAGGCCCAGTCCGCGGGCGGATGGATGTGTGCTCCCTGTTCGGTAACAAGGTATTTAAATTTCGGATGCGGCGCGGGCCTCAGTGTTCGGTTTTGATTCGGCATTTTTTCTATTCAGGAAATTTTATTAGTTGGAGGCGGATTGGCCAGTAAGAGCTCAAAGGGTGCAGAGATTTTGATGATTGGAATGTAAAATAAGTATCCTGCCTGTTTGAGGGGGATCAGACAATTCTAACATTCTCACTTCGTTTCTCTGTTAGTTCCGGGTTGTCTTTCGGACGGTTCTTTAGGTGCTCAAAAAGAGAATACGCAGATTAATTGATCGTCGATGAAGATTTTACAGTCGGGGTACAGTTGCGAGCCGGGATAAACGGTTCCTTTTGAGCTCTCCACACGCACGAAGTGTCCCTGCCAGTTTCCGTGCAGGGGCTGATAGGTAATCAGACTTTTTTTCCATGCCGGATCCTTGCTGTATGGCGGAAAGATGGGATTGCCTAAAGATTGGTCAATAACGGGTTTCTGGTTGATGCAAATCGTGAGCTTATTTCCCATTAACTCGTTAAATACTGCATCAATTTGCAGGTTTTGTTGTTCAAACGATCCGGTGGCTGTTCTCGTGATCGGTACAGGCCAAAGACATCCCGTTAGGAGGAGGAAGAGGAGTATCGTTTTAATTAATACAGTAATTTTTTTCATGGTTCATTTTATGGGTCAAAGAAAGAAAAGATGTTTATTGGGTAAAGTACTACAAATCACGGGCTCGCGCTAATGGCTTGTTTCAAAATTTATTGCGTGACCCTTGGGGGATTTTTATCTTCCTGGATTCTTTCTGTCCGTTTTTCCCTTCCTCTGGAAGGGGCTTCTGGGAGGGGAATCGCGAGCCTGAACACGGCTCCGCCAAGATGCGATTTGCCGATGGTGATTTCCGCCTTGCACGATGAGGCAAAGGCTTGAACGGAAAGAAGCCCCAGTCCGGTTCCGTCTGTTTTTGTGGTAAACCCCGAGGTAAATACGGCCTTGGCTGTTTCGGCGTCAATCCCGGGACCGTTATCGTGAACTTCAAGAAAAAGGACATTTTCTTCCTGTTTAAGCGCGAGTTCGATTTTACCTCTTTTTCCGGTTGCCTGTGCCGCATTGACAACCAGGTTGATGACTGCTTGTTCGAGAAGTCGCGGGTGGAGGGTCAGGGGGACATTGGTATCTCCGGTGATTTTCAGGCTGCAGGTTCGTACGTTCGGATGTTTTCGAATCAGCTCTACAATTTGTGGCAGCGCGGAAGACAGTGCGATCTTTTCTGTTTCCTGCGTCTGCAGCTGTTTGGTGGATGCGGCCATGTGTCTGGCCATCCTCGCGAGGTTTTCAATTCCCTCTTCAAGCAGTTTGCGCATGTTGACCAGGAAAGAATCGTTTCGCTCTCTTCCCTTGAGTCCTTCGACAAGTCCAGAGAGAGACATCAGCAGGTTGTTGAGGTCGTGCGCCAGTGAGGCGCTGCACATGGCGGCGATGGCTTTACGTTCACTCTGAAGCAGCAGCTCATGCTGGAGGCGGGTTCTACGCCACCATGCAAACGAAAGGATGAAAAACAGAATGCCGGTAACGATAATGAATGCGATGCCTTTAACGACTTCGATTTGTTTGAGCTCTTCAGGGGTCTGGGCGACTTTTGCGGCAAGTTGTCCGGAAAAAAGTATGTAGAATATGCAGATTGTGATGTAAAAAAACGAAGATACTGCGGCCCGTTTCAGCGGGCTTGTTTCCGGCTTGTTTGAGAAGCGTGTTGGCCATGGTTTTATCACAACTGCTCTCCTTCCCGCCTGAATAATACTGCAATCGCGCGGTTTTCGAAACTCTATTCTGATGCTTGAAAAGAGATGTCGTCATTTTCCGGAAACGATTTTTTCACCGTTAAAAACATCCATTCTCAGGGCAATCTTCTCTCTTGGGAACAAGAGAAAGTTTTCCCTTTCGGGGGTAAGCAAATGTTTAAATGCGGATGATCTGTGCTTGCCGGACCAGCCTTCTGGACTGGCTGTTAGCGCAGGCCTCAAAACGGCCTGTTCTTAAAGCAGATCATCAATCATGTGGAACGAATAGTTGGCATCTTTGGCCGGTTGATGCATCAGTCCGATTACTCGTGCCGTTTCAGGTGATGAGGCATGACCGATCATCACAACAAACCCTTTGTCCTTCGCGATTCGCATTCCCCGTTCAAACTGCCGCGTGATGGCTTCTTCGCTGCGGTCGTTGTCCAGGAAGACATGCTGCTGCGCCGTTGGAACGCCGTGCTCCAGTGCAGCCTGTGTGGCGATGGATGCCGGTGTTGTAACGCTGTCCACAAAAAAAAGATCGTTCGTTTTGCAGAAAGCCATCACCGCATTCATTTTTGAACGATCCTGGGTTATCAGCGACCCCATGTGGTTGTTCATTCCTCGTGCTGCCGGTACTTCTGCCAGGTTTTGACGCAGAATATTCGGGATCTCTTCAAGCGGAGTGTCGCTGTAGATGGCTCCGGGGCCGGGATCGGCCGTGGATCTCATGGGCTGCATCGGCTGATGCAGGATCAGCTGTTTGCTGTCCGACTGGAGCTGTATGGCCGCTGCGGAGCTTTGTGTAGCGGGCAGTCCCGGCAGAACGGCAATCGTCATAGGAACAGGCAGTTCCAGAAACGGTTGTATTTGGCTGAGGCGTTGTCCGGCATCATCAATGATCAGGTAAATTTGATAATCCGTATCGGGCGTGGGCTGAAGGGGGCGTGAGGCCTGTTCGTGCGGGGAGGGAGAGGTTCGGCATCCGCAGAACAGGAGTGCGATGACGGATAATGCGATGGCGGGAGTAAGTTTTAAAACGGAGCGAAACATAATGATGATAATCTCACCTTCCACCGGCTGGTTCAACCGGTTTCGTGAACGTTGTTGGTTGGAATCACGAACGCCACACGTTTACCTTGCTGAACAAGGAGATTTTCAATTATCGGAAAACATTAATTCATAGGACTGCCCCCGGCGTTTGGCCCTGGCGTCTGACCCTGGCGTTGATAAGGCGCAGGGGAAGACGAAAGAAAAGCAGACGATTCCCAAAGTCATCGGCTGCCTTCTTCTCCTTTTTTGCGCTTCTTTGTGGCTAGATCAATTCACTGGCGCCGGCCAGTGCGGCTTCAAGCGCATCGGGGTTACGGCCGCCGGCCTGGGCGCGGTCGGGTTTGCCGCCGCCGCCGCCGCCGCACTGTTTGGCGATGGCGCCGACAATTTTGCCAGCGTTTTTACCTTCTTTGACGAGGTCGGGCGTTACAGCACAAACGAGCGCGACTTTGCCGTCGGAGACGCCTCCGAGGATGGCGACGGTGCTTTCGAGCTTGGGCTGCAGGGCATCCATGATGACGCTGAGCAGCTGCGCATCGGTGTCGCCCAGGTTTTCGATGAGCAGGCCGTCTTTGACTTTGGTAAGCAGTTCTTCAGCGATGGCCGGAGCCTGCGACTGCATTTCGGCCTGACGCGCTTTGGCGGCGGCTTTCTTTTCTTCGAGCTCTTTGGCCTTGGCTTCCGCCTCAGCGGCGGCCGTTTTCTGCTCTTCGATGAAGGCGTCGGCATATTTGCCGCAGGCGGCTTCAATGCGGCGGATCCCGGCGGCGATAGAGCTTTCGCTCATTAGTTTGAATTTGCCGATGTCGCCGGTATTGCTGACGTGGCAGCCACCGCACAGTTCCATCGAGAAGCCGTCAAAGGAACCTGAGGTTCCTCCCATTTGTAAGACACGAACCGTATCTCCATACTTCTCGCCGAAGAACTGCTGGATTTCCGGGTGCTTCTGCACTTCGGTGAAGGGTACTTCCTGTGCGTAGACGGGCAGGGCGGCTTCAATCTTTTCATTCACCAGTTTTTCGATTTCGGCGATCTGCTCGTCCGAGAGTTTTTCCGGGTTGTTGAAGTCGAAACGCATGCGGTCGGGCGCGACGAGTGATCCGCGCTGGCGGGAATCTTCGCTGACGACTTTGTGCAGCGCCCAGTGGAAAAGATGGGTCGCGGTATGGTGGCGCTGGATGTCAGCGCGGCGTTCGGCGTCGACATCGACGAGGACGCCTTCGCCCGGCTCGGGCGCGCGGCCGGAGACGAGTTTAGCAACGTGTACAACCAATTCGCCCTGTTTCTGGGTATCCGTAATTTCCAGAGTTCCGACATCATTATCATCGTGGCCGGGAACACTGATGGTTCCCTTGTCACCCAACTGTCCGCCCATTTCAGCGTAGCAGGGGGTTTTGTCGAGAATGATGTTGTAGGTGCCGTCTTCGCCCGGCGTAACGGCTTCGACGAGTGCTTCGCTTTCCAAGGTTTGGAATCCGACGAACTCGGTCGGTTTGACGTCGAGGCCTGCGGTTTCGGCCATGATGACCGATTTCTTAGCGGCGTAGTCGGCGCGGGCGCGCTCGCGCTGTTCGTTCATTAGCTTTTCGAAGCCTTCGGCATCGACGGCGAGGCCGCGCTCGCGGGCCATCACTTCAGTGAGGTCGAGCGGGAAGCCGTAGGTGTCGTAGAGTTTGAACGCTTCGTCGGCCGGGAAGGTTTTGCCTTCGAGTCCGTCGACGACCTGCTCGAAGAGTTCGATGCCGCGGTCGAGGGTGCGGTTAAAGGATTCTTCTTCGGCTTTGAGCGTCTTTTCGACGCGGTCGCGGTTGGTGCGCAGCTCGGGGAAGGCGTCGCCGTAGGTGTCGGCGAGAGTGTCGGTGAGTTTGTAGAAGAAGGCGTCTTTGAAGCCGAGGGCGCGGCCGACGCGCACGGCGCGGCGCAGGATGCGGCGCAGGACGTAGCCGCGGCCCTCGTTGGAGGGCAGGATACCGTCGGCGATGGAAAAGCCGAGGCAGCGGATGTGGTCGGCGATGACGCGAAAGGCGATGTCGGCCGGATCGGTCATGGAGGAGCCGTATTTCTTGCCGCTCATTTCTTCCAAGGTTTGGAAAATGGGGGTGAAGACGTCGGTTTCGTAGTTGGAGATGACGCCGGAGAAGTCCGTAAATCCTTTGGTGCACTGAATGATGGAGCAGGCGCGTTCGAAGCCCATGCCGGTGTCGACATGGCAGGCGGGGAGCGGGTTGAAGTTGCCCTGTTCGTCGGCGTTGAACTGGATGAAAACGAGGTTCCAGATTTCGATGCACTGGGGGCTGTCGGCGTTGACCATTTTGGCGCCGCAGTTGCCTTCAGGAGTAAGGTCGACGTGGAGCTCGGAGCAGGGGCCGCAGGGGCCGGTGTCGCCCATCATCCAGAAGTTATCTTTGCGGTTGCCGGGCACAACGCGTTCTTCCGGCAGGTATTTGAGCCACATTTCTTTGGCTTCGAGGTCGGCTTCACCTTTGTCGTCGCCGCCGAAGTAGGTGGCGTAGAGGCGTTCTTTCGGGAAGCCCCAGACGCCGGTGAGGAGCTCCCATGCCCAGTCGATGGCTTCCTGCTTGAAGTAGTCGCCGAAGGACCAGTTGCCGAGCATTTCGAAAAAGGTGTGGTGGTAAGTGTCGGCGCCGACGTCCTCGAGGTCGTTGTGTTTTCCGCCAGCGCGGATGCATTTCTGGGTGTCGGCGGCGCGGCCCGGTTGGTAGGGGCAGTTGGACTGGCCGAGGAAGATCGGCACAAACTGGTTCATCCCCGCGTTGGTGAAGAGCAGGTTGGGCGCGTCGGGCAGCAGGCTGGCGGATTTGACGATGGTGTGCTGCTTCGATTCTAAGAAATCGAGAAAGGACTGGCGGATTTCGTTGGATGTCATAGTTCAGATAAACAGTTATTGGTTAATTTTTATTGGTTATTAGGACTGGCCTTTTGACGCTAGGAGCTCTTTTTCATCCTCCCTGATAACGAATCTCTAATAACGAATAACTCTTCCTGCACAGCAGGAAGTCGATGAATGTAGCATGAACGGGCCTGATTTCACGGATTTTTTTGATCAGATTGCAGGTCAGCGCGGGCTGTTTTTGCGATACTGGCCGGGAGTCAGTTCCATGATTTTTCGGAACTGACGGGTGAAATAGTTGCTGTCGGAAAAGCCGCAGTCGAGCGCGATGTCGGTGATGGTCCGGTTTGTACTGAGCAGCAGCAGGGCGGATTTGCTGACGCGGATGTGCATGAGGTAGTCGATCGGCGAGCGTCCGACGCAGTCGTGAAAGATGCGCTGGAAGTGGCGGGGAGAGAGGTGTGCTTTGCGGGCGAGATCCTCCAGTGTGATTTTTTCGGCATAGTGGGTTTCAATATGCGCGAGGGCGTCGCCGAGGCGCAGCAGATCGAGTGATTCCTCGGGCGGGGTGTCGGAATAGCACCGGGAGAGAAATACAACGAGCTGCATGAAAAGGCCTTTGGCCATCACCCGGTATCCGGGGCTTTTTTCGGCGGTTTCCCGCTGCAGTTCGCGGAGCCCGTCGTGAGCAATATTCAGCTGCTTTGCGTTCAGCTGCAGGCGGCTGTTGAATTTCTGCTGGGTGCGCAGGGCGGGTTCGAGTTCGAACAGCGCGTGAAAGCCGGGCAGGGCGCGAATATCCCACTGATTCATGCCCAGTGCGTTGGAATCGAACAGAATATTTGCCAGGGCCAGCCCGTGCATTTCGAGGTACTGGTGCTTGTGTGCGCCGGAAACAACGAAGACATCGCCGCTTTTGACCGGAAAGGGCTGGCCATCCACAATGTGCATGGCCGTTCCTTTGAGAATGATGATCAGTTCATCAAAGTGATGGCTGTGCAGCGGGAACTCAGGCTGCGGATCGCGGAGATGAATCTGGATCGGCAGGGTCGGATCTTCAAAATAGTCCTGTTTTTCGAGGATTTCACTCATGTCGTGATCGTGCTAGAAGTTGTCTGCATCGTCAAGGTGTATTTTGGGCGGACAGTGGTAAGGTTCTGATCGGTTTTAACTAAAGAAGGAGAATCTACATGAGTGTTGAAAAAGCATATGAACTGGCGAAGGAGCGTTACGCTGCTTTTGGAATTGATACGGATGTAGCCATTGAAAAGGCGCTGGCGCTTCCGATTTCTTTGCATTGCTGGCAGACCGACGATGTCGGCGGTTTTGAAACCAAGCCGGAAGGGCTGGACGGCGGCGGCATTATGGCCACCGGCAACTATCCGGGGCGCGCCCGTAACGGCGAAGAAGCCCGTGCCGACCTCGAAAAGACGATGTCGCTGATTCCCGGAACCCAGCGTGTAAATGTTCATGCCTGCTATTCCGAAACAGATCACTATGTCGACCGCGACGAAATGGATCCGTCCTGCTTTACCAAATGGATGGACTGGGCGAAGGAGCAGGGCATCTGCCTCGACTTCAATCCGACGTTCTTTGCGCATCCGAAAGCGGAAGACGGCTTTACGCTTTCACATCAGGATGATGAGATTCGCGCCTTCTGGGTGAAACACGGAAAAGCCTGCCGGAAAATTGCACAGGCAATGGCTGAAAGCCAGGGCAGTCCCTGTTATGTCAACTGGTGGACTCCGGATGGCGACAAAGACATTCCGGCCGACCGTTTCAGTCCGCGTGCCCGGATGGCGAAATCGTATGATGAAATTATGGCTGACGATTCTGTCGACAAAACCAAATGCGTTGACTTCATCGAAAGCAAATTGTTCGGAATCGGATCCGAAGAGTATGTGGTGAGCTCCGGCGAATTCTGCTCGGACTACGCCATCAGCCGCGGCATGGGCCTTTGCATGGACATGGGGCATTTCCACCCGACCGAAAACATTCATGGAAAAATCTCCAGCCATTTGCAGTTTATGGATAAAATCCTACTGCACGTCAGCCGCCCGATCCGCTGGGACTCCGACCACGTTACGCTGTTCAATGACGATCTGAAAAACGTCTTTATTGAAATCCAGCGCGGCAATGTGTGGGATCGCGTCGTGGTTGCTCTCGACTTCTTTGATGCATCCATCAACCGTATTGGTGCCTATGTTACCGGAACCCGTGCTGCCCGCAAAGGAATTCTCTATGCGCTGCTCGATCCGACTGCGCAGCTGCAGGGCTATGAAGTCGAAGGTAAGAAAGCTCAGCGCCTGGCTCTGATGGAAGAGTTTAAATCCATGCCGTTTGCTGCCGTTTGGGATATGCTCTGCGAAAAAGCGGACGTGCCGGTTGGCGCAGACTGGATTGGTGAAATGGAAGCCTACGAGACTGACGTTTTGAGGAAACGCGCGTAATGCGCGTTTGCCTTATTGCCTGCGAATGCCGGTAACGGAGGTTTTGAAGAGGATATCCCCTATGAAAAAATGGATGGGTTCTGTTTGCGCTGTTTTATTCTGCAGCAGTGCTGCGTTGAGTCAGCCGTCGGAACGGCCCAATGTGCTGATGATTGCAGTCGATGACCTCAACGACTGGATCGGATGCCTTGGGGGACATCCTCAGGCAAAAACCCCGAACATTGACCGGCTTGCAAGGCGAGGCGTGTTGTTTACCAATGCGCAGTGTCAGTCGCCGGTCTGCAACCCGTCGCGCGCCAGCCTGATGACGGGCCGCTATCCGGAGAGTACCGGCATCTATTTCCTGGATCCGCCGATCGGAGACTCTCCGGTGGCCCGTGAGGCGACACAGCTTCCTCAGCGTTTTCTGCAGGAAGGCTATTATGTAACGGCCGCCGGCAAACTGTACCATGGCGACGAGAATGTCCGTTATCTACCTAACTATGCCGGGAATTTCGGCGCGTTCGGGCCGTATCCTGATAAAAAACTGACTGGATTTCCCGGGCATATGCTTTGGGACTGGGGTGCGTATCCGGAGCGCGATGATCAAACGCCGGATTATCAGATTGCAACCTGGGCCGAAAATCAGCTGGCCAAAAATTATGATCAGCCGCTGTGGCTCGGCATCGGGTTTTACCGTCCACACGTTCCACAGTATGCGCCGCAGAAATGGTTCGACCTGTATCCCTTGGAAACACTCCGGCTTCCGGCAGTTGTTGCCAACGATCTGGATGATGTTCCTGAATACGGCGTGAACCTGACCCGCCTGAAGCACGTTTCGCCTACGATGGAGTGGGTGGAAGAAAACAACGAATGGAAACCGCTGGTGCGTTCCTATCTGGCCTGTGTCAGTTTTGTCGATCATCAGATCGGCCGGGTGCTGGACGCACTGGAAAAGAGCGGGCGCAGCGAAAATACGGTCGTGGTGCTCTATGGCGATCACGGATTTCATCTGGGAGAAAAACGGCGCTTTGCCAAACGCAGTATCTGGCGCGACGGTGCCGGTGTTCCGCTGATTATTGCTGGTCCGGGCGTTGCAAAAGGGGCTGTGTGCGATCATCCGGTTCAGCTGCTCGATATCTATCCGACACTGCTGGCGCTGACCGGGCTGGATGCAGATTCCGGACTGCAGGGGCATTCACTTAAGCCGCTGCTGGACAACCCCAAAACGGACTGGCCGTACATGGCTCGCTCCAGTTTTGGTCCGGAAAACGTAGCGATCGTGTCTGATCAATATCGTTATATTCACTATCACGATGGTTCTGAAGAACTGTATGACCGCAAAAAAGATCCAAATGAATGGATGAATCTTGCGTCGGACCCGGCCTATCGGACGATTATTGAAGAGTATCGGGAAAAACTGCCGAAAAGCTACTATCCGCTGCTCGGCAGCGGTTCAACCGGGCATGATGCTTTTGAGGCAACGGAGAAAATTGCAAACGAAAAATAAGGAGCGCAGATGGCGGAAGAGCAGGAAGAAAAACATGGTGAGTTTGAGCGCTCGCCAGTGCCGGAATCAAAGACGCTGGGATTCAAGGCCTTTATCGGCATGTATGCCGGAGAGCACTGTGCCGGAACCGAGCTGATGATTGGGCCGCTGTTTGTGGCGGCTGGCGTCAGCGCGTTCGATGTTGTGGTTGGGCTTCTGTTCGGCAATCTGCTGGCGGTGTTGAGCTGGATGTTTCTGTGTGCGCCAATTGCTGTGCGCGCCCGCCTGACGCTCTACTACCAGCTGGAAAAAATCTGCGGGCGCTATCTGGTTACGCTGTACAACATTGTAAACGGCGTGATGTTCTGTTTTCTCGCCGGCTCTATGATTACCGTGTCGGCGACCGCGCTCGGTGTGTGGTTTGACTTCCCCATGCCGTCTTTGACAGATATTTACCCGAACAGTTTCGGTTGGGTATTGGCTGTACTGGGCGTCGGCGTTGTCATTTCCATTGTTGCGGCATGGGGCTACGACATGGTCGCCCGCATTGCCAATATTGCCGCGCCGTGGATGGTTTTGGTGTTCCTCGCGTTCGGGATTGTCGGATTCCGGCAGTTTATTGAAGTGACCGGCGCGGATGTCAACTCGCTCGGCAGTTTGTGGGAGCTTTGCAAAACCGCGGTCTGGAAGGGCGGCGAGGCTTTGCCGGGACAGGTGAAATTTACCTTCTGGCATGTCACGTTCTTTGCGTGGTTTGCCAATATGGCGATGCATGTGGGGATGTCTGACCTCTCCGTGTTGCGGTTTGCGAAAAAATCATGGTGCGGTGCGGCGTCGGCTTCCGGTATGTATGTCGGGCACTTTATGGCCTGGTTGGCGGCGTCTGTGCTCTATTCGCTCCAGCTGCATATGGACCCTTCGAACACCGATGTGCTGCCCGGTCCGCTGGCCTATCGCGCGGCGGGGATTGCCGGACTGATCTGCGTGATCATCGCCGGCTGGACCACTGCCAATCCGACCATTTATCGCGCCGGTCTCGCCTTTCAGGCCATCATGCCGAAACAGTCGCGGTTCGCGGTCACCATCGGCACCGGACTGCTGGCGACTGTCGCTGGAATGTTCCCGGGCATCGCGATGAAGCTGCTCGGGTTTGTGGCGCTGTACGGAATGCTTCTGATGCCCATGGGGGCTGTCATCTTCACGGATTTCTGGGTGTTCCCGAAACTGGGCCTGAAGCAGTACTATGCGGAACATAAGTCTCTCAAGATAAACTGGGCGGCCGGCGCGGCATGGATTGTCACCATGATTGTCTGCTACTCCCTGTATAAACTGGGAATTATGGAAATCTACTTTGTATCCCTGCCGGGATGGTTCCTCGCATCGGCACTCTACATTGCGATCAGCAAGTTTCAGCAGAACGGAGAGATGGCATGAAAAAGCTTTTGGAAATTATTTCTTATTTTGCACTGATCGCCGTTGTTGCGGCTCCTGTGCTGTTTTACATGGATAAACTGGATCTTGATCAGAACAAGTTCTGGATGCTGATTGCCACCATTGTGTGGTTTGCCAGCGCGTCCTTCTGGATCGGTACCAAAAAGAAAGGGAAAGCCTGATGATCCGCAACGCATTTAAAATGAAGCTCAAGCCCGATGTTGTTGAGGAATACAAAAAGCGGCACGATGAGATTTGGCCGGAGCTGGCCAAGGCGCATTCCGATGCCGGGATTTTTGATTATTCCATTTATTTTGACGAAGAGTCGCTGACGCTGTTTGCGTTTCAGAAGCTGACCGATGACAACACGGCTGATGGACTTAAGGATTTGGAAATTGTGCAGAAATGGTGGGACTACATGGCTGATCTGATGGAGGTCCATCCGAACAATATGCCTGTCTTCAAGCCGCTTTCTGAGGTTTTTCACATGGACTGACCGTGCAAAACCCGCTGATTCGATATTGAGTTATCGATTCGGGCGGGGCACTGTAATGTTTTGAGCAATTTTAAAAAAAGGAGATGAGATAATGTTGGAGAAGAGAACGTATTTTATGCCGGCCATGAGCATGATTGGGCCGGGTGTATTGCAGGATGTTGGCGCGGAGATCAAATCGCTTGGCTGTTCAAAGGTGTTGCTGGTGACCGATGCCGTGCTGAACAAGATCGGAACGGTCAAAAAGGTGACCGATGTGCTGGAAGCGACCGGGATCGATTATGTGCTGTTTGACGGTGTTCAGCCGAATCCAACCTGCGCCAATGTGGATGACGGCCTGAAAATGCTGATGGCAAATGAGTGCGACATCATTGTTTCACTCGGCGGCGGTTCGCCTCAGGACTGTGCCAAAGCGGTGTCGATTCTTGCAACAAATGGCGGCGATATCCGCGACTATGAAGGGGTCTTTAAATCGTCGAAAAAAGGCCTGCCGATTGTGGCGATCAATACGACTGCCGGAACGGCTTCGGATGTGACGATCAACTATGTGATCACCGACGAAGAGCGTCATGTGAAGATGGTGATGGTTGACAAAAACAGTCTGGCCACGATTGCCGTGAATGATCCGGAGCTGATGATTGCCAAGCCGGCTGCTTTGACGGCCGCCACGGGTATGGATGCGCTGACCCATGCGATTGAAGCATACATCACCAAAGGCGCTTACCGCCTGACCGACGCGCTGGCGTTTGAATCGATCAAGCTGATTTCTGAAAGCCTGCGTGATGCGGTGGCCAAAGGCGACGATCTTGAAGCCCGCAGTAAAATGGCATACGGTTCGTTTGTCGCCGGAATGTCGTTCAGCAACTGCGGTCTGGGCGTCGTCCATTCGCTGGCTCATCAGCTCGGTGGCGTCTACAATCTTCCGCACGGGGTCTGCAATGCGGTGCTGCTGCCGCATGTTATGCGTTTTAATGCTCCGGTTTGTGCTGAAAAAATGGCCAAGGTCGCTGACGCAATGGGCGTGGATACTGCGGGCATGACTGCCGAGCAGGCCGCCGACGCTGCCATTGCCGCGGTTGAAAAGCTCAGTGCAGATGTCGGAATTCCGGCGGGACTGGCAGAACTCGGCGTTCAGGAAGACAAACTTGAAGAAATGGCCAAGCTGGCACTGGTTGATCCGTGTGCGCCCGGCAATCCGCGCGACATGTCGCTCGAAGACGCCGTTTCCATTTATAAAGCTGCCCTTTAAGGAGAAAATAAATGCAGGATTTGAAGACCATTGTTGAGCTGTCGCATGAATTCGGAACCGTTGATTATGTGAAGGGCGGGGGCGGCAACACCTCCGTTAAAAACGAAACAACGCTGTGGGTGAAACCGTCCGGCACCACGCTCGGCGGCTTAACCGAAGAAACCTTCGTGCAGATGAACCGTGCGAAGATCAACGAGCTCTACGACGTTGAAACGCCGACGGAATCGGCTGCGCGCGAAGAACTGGTGAAAAACATGATGGCGGCTTCGGTCGAAAACGATGCCGGCCGTCCCTCCGTTGAAGCGCCGCTTCACAATGTGTTCGACGCAAAGTTCGTTGTGCACACGCACCCGTGCGCGGTCAACGGACTGACCTGTGCTAAAGGCGGCGAAGCCGCCTGCAAAGAAATGTTTCCGGATGCGCTGTGGGTCGAATACATTGATCCCGGCTACACGCTTTGCATGGAAGTGCGCAAACGCATCGAGGATTACAAAGCTTCCAATGGCAAAGAGCCGGCGCTGCTGGTCCTTAAAAACCACGGGATCTTTATTGCCGCTGACAGCGCCGACGAAATTCAGGCGCACTATGCTCGCGTAATGGACGCGCTCAATGCGGCCTACGCTGACGCCGGAATTTTCCAAACCCTGGAAATTTCCGATGCGGTTGTCTCCACGGAGACCGAAGAAAAAATTAAAGAGCTGTTTGGTGCAGACGGAGCGTTCATCGCCTCGTCCGGTCGGTTTGCGGTCGCTCCGGGGCCGATCACTCCGGATCATCTGGTCTACGCAAAAGCCTTTCCGTTCACTGCCGAGCTGACCGCCGAGAACGTGGCGGCCTATCAGGCAGAACGCGGTTACCTGCCGAAAGTTGTCATGACCGGTGACTGCGTCTGCGGCATCGGCACTTCGCAGAAAAACGCCGACCTGGCGCTGGAACTGGCGCAGGATGGTGCTCTCGTTCTGAAGCTGGCCGAGGCCTTCGGCGGCATTGAATATATGACGGATGCCGCCCGCGAATTTATCGAAAACTGGGAAGTGGAATCCTACCGCCAGAAGCAGGCCGGTTAGTCGATGATGAGTGATAAAAAATTCGAAAAGAACTCTGTTATCGATACGTAAAGATCGATATGTTTGTCGCTCAATTTCACTAACAGAGGAAAATCATGAAATACGAATACTTGCATCCAAGAGACGAACTGGCGGTAACGCTGGAACGTATTTACAATTATAAAATGACGACGACGTCGGGCGGAAACCTGTCCATTATCGACGAAAACGGCGATATCTGGATTACACCGGCCCGGGTTGATAAAGGACAGTTGACTCCGCAGGATATTGTTTGCGTCCGTAAGGACGGCACGATCGACGGTCTCCATCCGCCGTCATCGGAGTTTCCGTTCCATAAAGCCGTGTACGAAGCCCGTCCGGATATCCGTTCGGTTGTGCATGCGCATCCGATGTCTCTGGTGGCGTTCAGCTGTGCGCACAAGGTTCCGGAAACCAAAGCCTACCCGACCGCATGGAACAGCAACGGCGTTGTCGGGTTCGCCCCGTACGGTGTGCCGGGCAGTGAGGACCTCGGCGCCAAAATCGCCGAAGAGTTCAAAAAAGGCTATGACAGCGTCATTC
This sequence comes from Tichowtungia aerotolerans, assembly GCF_009905215.1. Lineage (GTDB taxonomy): Bacteria > Verrucomicrobiota > Kiritimatiellia > Kiritimatiellales > Tichowtungiaceae > Tichowtungia > Tichowtungia aerotolerans. The sequence goes on along the minus strand of NZ_CP047593.1, from coordinate 3,673,599 downwards.
TGGAAAACCATGGTGTCTGCTGCGGCGGAACCAGCCTTCAGGATGCGTTCCAGCGCTTTGAATCGCTCGAAGTCTGTGCCAAAGCTCATATTAAAGCCGGCGTTATCGGCACTCCGAAGGAGCTGACCGAAGAACAGATCCAGATGCAGTCCAAAAGCTACTACAAGCTGGAAGCGTTTGAATACGACACCGATATGATGTGCATTAAAGAAAAGGAACTGCGCTGCGAACTGGCCAAGTTTGTGAAGCGCGGTTACCGTCAGCGTCTGCTCAGCGGTACTACCGGAAGCTTTTCGGCCCGCATCGACAAAGACTCGTTCCTGATCACTCCGTACCCGCTCGACCGCTATACGATTGAGCCGGAAGATCTGGTGATGATTCGCAAGAACAAAAAACAGATCGGCAAAAAGCCGAGCCGTGCGCTGCACGCACATCGTGCGATTTATGAAGCAAATCCCGAGGTGAACTGCATTATCAACGCCTCACCGGTCAACGCTTTGGCGTTCAGTATCTGTGGAGAAAAGATTGATACCTACACCATTCCGGAAAGCTATGTGTTTGTCGGTGATGTCAGCCTGCTGCCGTTTGAAGCCAGCTTCAACGACTTTGACACGCTCACCAAAACGCTTACGCTCAAAACACCGGCTGCGGTGCTGTCCAACAACGGCGTAATGGTGGTTGGCAAAGATCCTCTTTCAGCCTTTGATAAGCTTGAAGTGCTTGAGTGCTCGGCCGAAGCGATCATTGACAGCCAGCCGATCGGGGGACATGTTTCCATGTCTCAGGAGATTATCGACGAGCTGTGCGAAGCCTTTAATCTTTAATTGCCGCACAGTGTTTCTGAGGAGCCCCGTCATTTGGCGGGGCTTTTCGTTTTACGAACCTGGCGGAAGCGCGACCTTTTGATGTTCTGGGGACAGGCACTGTTCGTGCCCCTTGGTGGTTAATCGTGCTTCGTGATCTTTGGTGTCGGTCCATGGTTTCTTTTGTCATCAGTCGCACAAAAAAGCTCTCGCGTTTCCGCGAGAGCTTTTTGTTCAGGTTCAGATTGTTTGGCCGCTTTATTTGATTTTATACAGCGCGGTTTCATCAATCCTGGGGCGGGCGAGGCCTTCTTCTCGGGCGACTTTTTCGACCGCATCAGCGACGGCATCGGCGACGCCTTCGTCGAAGACGGACGGAATGATGTATTCCTCGCACAGCTTGTCGGCCGGAATCAGGTCGGCGATGGCGTGAGCCGCGGCCACTTTCATGCCTTCGCTGATACTCTTTGCGCGGCAGCGCAGGGCGCCCTTGAAGATGCCGGGGAAGCAGAGCACGTTGTTGATCTGGTTCGGGTAGTCCGAGCGGCCGGTTGCCATAATGCGGGCCTGAGGCAGCGCTTCTTCGGGCATGATTTCCGGAATCGGGTTGGCCATTGCGAAAATGATGGGATCTTTCGCCATGTTTTTAACGTCTTCGGCGGTGATGCATCCCGGTGCGGAAACGCCGAGGAAGAGATCGGCACCGTGCATGGCTTCGCTGAGGCTGCCGGTGAAGCCTTCCGGGTTGGTGTGTTCGGCAAACCATTCCTTGGCAAAGTTCATTTTTTCGGTGCGGCCCTTGTAAATCGCTCCGGTGCGGTCAAAGCCGATCAGGTTTTTAACGCCGGCTTCGAGCATGATTTTGGAGCAGGCGACCCCGGCAGAGCCAACGCCGTTGACGATTACTTTGAGCTCTTCCATTTTTTTGCCGGTAATTTTCAGCGCGTTGAACAGCGCGGCCAGCGAAACGACGGCGGTTCCATGCTGGTCATCGTGGAAGACCGGAATATCGAGTTCGGCTTTCAGGCGCTCTTCAATTTCGAAGCAGCGCGGTGCTGAAATATCCTCCAGGTTGATGCCGCCGAAGGTCGGAGCCAGCAGTTTGACCGTTTTGATGATTTCTTCCGGATCTTTGGTGGCGAGGCAGATCGGGAAGGCGTCAACGCCGCCGAAGCCTTTGAAGAGCATGGCTTTTCCTTCCATCACCGGCATGGCGGCTTCCGGGCCGATGTCGCCGAGACCGAGAACCGCGGTTCCGTCGGAAACAACGGCCACCATGTTTTTTTTGATGGTCAGCGCGTCGGCGCGAGTGACGTCTTCGTGAATTGCCGAGCAGACGCGGGCGACGCCGGGCGTGTAGGCGATTGACATCGCTCCCGGCGCGTGCAGATCCAGACGGTTAAACGTCTCGATCTTTCCACCGATGTGCGAGCGGAAGGTGATTTCGTCTGCGGAAATCACCGTGGTGTTTTCCGTGTTTTCCAGGGTTTGGAAAATCTGCTGCTGGTGTTCGCTGTCGCGGCAGTTGACCGTAAAGCCGTAGGGGCTTTCGATGCCTTGGGATGCAACGCAGACGCCCTCGGCGGTAGCGATGATATTTTCAAGGTCCTGCCGGGAGAGAGACGACTCTACACGCAGGTCGATGCTGAAACTGGGTGATGGATTGATTTTCATGGGCGACATCCTACTGAACTTGTTTGTTCGGGCAAGTTCAGATGTCTCCAAACTTTGGAACCGGCTGCGTCAGGGCTTGCTTCTTTTTTCCAAACCTTGGAAACTCTCCGGTCTTATGATCGATTTTATTCAGGTAACCAAACGGTTTGGCACGCAGGAAGTGCTGGTGGATGTGTCGTTCCGTATCAATGCGGGTGAGCACGTCGGGATTGTCGGTCCCAACGGGGCCGGGAAAAGTACCGTTTTCGGGCTGATCAGCGGGGAAACTTCTACGGACAGCGGCGATGTAACGCTGCCGAAGAATGTACGGCTGGGTCATCTGCATCAGCAGCTGCATTCCTATGCACAAACCGACTCACTGATCGATTATGCAACCGATTCTATTCCTGAGCTGAAGACCATTCATGCGGAAATTCATGAATTGGAACACAGGCTGGAAAAAGAAAGTGGAAGCGGACAGATGCTGGAGCGGCTCGGCGAGCTGCAGCACGAATATGAGCATCTCGGTGGTTATGCAATGCGAGCCCGCGCCGAGGCTGCTCTCAGCGGGCTGGGTTTTAAGGAGGCCGAGTTTAATAATCCGTTCCAGTCGTTCAGCGGGGGATGGCAGATGCGCGCGGAACTGGTGCGGACGTTGATCGCCCAGCCCGATGTTCTGATGCTCGACGAGCCGTCCAACTACCTCGACCTGCCGGCGGTTGAATGGCTCCAGCGCTTTTTGCGGGGCTTCAGCGGCACGATGCTGCTGATTTCGCATGACCGCTATCTGCTCGAGTCGCTGACGGACCGGACGCTGGAAATCCAGGGCGGCTCCGCGGTAAAGTATGCGGGTGGCTATTCCTATTATGTGAAAGAGCGCGAACAGCGCCACTTGCAGCAGGCGGCTGAGTATCGGAACTATGTGGAGAAAAAGGAGCAGCTCGAAAGTTTCATCAACCGTTTCCGGGCAAAATCCACGAAAGCGGCTCAGGTGCAGAGCCGGGTGAAGATGCTGGAAAAAATGGACGCGGTCCGGATGCCGCCGAAGCCGCCGCAGGCGGCGAATTTGCGCATTGCGCCGCCGCCGCGCTGCGGCGCTCAGATCATGCAGCTCGAAAACCTCGGCTTTTCCTATGACGGAGAACGCTGGATTTTTCGCGATGTGAATCTGGACATCCAGAACGGGCAGAAGATTGCGATTGTCGGGTATAACGGCATGGGAAAAACCACGCTGCTGCGCGTGATTGCCGGAACGCTACAGGCGGGCGAAGGACGGCTGAGAGAAGGACATAAAGTGGTACTCGGCTACCAGTCGCAGGACTTTGCAGAAACGATGCCTCCGGACAAAACAGTGCTGGGTGTTGTGCGTGACGCCGGCAACAATGTTTCCGAACGCGATGTGCGCGGACTGCTCGGTTCGTTCGGGTTCAGCGGTGATTCGGTGGACAAACAGGTCGCGGTACTGAGCGGGGGCGAAAAAATCCGGCTGGCATTTGCGCGGATCTTTATCAATCCGCCGAACTTTCTGCTGCTGGACGAGCCGACGACCCATTTGGATATTCAGGGTCGCGAGGGACTGGAGAAAGCCATTCGGGAATATCCCGGCACGGTTTGCCTCGTCAGCCACGATGTATCCTTTGTGCGCGGCGCGGCGGACCATATTGTTGAAGTTCGGGACGGCTGTGTGTCCAGTTTTCCCGGCGGCTACGATTATTATCTGGAGAAGACAGCGGGGCAGGAGACGATCGAAGGTCGGAAGACGAAGGTCCAAAGTCCTGATAACGTGCAGCCTTCAGCTGCCAATCCCAAGGCGGCGCGCGCCGAGCGGGCAAAAATGCGCGAGGCTCAGAAGGGGCTGCGCAGGATGGAGGCGGAGATGGAGACGCTTCAGGCCGCGCAGCAGGAGCTGCATCAGCAGATGGCCTCCGGCAATCCGGAACTTGATTATGCCGTGCTCAATATCCAGTTGTCCGAACTGACCCAAAAACTGACCGCTCTTGAAGCGCGGTGGCTGGAAGAAGCCGACCGGCTTGAAGGATGATTCGGCTGTCTGTAAGGACAGGCATCTCCGGTATTCCGGAGAGCCTGTGTTTATCAGCTTTTAGAACGATACCGTGCAGCAGCTGAGCGCATCAATTTTTGCAGCGACCTGCTTCATGGTCTCGGCACTGGCCGGTTCATTGGTTTTGAGGATCGCAATGGAACGCTCGCCGGTTTTGTCGTGCGGGTTGCGGACGTCATCAATGTTGAGGCCGGCTTCTGCCATGGCGCCGGCGATCTGGCTGAGAACGCCGGGTCGGTCGGAGTAAGTGAACAGTGCCAGATGACCTTTCGGCTCGAAATAGAGCCCGTCGAAATGTCCGATTCGGGAGATCATCAGGTGGCCTTCTGCAACCGTTCCGCGCACGCTGATGCGGCGCAGGTTGTCGCCGTCCACGCTGGCCATCAGATCAACAGTAATGGCGCTTCCGTAGCCTTTGGCTTCATCGGTTTCGCGGGTGGCGTAATCGATTCCCATCTCTTCGAGGTAGCTGATGGCGGCTTTTTCATCCATGGAGCGGTCGAACTCTTCGCTGAGCGCGCAGACCACCGGCACGGAGAGCCAGTTTCCGAATTTGCGGAGTTCGCCGTAGAAGCTGGTTTCAATTTTGTTGAGTTTGGTTTCTTCGCCGATCATCGCGCGGGTGAGCTTGGTGATGGTGAAGGCGAGGTCGGCGTAGGCTTCGTCGAGGCCTTCCGGAATGTCGCGGTTAACGATGTAGGAGGTGACGCCTTTGCTGTCGAAGTCGATCAGCTGTTCGGCCGAGCGGCGGGCGGCGTTGTAGTTGGCTTCGGCAGTGGAGGCTCCGAGGTGCGGAAGCATAATGTCGGCAATATCGGTTACCGTTTTATCGCCTTCGGCATCCTTGGGATAGACGTCGTTCAGGAAGCGCAGGCCTTTTTCCGCTTTAATCGCGCGCAGATCGTCTTCGTTGATGACGCCGGAGCGGGCGCAGTTAACGAGTGTGGCTCCGTCTTTCATTACGCTGAACAAATCTTTGTTGATGAGTCCGCGAGTATGTTCGTTTTCAGGGATGTGCAGGGAAACGTAGTCGCTCTGTTCAAAAAGCTCTGCCAGGGGGACAAGTTTCACGTTCAGACGATCTGCGGCTTCTTCAGAAAGAACAGGATCGAAAGCCAGCACGGTGACGTCAAACCCGCGCAGTCGCTTGGCGACCAGACGACCGATGGCGCCGAGCCCCACGATTCCGATGGTTTTACCGGTGACCTCTTTGCCCATGAATTTTTTCTTTTCCCATTTCCCAGCGCGGGTGGAGGCATCGCCGGGAACAATGTGGCGGGCGTCGGCCAGCATCAGGGCAATGACTTCCTCGGCCACAGCATTGGCGTTGGCGCCGGGGGTATTCATCACATCAACGCCTTTGGAGCGTGCATGTTTGATGTCAATCGTGTTGTAACCGGCTCCGGCGCGGATGACCACTTTCAGAGAGGACAGGGCATCGATGATTTCAGCCGTGACCTTTTCGCTGCGGACAAACAAGGCATATGTATCCGGGTTTTGGGCGGCCAGCACGTCGAGTCCGGCGCTGTCGTCCTGAACAACGGTGTAGTTTCCGTTTGCTTCGAGCAGTTCTTTAGCCACCGGGTTGAGCTTGGTCGGGATCAGTACTTTTTTCATAAGAGTCTCCATAAATTTATGAACAACGTAGTCCGCCCCGGAGGGCGAATCAAGCCCAATCGCTACTTTTGTATCGATTGGGCCGGGGCGGGGTATCTTTGCGGGAAACCTCTTCCAAAAACGCTACAGACGGGCGACTTGCAAATCAAGTTCAGACGGTTTTATCTTTCGTGTCTTGACCGTTGACGGGGCGCTCTTCTAATGTGCTCCCATGAAATTATTCAAACTTTTCCTGATGCCGCTGGCGGTCGTGCTTTTTGCCGGATGCTCCGGCTATCGGGTGGGCAGCACCCTTCCGGAAGATGTTCAGACGGTCAGTCTACATGTGGTTAACAATACAGATGAACCGTCGATTGAAGTGGCGGTCATGAGAGCCCTGCGGGCTGAAATTCAGATGGACGGACGCCTGCAGATTCGCTCTGAAAATGAAGCCGATACCGTTTTGACCGTTACGCTGAATCGTTTTCACCTGACTCCGTTGGCATTCGATCGGCGACGCGGCTCTCTTGCCCGCGAATACCGTATGGTGTTGAGCGCTTCGTCGGTTCTTTCCCGGCAGGCCGATGGAGAGGTCATCGTCGAAAGCCCGGAACTGCTGGGCGAATCGGAATTTGATTACAGCGCTGATCTGACCAGTGCCAAATTCGCTGCGCTGCCCTCAGCTGCCGACGATCTGGCCCGCAAAGCGGTCAGTCTGATTACAACGGCATGGTGATGCAGTGCCAGAAATTCACGTCAACGAAACACCGTTTGCAGTGGATCAAAACACAACGCTGTTCCGCCTGCGCGATGCGGTCAAACCGGATGCGGATATTTTGATTCTGAATGGAGCAGTGGCTTCCGGTGACATTCCTTTATCTGAAGGCGACTGTGTTTCCCTGATCCGGCGCGGTGAAGTGCCGTCCGAAGACGAACTCGAAGCACTGATGGCTGCGCGGCACACGCCGGGCGTTCACCAAAAGGTCAAAACCGCCACGGTCGGGATTGCCGGACTCGGAGGGCTGGGTTCCGCGATCGCGACGGCGCTGGCCCGTGTTGGCATCGGCAAATTAATTGTGGCCGACTTCGATGTTGTGGAGCCGAGCAATCTCAACCGCCAGCACTATTTTGTCGATCAGATCGGGGTGCCTAAAACCGAAGCCACCGTTTCCAACCTTCGGAAAATCAACCCGTATGTTGATGTTGAGGCGCATTGCGTAAAGCTTATGCCGGAGACTGTTTTTCCACTGTTTGGAGACGTCGATGTGATGATCGAGGCCTTTGACGGCGCGGAGCAGAAAGCGATGCTTCTGCAGGCGTTTACGGCCGCTCGTCCGGACGTTCCGTTTATCGGTGCATCCGGCATGGCGGGGTATGCGTCCGGCGAGATGATCGGTATCAAAAAGCTCGGGCCGAAACTTTATATTGTCGGCGATCTGGAAACCGGAGCGCGTCCCGGATGCGGACTGATGGCGCCGCGTGTTGGAATTGCCGCCCATATGCAGGCGAACCTGGCCCTGCGCCTGATCGTTGATGGCATCCGGTGATGCTATTTCAGCTTTTCATTCCACGCGGCGATGCAGTCTTTGATGGATAGTACATATTGTTCGTTGCAGAACTGGCACTGCACGGTCAGCGGTTCATTTTTTCTGACGATTTCCATTCGCTCGGGAATGGGAAGGGTGCGTATCACTGCGCCCATTTTTTCTTTATTGCAGGGGCAGGTGAACCGGGGTTCGCTGCATTCCTCCATATAGAAACCGCCAAAGGCGGGTTCGTCCGCCACCAGAACGGCGGCGGCTTTTTCAGGGACGGACACGTTGGCAAGCAAATCCCGGAATGCGGGATCTTCCATGCGGGAGCGGATGCGATCGAAACGCTCCAGATCGCAGTCAGGAAGAGCCTGAACCATCCAGCCCTGACAGATGCTGACCGGATTTTCCGGGTCCGCATTAAACCCGATCATTGCGGACATGCCGGTTTCGACCTGATCACTGATGCAGTGATAATAGGCCAGATCTTTAACGGCATCCTGCAGCGACACCGGTGCGGTGCCGGAGTTGAGGATTTTTCCATCCAGAGAAACAACCGTCTGGAGGTCGCCGAGATCCCCATAGAGAGCTGTCATGTCTTCAATTTCGCCGATCTGTGCCGGCGAAATAAAGGCGCGCACGGTGCCGTCGGCCCCGGCATCCGTCACGATGGTTTTCAGAGCTCCTTTGTATTTCCAGCAGACATTCAGGCGATTGTCTTCCGGGAGGATCGCTGCGCTGAGCAGCGCGCCGGTCAGGGCCCGGCCCAGAATATGCGCGGCCACCGGATCGCAATTGTGCCGGATTACGATGTCGTTGACGGTTTGGGTTGTCAGCGCACAGCTGAACGCAACATCCAGCCCCTTGAAGTGTCCTTTGTACAGTCGATCGTTCATAGCGGTATATGGACTCAAAAAGCAAGGTGCAGGGCAAGCGGAAAAGAAAACCCTTCCTGTTAGGAAGATATTGTCGGTTAGTTTTTTATTTTATTAATAGTAAAGATTTTTGTTTAACGGACTACTTTGTGTGTTTATGCTAAAAGCTTAGTTTTGCGGGTAATAAAAAACCCCGCCGAAGCGGGGTAAAGGTCTAGGACCTTCGGCATATAGCCTTATTGTGAAAAGACAGTTCTTCATTACTTTCTCTCACGAAGGTGATGTTTAGATTTTAGAGACATAGAAGTCAATAGAAAGTTGGGAGTCAAAAATGAGTAAGCGCATTCTGGGCTTGGATTTGGGAACGAACAGCATTGGTTGGGCGGTTGTTGATGATTTTGGTAATGGGCTGTTCGAATTGGTGAAAAAGGGCGTCCATGTTTTTCCGGAGGCGGTGAACGATGTCGCGCAGGGTGGTGCTCGAAAATCAAAGGCGGCAGGGCGACGTGAAAAGCGAAGTGCGCGTAAGATAAATGACCGACGGCGCATCAGGAAGATAAACACACTGCGGGTTCTGGTTAATTACGGGATGTGCCCCGGGATAACCGATGTTGATTTGGATGTTTGGCAGTATGGTCGGAAGGCAGAACAACAGAAACGGTATAAGGAATATCCCAAAGACAAGGCTTTTCTGGATTGGCAGAACACCAATGATCTCAGTTCCAAAAATAAGAATAAGGTGATGCGGAACCCTTATCTGTTCCGGTTTAATGCAATTGAGGGGAAGATTAATTGGGATAATGAAACAGAGCGGAACAACTTAGGCCGTGCTTTTTATCATTTGGCGCAACGTCGCGGGTTCAAGAGCAACAGTCTTGATGCGGGTGATGACGAATATGACGTGTTTCATGCGACTTTGCTGTCAGAGTTTGAGCGTGAGCACGATTCGTCGGAAGAGGTTTCTGAGATTATCGAGGAATTGGCGGGTGACACAAAGGGCAAGGTGAGCAAGCTCAAGAACAGGCTGCTCCGAATTTTAAGAAATACCTCGGATTTTAGTGCTGCTTATAGTGAGTGCATAGCTGTACTGGAGAAGCCGGAGTTCCTTGGGAAGGTTCAAAAGGGAATTCATGAGTTAGATCAGAAGATTGAAAAGGCAAATGCGCGAACTATCGGGGAATATTTTTATCAGTGTTATGGGGACGGAACGAAAATTCGAGGCCAATATACTGATAGGGAAAAGCACTATGAAGCGGAGTTCGATGAAATTTGCCGGGTTCAGGAAATAGAGGGTGAACTGAAGCAAAAGCTTTATGATGCGATTTTTTATCAGCGTCCATTGAGATCGCAGAAAGGGTTGGTTGCAAGTTGTTCGTTAGAATATCGGTTACCTGCGTTTAGGGATGGCAAGCCGATATATCGAGTTGATGAAACTGGGAAATCGGTTCCCATTACATACAGTAAAAAATGCGCCCCGTTGTCCCACCCAATATTTGAAGAGTTCCGGATGTGGAGTTTTATTAACCAGATAAAATTCAAGTCTGCTGGTGATGCGGAGATGGATTTTCTTTCCGAGAACCAGAAGAAAGAAATAGAGCACCTGTTTTTTCGCAAATCAAAGCCCTATTTTAAATTTTCCGAGATCGCCGGGGTTCTTTTTGGAAAGAATGCAACAGTTGCGCGGGTCCGGGATGAAAAGGACCAGCCTGCCGATTTCTATGTCAATTATGCATTGGACACATCGGTCTCGGGGTGTCCTGTTTTAAGTCAGTTCCGTAAGGTCTTTGGGGCGGATTACCAAAACAGGATTGTTGTTACCTATAAAGGGAAGTTTAACAATGTAAAAGGGCGCAAGAAAACTGACAGTGATATTTTGACGGAAGTTTGGGGTGTTCTATTTTCTCGGGAAGATCCCCAAGAGCGGAAACGTCAGTTGTTGAAGAGTTGGAATTTTTCAGAGGAAGTTGCTGACGCATTTTCGGAGATAAAGCTGACGAGGGGCTATTCTTCTCTTAGTGCGGGAGCGATGTGTAAAATTGTTCCTCTCCTGAAAGAAGGCATGATTTATTCCCATGCCGTTCTCTTCGCGAATATTCCTGCTGTTTTGCGCGGTTCTGATGTCGATGCCAATGCGGTAAAAAATATTCTTTCAGAGAAGTTTTGTGCGTATTCTGCTTATCGGAAGCAAGTTGTAGTGGCCAACGAGTTGATTTCTGATTTTGATTCATTGGAGGAGTTGAAGGAGTGCTTCAGGGAGGTGTCTGATTCTCATGAAAAAGTAGCACTGAAATTTGTGGCCAAATTTGGCGCAAAAGAGTGGTCTGTTTTTTCGGATGAGGAACAGGCTTTGTTTTCCCGGAAGGTTGCCGAATTGATAAAGACGCAATGGCGGGTTGAGGCGGACGAGGGGCGTTGGGTAAAGCTGATGCCTCTAAAGAGTGTTTTGCGTGAAATATTAGTCGGAGAGTTTGGGGTCACAAACGAACGAGCATCGCTGTTGTATCATCCTTCAGATGTTCTTAAACACAATCCATACCGAAAATCAGAAACGGTACGGGCGGGCAAACTGATTTTGGAAAGCCCGATTGTTTCTTCCATAAAGAATCCTGTCTTTATGCGCACAATGCACCGCCTTCGTGCTGTGGTTAATGCTCTGATTCATGACGAAACAGTTTTTCCTGAAACTGAAATTCATATTGAAATGGCACGTGAGCTCAACACCGCAAACATGCGGGCTGTTATTGAGGCAGACAATAAGGCGAGGGAAGAGCGCAGGAAGAAATATGCCCAGATTATAAAGAACCTTATGAAGAAGGAGGCGACAGATGCTGACCTTTTTAAATTTAAATTGTGGGAAGAGCTGTTGCCCGATGATTCAGAAAGGGAATGGTTGAAGTGTAATCAGGAGATTGAACAGAAGACGCTAAAATATGAGCTTTGGGAGGATCAGAAACGGAAATGCCCATACACAGGGCAAAGCATTGGTTTGGCTGATTTTCTCGGTAATAACCCTCGTTTTGAGGTCGAACACATCCTTCCGCGCTCTCGTTCCTATGACAATTCTGAAGAGAATCTGACTCTCTGCTGTAAGAAATATAATCGTGAAATAAAGAAAAGCAGGATTCCTTCGGAGTGCGACAATCATGAAGAAATTCTTCCTCGGATTGAGCATTGGAAAGAGAGGTGTGTAGATCTAGAGCGCGAGATAAAGAAAACCGTTTCCGCTGCACGGAACGCGGATCCGGAACGAAAAGCAAAAATAATCCAGAAACGGCATCGCCTGAAATTGGAACGCGATCATTTCGCAAAGAAATATGAGCGTTTTACGATGAAAGAGGTGCCGAACACGTTTGCAAACCGCCAGCTTAATGATACGCGGATTATTACTAAATATGCCTGCTTCTATCTGCAGACGATTTTTAAGAATGTGATGACCGTGAATGGGGCAACAGTAGCGGAGTTGCGTAAACAGTGGGGCTTGCAACTGGCGGAAAAGAAATCGCGTGAAAAGCATACGCATCATTGCATTGATGCTCTAGTCATCGCCTGTATGACGAAGTATCAATACAACCAACTTGCGGAGTTCTATACGCGCAAGGAAGATGAAAAATTTGCGCGAGGAAGAAAGGCGACTCTGGTTCCGCAGCCTTGGGAGAGTTTTATACCCAGTGTTAAACAGTTGGAGCAGGAGGTTTTGGTTTCGCACTTTTCATCTAATAATCTGTTAAAGCAATCCGGCGTGTTACCATCGCATATTATGAAGAAGGTAAAGGCTGGAGCGACAAATAATGATCTGAAGAAAAAGCAAACCGCACGGGCGCGATTGCATAAAGATACGTTCTACGGGCGCGTTTTGCATGAAGGTGAAGAGATTTCCGTTGTGCGCGTTCCATTAGTGAGCAGCAATGAAGCGTTGAAGGGTTTTAAAAATCTACATGATTTGAAAGCAAGAGTTGTTGATAGGGGTGTTGCGAAGCGGATTGGGATCGTTTCTCGCTTGTTGATGAAGAAGTATAAGTTGAGTTTTTCAGAGGCTCTTAAGGCTAAAATCTACATGAAGAATTCGGCGATTGATCTAATCATTAAGGATAGAGTTAGAAAGGGATGGGGTCTTCCAGAGGCATTGAATGAGCCCGTTTTTATCAACGGGAAGATGATAATGCCAATTAAGCGCGTTCGTTGTAGGGCTGCTACTGTGAAGGATCCTCTTGCTGTTAAGAGACAACGCGATAAATCCAAAAAATATGATCACCCGCATAAACAGTATTTTTATGCGGAAAATGCCACGGTTTCTGCAGTAGGTCTTTATGTTGGTGCCGGTGGTGTTGTTCATGAAGGGTGTGAAGGCCTGGAGGCGGTAAAAAGTAAGTTGGTGTTTCCGGCAACAAAAAAGGATAAAAAAGGGCGTGTGTATGAGTTTGAGCGTGCCTTGTTTGTTGATCAGGTTGTGCTCTTTTGTAAAAAAAGCGTTAATGAGTTGGCTCAGTTGTCTCTCGAAGAATTGTCGATCCGTTTGTTTAAAATTAATGATCTGTCTAAAAATGAGACCAGAATGGTGTTTCGGCACCATTTAGTTTCGGGAAAAAAAGGCGACTTAGAGTTGGAAAATAAGAAGCATCGCGGAACCAAATATCCATCAGAGGCTAACTTTGATTCACCCAACCCTCTTCAGCGTATTTCTTACAACAATATGAATATTGCTGTTGAGGGAGTTCATTTCAACTTGAGTGTTCTCGGCGAGATCGAATTCAAGGGAGTGTAGGCATGCTAAAGCGCACGGTCTGTTTTGAATCATCGGCGCACCTTTCGTTTAAGAATGGGCAACTGGTTTATACGCCGAAACCGGAGGGCGAGGTGCGGACGGTTCCGGTGGAGGATATTGGTTTTGTGGTGCTGGACAACCATAGTATTACATTGTCGCTTCGATTGATCGAAGAGTTGACGGCGAACAATGCCGCGATTGTTTTTTGCGATAAGCTGCACCATCCGGCGGCAATGAGCGTTCCGTTTGACGGCAACACAACTCATGCCGAAACGCTTGCCGCACAGCTGGAGATGTCTGAACCGCTCAAGAAGCAATTGTGGAAGCAGACGGTTGAAATGAAGATTAAGAATCAGGCCGCCATGCTGGAGCGGACAGGATCCGGCGGAGTGGAGGCGCTGCGCCGGTATGCCGCTAGTGTAAAAAGCGGCGATGCCGACAACCGGGAAGGTGCGGCCGCCCGGATTTATTGGCAGAATCTGTTTGGCGATAATTTTCGCAGGGAGCGGTTCGGTGGCGCGCCCAATCATTTGCTCAATTATGTCTACGCGATTCTGCGTGCGGCGGTTGCCCGGTCACTGGTTGGGTCGGGGCTTTATCCCGCTATTGGGATTCATCATCACAATAAATATAACGCCTATGCCTTGGCGGATGACGTGATGGAACCGTATCGGCCTTATGCCGATGATATCGTTTACAATATTTGGAAAGAAACCGAAGAGCCGATTGAAGAACTCACTCGGGAGCACAAGCAGCAGTTACTCAAGCTGCTGGCCTCAGATGTTCATCTCACGAACACCTTGCGGCCCCTGATGGTTGGTCTGTCGACCACAACCGCCTCGCTGGCGCGTTGTGTCGGTGGGACGCAAAAGAAAGTGGATTATCCGGTTATGAAGGCGGTGCAAAATGTCGGAGGTGCGGCTTAACGCGTATAAAATCATGTGGCTGTTCGTATTTTTTGATTTGCCGACGAACACGAAAAAAGAGCGCCATAACGCTTCCGCGTTTCGTAAGCGGTTGATGAAAGACGGCTTCACCATGATGCAATACTCGGTTTATACCCGGCACTGCGGGAGTAAAGAGAGTGCGGATGTTCACACCAAGCGGGTTAACAGTATGGTTCCCAAGAAGGGGCAGGTCAGTATTCTGCGAATTACCGACAAGCAATACGGCGACATCATTAATTTTTGGGGAGAGGCGACAACGCCTCTCCCTCCGAAGCCAAGTCAGCTGGAATTTTTCTAGATGGACTTGGATTTCTTTGATATTTGATAACTGAAAACCGGAAGATCGCGATCCACTTCATGGGTAGCTCGTTCGTTTTTGCCCGATATCCAATGGGTAAATGATTGAAAACGAGAGGGATATGGGGCCTATGTTGTGGATTGACAGTTCTTCGAGATGATTTCCAACTAAAACAGGATGGCCTACAAGCATTCTTGGGTTGTGGATTGACAGTTCTTCGAGATGATTTCCAACGGTTCGCCGGTTTCTTGGGCCATATTCAGGGTTGTGGATTGACAGTTCTTCGAGATGATTTCCAACAATATCCACTGGCATGAGCTGCCGGTTGACGTTGTGGATTGACAGTTCTTCGAGATGATTTCCAACAGGACTGTTCAATCACCAGTTCACCGGCCGGTTGTGGATTGACAGTTCTTCGAGATGATTTCCAACTGAGGCATATGAACGGAGTACCGGTAAAGGGTTGTGGATTGACAGTTCTTCGAGATGATTTCCAACGCTTGCGCTGTTTAGCGCGGCCTGCTTTCGGTTGTGGATTGACAGTTCTTCGAGATGATTTCCAACCCATGTCAGGTTTGCGATCTCTGTAAGGCGGTTGTGGATTGACAGTTCTTCGAGATGATTTCCAACTTTGTTTCCAAGACGGTTTGAATCCATCCTGTTGTGGATTGACAGTTCTTCGAGATGATTTCCAACATTCCCAACACCAAAAAGAACAATTTCCGGGTTGTGGATTGACAGTTCTTCGAGATGATTTCCAACGCAACGGTCCAGACGTTAGAGTAACCATTAGTTGTGGATTGACAGTTCTTCGAGATGATTTCCAACGCATGTGCTGTGTTTAGGTCATCGTTTCCAGTTGTGGATTGACAGTTCTTCGAGATGATTTCCAACGCGAACTCGCTGATAAAGAGCCTGAACAGAGTTGTGGATTGACAGTTCTTCGAGATGATTTCCAACGGTCACCGGTGATTCGTTCGGTTGCGAGACGTTGTGGATTGACAGTTCTTCGAGATGATTTCCAACTAAAACGCCGTCTTTATAATTCCGCGCCCGGTTGTGGATTGACAGTTCTTCGAGATGATTTCCAACCGGTGGTGGATTTAATCAGCGCATGGGCAAGTTGTGGATTGACAGTTCTTCGAGATGATTTCCAACCCTGAGACTTCAGCGCGGAAAGCTGCTCGTCGTTGTGGATTGACAGTTCTTCGAGATGATTTCCAACTTTTACCGTCCTCGCTATCGGTGTGGTACTGTTGTGGATTGACAGTTCTTCGAGATGATTTCCAACAGGACCTGTTTCATCAATCCAAACATCCAGGTTGTGGATTGACAGTTCTTCGAGATGATTTCCAACGGTGCGGTATTCGTGGCGTCATATGTGTAGTTGTGGATTGACAGTTCTTCGAGATGATTTCCGCCAGTGAATCAGTCGGTTTTAAAATTCCGAATATTCCGGGTTCTCAGGAGGCGGTGGGTTTTGTACATTGCGCGGATGGATAATACAGATCAGCTTGGGTTTGATTTTCTTTCAGTGCCGGCGGACGGGCTGGAAATGCCGCACGATCCGCAGGAGCGCGGCTATCAGTTTTTTGTAAAGGACCGCGAAGATGCGATGGCTCGCCTGAAAAAACGGTTCAATGTGATGCTCAATGAGCCGGTGCGCCTGAAGCTGTTCGGGTGGGATCAGGAATTTACCGGTAAACTCAAACTCAACACCCTGCTGATTCCCGAATCGAAAAAAGATGATGTTCCGCTTCGGCTTGGCCGGGTGAAGTTTGACCTGCGCGATATCGAATACTGCTTTTGTACGGAATAAATTTCGGTGCATTCCGTAGTTTTGTTTTCCTGAGGCGATCCGTATCGTCTCTGCATGAGTTCAGAACGAAAAAGCGGCATTCTGCTGCACATTACATCTCTGCCTGGAAAATGGGGTATGGGAGAGCTGGGACCGGAAGCGCGGAAGTTCGGCGAGTTCCTCGCGGCCTGCGGCCAGAAACTTTGGCAGATCCTTCCCGTTAATCCGATCGGTTACGGCTATTCCGCTTATTCCTCCAGCTCGGCTTTTGCCGGCAATCCGCTGCTGATCAGTTTTGATGAGCTGATCGAAGAGGGGCTGCTGACCAAGCGCCATCTCAGCCGCTTCCCGGAGTTTGATCCGCATAAGATCGATTTTCCTGCAGTGATCGACGCGCGTGTGAAGATCCTGAACGGCGTCTGTGAGCGGTTCGATGACAGTGCTGATTTTAAGGCATTTTGTAAAAAAGAATCCTATTGGCTGGATGACTACGCTTTGTTTGTGACGATTCGCTCGGCTCAGAATGGTGCGCCGTGGACGGACTGGCCGGAGGCGCTGCGCGATCGCGATGTTCACACCCTGGAAAAATTTGGAAAGCAGCACGTCGAAGAAATCCGCCGGCACAGGGTGCTGCAGTATCTTTTTGCCAGACATTGGAAAAAGATGCGGGAGTTTTTCCAAACCCTGGAAATTGAGATCATCGGCGACGTTCCGATTTTCGTCGCGGCCGATTCGGCGGATGTCTGGGCGCATCGTGAGCTGTTTCAGCTGAATAAGGACGGTTCGTCTTTGGTGGTGGCGGGCGTTCCTCCGGATTATTTTTCGGAGACCGGTCAGCGCTGGGGCAATCCACTCTACGACTGGGAGGTTCACAGAAAGACAAAGTATGCGTGGTGGACAGCGCGGATGCGGCGTACGTTTGAACTGGTCGACAAGGTGCGGATCGATCATTTCCGCGGGTTTGAGTCGTACTGGGAGATTCCTGCGAAAGAGCCGACAGCGATTCATGGCGAATGGGTGCAGGGGCCGGGCGTCGGATTTTTCCAAACCCTGGAATCCAATTTGCGGAAAGTTCCAATGTTTGGAAAAACATTCCAGCTCGCGGAGCATGTGATCGCGGAGGATCTGGGAATCATTACCGATGCAGTGGACGAGCTGCGCGAGGCGTGCGGGTTTCCGGGCATGACGGTGCTCCAGTTTCGGTTTAGTCCGGACGATATGCGCAAGGACGGATACCGTCCGGAAGGCGATGAGGATCGCGTGGTTTACACCGGAACGCATGATAATGAGACGACGCGCAAATGGTTTAAGGCACTGGACGAGAAGACAAGCCATGAGGTTCGGGTTTATCTGCATACGCACGGGGATCATATTCACCGGGACCTAGCAGAGCTGGCGATGCGGTCGCCGGCGCGCTGGGCAATCCTTCCGCTGCAGGATGTGCTGGGGAGGGGGCGACGTATGAATATGCCGGGCACGACAACCGGGAATTGGGATTGGCGTGTGTCGGAGGATATGATAACGACAGGAATTGCTGAGTTTTTAAAAGAGATGACCGAGCGGAACGGTCGGTAAAATCAAAGGAGGCTGTGATGGCTGTAACAGTGACGAATACGGTGGAGCAGATCATCGTGAAGACGGAAGAGTTTGTCGGAGGGGGCGGCTGGAATTACTTCTGGATGATCCTGATCGTTCTGGGTGGTTTTATTCTTGGCAGGCTGCTGAAGGTATTGATGGAGAAGGCAGCTTCGAAACTGAACCTGGGAGTCGACGCTTTCCGAATGGCCTGGCTGTCTCTGATTTCCCGGACGATTATGTTTCCCACTGCCGGACTGGGTATTTGTTTTGCCTTGAAAGTATGGGTGCTGCCGGAGCAGCTCGGCGGGTTGCGTGATGATGTGGTTGGTGTTCTGCTGACTGTTATTGTCGCCTATATCATCTATCAGGGAATTGAGCTGGTTAATTTCTGGATGAAAAAACTGACGGCCCAAACCCACACGACGCTCGATGACATGATGGTGCCGCTGGTTCGCAAAACGCTGCGTATTCTGACGGTGGTTCTCGGGCTGGTGCAGGTTGCCCAGCAGCTCAGTGATAAACCGATCACATCGATTCTTGCCGGGCTGGGTGTCGGCGGTCTGGCCGTTGCTCTGGCGGCGCAGGATACGATTAAAAACTTTTTCGGTTCGCTGGTGATTTTTGCGGATCATCCGTTTCAGCTGGGCGATCGCATTGTGGCTAACGGTGAAGACGGAATCGTTGAGGAAGTCGGCATGCGTTCAACCCGCATTCGTACACTCGACGGGCATCTGGTGACGGTTCCGAACGGTGAACTGGCAAATATGATGGTTCGCAACATCAGTAAGCGGCCTTACATCAAGCGGGTTGCCAACATCACGCTGACTTATGATACGCCGCCTGAAAAGGTGGAACGGGCCATGGAGATTATCCGGGAGTTTCTGGATGCGCATAATGAAAAAATGCATCCGGATATGCCGAATCGCGTGTTTTTCAATAACTTCAACGACTGTTCGCTGAACATTCTGGTGATCTACTGGTTTGCTCCGCCGGACTACTGGGCGTTCATGGAATTCGACCAGCAGTTCAACCTGGCGGTGCTGAAGAGTTTTAATGAAGAAAGTATCGATTTCGCATTCCCGACCCGGACACTGTATCTGGCCGGCGATCCGTCACGGCCGCTGAATATCGGCAGCGACCGTTCCGCCTGAGGAAAGTTCAGTCAGGTCGGTCAGGATCCGGAGGGCTTCATCCAGAATGGGGTCCTCTTCTTTTTTGTCTTCGCCGTTATCTGTTTCGACCATGCTGTCCTGAAGGTTTTCCAGTTCCTGTTCAGCAAGAATCTCATCTACTCGCTTGGACAGCTTCAGCGAAACGGTCGGTGTTTCCATTCGTTCGCGCAGGCGCTCGCGACGGGCCATGAAGGTTCTGAACTCCGGGTTGTCTCTCATCCGTTCCTGGGAGCGGATCTGCAGTTCGGGGAGCAGCGGCTTGACCGAATTGCGCCATGGGCGGTAGTAGGCGCTTTGCACCTGCGACCACGGCAGCGCATTGGGAAGAAATTCTTCGCCGATTTCCAGCGAGTCGAAGAGAGAGGGAAGCACGATGTCCGGAGTGACCCCGCGCAACTGTGTGGAGCCGCCGGCAATGCGGTAGAACCCGGCGGTGGTGACTTTCAGAGAGCCTAAATCATCGCTCAGGCGGGACAGGGGCAATACGGTCTGTACGGTTCCTTTCCCATGGGTTTTGCTGTCTCCAACAATGACGGCGCGGCCGTAATCCTGCAGGGCTGCGGCGACAATTTCGGAGGCCGATGCGCTGGTCCGGTTTACAAGGACGATCAGGGGGCCCGCATATACGGTGGTTGGGTCGCCGTCCGGCAGGACCGCTACGCCGCGCTGTTCACGCACCTGCACGACCGGTCCCAGAGGAATGAACTGCCCGGCAATGTCGATTGCTTCTGTGAGCGATCCGCCGCCGTCGTTGCGCAGGTCAAGAATGACACCGTCGACATCATTGGTTGCAAACTGATTAAGGATGTTGCGGACATCAACTGAGCTGCGGCGCACGTCATCTTTGCCGTTTCGGGCGCCGGCGAAGTCGGCATAAAATTCAGGAAGGGTGATAACGCCGAGGCGGACGGGCAGCGCATTGGTTCCGATGTTGTCATACACCTCGCTTTTTGCGGCCTGTTCTTCCAGTTTCACTTCGTCGCGGATCAGGGCCAGTTTTTTTGTGCGGGTTCCGGTCTTGTCTTCAGCGGGAATAATGGTGAGGACCACTTCTGTTCCTTTTTCGCCTCGGATGAGCCGTACGGCTTTGCTGAGCGGCCAGTACAAAATGCTGACGGGCTCTTCTTTGCCCTGTGCTACGGCAATAATCTTGTCGCCCGGCTTGAGGCGGCCGTCGGCTTCCGCGGGGCCGCCGGGAATAATTTTGGTGATTTCGGCGGCTCCATCTTCGCTGCGGAGCATTGCGCCGATGCCGACCAGAGAGAGGCTCATATGAATGTCGAAGTCTTCTACACCGCGCGGAGAAAGGTAGGCACTGTGCGGGTCGTAGCTTTGTGTGAATGCGCTGAGGTAGCGTTCCAGAACGGCTTCTTCATCAAAATTGTTCTGAACCATCAGCTGGAACTGTTTGTAGCGTTCGCGAATGAATTCGTCGGGTTCGAGCATTTCGTCTTCGGTCAAATTCTCTTCTTCCAGATCTTTTGTGTCGGCTTTTTTTGCTTCCGGTTCCGGAATTTCCTTCATCGCGATGCGTCCAACATACTCGTTTTTAATTTTTTTGCGCCACAGTTCATCCCATGCCGCTTCGCCCTTCGGCCACGGTGCATCATCGCGTTTCCATCGGTAGGATTCGTCAATGGAGAGGTCGAAGCCTTCGTCGAGAAGCTGGTTTACGTAGGCGACCCGGTTGGTGACGCGATCTTTAAAACGGTCGACGATCAGACTCGAGAACGATATGTCGCCGTTGCGGACCTGATCGTCGAGCTGGGTGGCACTTTGCTGAAATTCTTCGATGTCGGAGGCCAGAAAGTAAGAGTGGTCAAAATCAAATGAATCGATAAACAGCATCAGGGCATTGGTGGCAATCGAATCATTGAACGGCATCCTGTTCAGGTGCGTGTGCGGGAGCCGGTCTGCTACCCGGGATGCAATCCGTTTGATCGGCAGCGGTATTTTTTCCACGACCGGGGCGGAGGTGTTCTGTTCCGGCTTGTTTTCCTCCGCGCAGGAGCAGAGAAGGGCCGGAATCAGCGGGAGCAGAAGGTAGTGTTTTAAATTGTACATATAGGAAGAAATTGTAGCAGAGGCGGGGGGCGAAACAAGTTTCGGGTTCTGCGAGTTTACCTGATTTTTGAGTTTGTGCTTTTCAGACAGCCCGTTATGGTTTTTCGCTCAATTTAAACCGGAGAAATTTTATGAAACTGATTGACCGTCCTGAATGGAAAGAGCTTTCCGATCATTGGAAAGTTATTGAACCAATGCACTTGCGCGAACTGTTTGCCGACGACGAAAAACGTGCGGAAACCTTTTCGATGACCGCCTGTGATCTGCTGATCGACTGTTCCAAAAACCGCGTTACTGCAGAAACCATGGAAAAACTCGCTGCGCTGGCTGAAGCCTGCGGCCTGCGCGGGAAAATCGAGGCCATGTTTACGGGGGAAAAAATCAACCAGACGGAAGATCGCGCCGTATTGCACACGGCGCTCCGCGCTCCGCGCGAGGCGCAGGTGTTTGTCGACGGCGAGGATGTGATTCCCGGCGTGCACGAAGTGCTCGACCGTATGGAGGCGTTTTGCAGTAAAGTCCGTTCCGGCGAGTGGAAGGGATACACTGGAAAATCGATCAAAAACATTGTGAACATCGGGATCGGCGGATCGGATCTCGGTCCGGTGATGGCCTACGAGGCGCTCAAGCCCTACACGCAGCGCGACCTGAAGGTTCTGTTTGTTTCCAACGTGGACGGCACCCATATTGCCGAGGCCGTACGCGATCTTGATGCCGAAGAAACGCTGTTCATCGTGGCTTCCAAAACGTTTACGACACAGGAAACCATGACCAACGCGCAGAGCGCAAAAGCCTGGGCTCTGGAAACGCTCAAGGACGAGGCGGCTATCGCCAGGCATTTTGTTGCGGTATCCACCAATGCCGATGAAGTTTCCAAATTCGGAATCGATACTGTCAATATGTTCGGATTCTGGGACTGGGTCGGCGGTCGCTACTCGCTGACCTCCGCGATCGGCCTTCCGGTGATGCTCGCCATCGGCCCGGAAAACTTCCGCGCGATGCTCAGCGGTTATCACGCCATGGATTCCCATTTCCGCACCGCGCCGTTTTCCGAAAATGCGCCGGTCATCCTCGGCCTGCTCGGAATCTGGTACAACAACTTTTTTGATGCGGCCACCCATGCGATTCTGCCGTACGATCAGTATCTCAGCCATTTTGCAGCCTACTTCCAGCAGGGGGATATGGAGTCCAACGGCAAATATATCACACAGAACGGCGAGCGCGTCGAGTGGCAGACCGGACCGGTCATCTGGGGGGAACCCGGCACCAATGGTCAGCACGCGTTCTATCAGCTGATCCACCAGGGCACCAAACTTATCCCGTGCGACTTCATCGGCTTCTGCAAATCGCAGAACCCGGTTGGAGACCACCACGTGAAGCTGATGGCCAATTTCTTTGCCCAGACCGAAGCGCTCGCCTTCGGTAAAACCAAAGAGGCTCTGGAAGCAGAGGGAACCCCGTCGGAGCTGATTCCGCATAAGACCTTCGAAGGAAACCGCCCGACCAACAGCATTATGGCCGAAAAGCTGACGCCGGAAGTGCTTGGCCAGCTGATTGCTCTGTACGAACACAAAATCTTTGTGCAGGGCATGATCTGGGACATCTTTTCTTTCGACCAGTGGGGCGTGCAGCTCGGCAAGATCCTGGCTTCGGCCATTCTGCCGGAGCTCGAAAGCGACAGCGAACTCGGGCACGACAGTTCGACGAATAAACTGATCGAATACTTTCGTGCCAATAAATAACGTGATCCTGGTTTGATCAAAGGGCTTCGTCGGATTTTTCCGGCGGAGCTTTTTTGTATTCGCGGCTTCAGTTGGGTTCGGGCATGATGTCCCGATGCTGATTTGCGAAACAACATTAACGGTGCTCGATTTTGAAACGACCGGTTCTGTGCCGGGGTTTGATACGGAGCCGTGGCAGATCGGCGCGGTGGCTCTGAAAAACGGACGGATTGCGCCGGACAGCGCGTTCGAAAGCCTGATCCGGGTGGATGCCAACCGTCCGTTCAATGCCTATGCTCCGGGTGATCATCACAAGCGGCGCGATGAAATCGCGGCAGCTCCGGAAGTTTCCAGGGTTTGGAAAACCATGGAGTCGCGGGTCACCGGTCGGCCTCTTGTGGCGCACAATGTGGCTGTAGAGAAAAAGTTTTTGCGGCAGATGGCGCCGATGCACCGCTTTGGGCCGTGGGTGGACACGCTGAAGCTGGCGCGGCAGGCCTGGCCCGGTGCGCCGTCGCATAAACTGGAGGATTTGATTGCAGGATTGAACCTGATGCCCCGGGTGTGTGAGCTTTGCCCGCGCGGCAGGCCGCATGATGCTCTCTACGACGCGGTTGCCTGCGCGGTGCTGCTGGAGCACCTGCTTGTACAGCCGGGCTGGGGAAATCTGGAAGTTTGATTTCCAAACTGTGGGAGTCTGTTGCAAAGAAAAGCACGGATTGTTCCAATGGTTAAGAGGAGGCTGATCCTCCTCTTAACCATTGTCCGAACATCGGAGGCGCAGCAGTCGGATTGTATAACTGCGGATCATGCGAATTGGTTCAACAAAATGCAGATCGTCATTGGTTTTCGGCAGTCGCTCTGTGGACGGCTTGTTCGCCACAGGTTTGCTCTCCAACGGGCGCCTCGCATAAGCGGGGCGTTTTTATTGATATGAAGGACCGTTTCACATCATACTTTACGCTATGAAACTTTCAAAATTCGGTCAGAAGTTTACCCGCGGAGCGGGGATTACGCAGTTGATGGATGATCTGGGTGCGGCGATGGCCGGCGGAGATATGCTGATGCTGGGGGGAGGGAATCCGGCTCATATTCCCGAGGTTCAGAAAATCTTTCGGGAGAGGATGGAATCCATCCTTGCGGAGTCCGGGGCCTTTGAGTCGATGATCGGGAATTATGACGGCTCCCGCGGAAATGCTGCGTTTGTTGATGCTCTGGCCGAAATGCTGCGGGAATCGTTCGGGTGGGATATCGGTCCTGAAAATATTGCGCTGACCAACGGCAGTCAAAGCGCATTTTTTTCCCTGTTTAATCTGTTTGCCGGAGAGATGCCGGATGGATCAAAAAAGAAAATTCTTTTTCCGCTGACTCCGGAATATATCGGTTATGCCGATGCCGGGCTGTCGGATGATTTTTTTGCGGCAAAGCGACCATCTATTGAACTGCTCGGCGACCGGCTGTTTAAATATCATGTCAATTTTCAAACCTTGGAGATCGGCGACGAGATCGGAGCGATCTGCGTCTCGCGGCCCACCAACCCGACCGGCAATATGCTGACGGATGACGAGTTGCGACATCTCGATATGCTGGCAAGAGAGCGGGATATTCCGCTGATTATTGACAACGCCTATGGAACGCCGTTCCCGAATATTATTTATACGGAAGCTCAGCCGCTGTGGAACGAAAATACGGTGGTCTGCATGAGCCTGTCCAAGTTCGGGCTGCCCAATCTTCGCACAGGGATTGTGGTTGCCCGCAAGGAGATTGCCGCGGCTATTGGGGATATTAACGGAATTATGTGTCTGGCTCCCGGCGGATTGGGGGCACGGTTTGCAATGGACCTGGTGCGCAGTAAAGAGATTATGCGGGTCAGCCGGGATCTGATTGGACCGTTTTATCAGCGCAAGGCGCAGCAGGTGCTGGAATGGTTCTGTGAAGAGATTCCGGAGTCTGTTCCTTTCCGGATTCATAAACCGGAAGGGGCTATTTTCCTGTGGTTGTGGTTTGAAGGTCTTCCGGGCGGCAGTGCCGCGTTGTATGAGCGGCTTAAAGCCCGCAATACTCTGGTTATTCCTGGACATCACTTCTTTCCAGGGCTGGAAAATGATGACTGGGCGCACAAAAATGAATGTATTCGGGTTACCTATGCTCAGGACGATGCCGTGGTTCGGCAAGGTGTACAGGTTATTGCTGAAGAGGTTGGCAGGCTGTACGGGTAATCAGTCTTTAACTGTGGACTTACGGATGATCAGTTCGGTTTCAATCTCATGGAAGCCCGGCTCGTAGGGGGTTTCTTTTTTGAGGATTTTCAGCAGCAGGTCAATTGCTGCGTGAGCCTGCTTGTCGACAGGACGTCGGACGGTTGTAATCGGAGGCGTCGTGTGCTGGGCGGCGGGCATGTCATCAAATCCGCACAGCGAAATGTCTTCCGGGATTTTCTTCCCCAGAGATTGCAGAGGAGCGATGCACAGGGCTGCCAATTCATCAGACGGGCAGAAAATCGCATCGATTTCATCCAGACAGCGCAACTGTTTAAAAAATGCTTCTACATTTTCTTTCAGACTGCGGACGGTGCGTACGAATTCTTCGGGTTTTGGCAGGCCGTTTTTGGTTAAAGCATCATTGTAGCCTTTGATTCGGTCCTGAATACAGCTGATATGCTGAAGCTTTTCCGGGATGAGAATCAGGATGTTCCTGCATCCGGTTTCAATCAGGTGCTCGACTGCTTTCTGTGCCATTTTACGGTTGTTGATGTCGATGCAGGGAACCTTCTTTTCGGACTCTTCGGTTTGGCCGAGCAGCACAATCGGAAACTCTTTAGAGGCAATGTCGAGAAATTCGCGATGGGTATCGGAGGGGGTGAGATAAATCATTCCTTCCAGCAGATCTGATTTGAAATCGCGTTCCTTTAACGGATGATCTGCAGATTCGATGCGGTCGTGAATGACGAGGTCGTAATCTTTAAATCCGGGATGTGACAGGATGATGTTGGAAAACTGGCCCATTACCTGGTTTTCATAGGCAATTTGGTCGGTGCTGAGGTGCTGGTAGTCAATGTGGATAAAAGAAAGTCCGATGAGATTGGTCCTCTGGTTCCGGATGGCGCGGGCCAGTCGGTTGGGGCGGTATCCCAGTTGCGTGGCGGCATTTTTGACCCGGGTAATCATTTCGTCTGAAACGGGAAATTCGTTCAGATGATCATTTAATACACGCGAAACGGTTGCTTTGCTGACATCGCAGTAACGGGCGATATCCTCCAGGGTAACCCGGGTGCTTGTGCGTTTTCTCTTTTTTCCTTTGACTGCCATTCCTTATCCTTATTCCTGTGAAAAGTTTACTGTAAACGTTTCATCTTTAACGGAAAAATACGCACAGAACGGTTTTGATGGCAAGCTGTAAAATGTATTGAATCTAGCCTTATACACACTGTTTATATGTTTTTTGATATCTTGTTTCTTGACCATTTCGGTAAGAGGTATATAAATGAAACTGTTTACAGTACCTGAAGGGGCGAGGTTTTTATGAGTTTGAAAGAGAGATCGTTTGAGAAGTGGGAAAATGACTGGATTCGTCTTCGGTGGGGAGATGGTGCTCCTCTGCTGAGAATGGACTTTGATGTGTGTGGGGCGGTTCGTGCGGCAACTATTCATGCAACCGCCTTGGGGGTTTTTGAACTGCGCCTGAATGGAGATTCCGTTGATGATATTCATCTGCCGCCGGGCTGGACGGATTACCGCAAGCGGGTTTATGTCCACTCGTTTGATGTTTCAGACCGCATTGTTCCCGGGAAAAATGTGCTGGGTGCGTTGGTGGCGCCGGGCTGGTTCGCCGGATTTTTCGGGCCGTTTGGCGACCGGGGCTACTATGGGCATGATGCGTGGTTTTCCTGTGAGCTGGTGCTGGAATATGAAGATGGAACGTTTGAAACCATTCGAACGAGCCCGGAATGGAAAGGGGCTTTGGGTCCGATTTCGCAGGCGGACCTGCTCATGGGAGAAACATATGATTCCCGAAAAGAGATTTCCGGATGGGATACTCCGGATTTTGATGGTTCTAAGTGGAAACCTGTGAGTGTTCTTCGCGAAGGCGACGAGCGCCTTCCGGAATCCATTGAGCCGTATCCCGGGGAGCCGATTCGAACTATTGCGGAGCTTCCGGCGCAAAGCGTCAGCGAGCCGAGCCCCGGTGTGTTTGTTTTTGATCTCGGCCAGAATATGGTTGGCGTTGCTCGACTTAAAATCGATGTGCCCGCCGGGACAGAGATTGTTTTGCGCCATGGTGAAATGCTTAACGACGACGGAAGCGTCTATACGGAAAATCTGCGCTCTGCCAAAGCGATTGATCGCTATATCGCCAGCGGCGGCGAGGAAATCTGGCAGCCGCGCTTCACCTTCCACGGGTTTCGGTATGTTCAGGTTGAAGGCCTTCCGGCCGGGTGCGATCCGGCACTTGACACGATCTGCGGTGTGGTCTGGATGTCCGGCCTGAAGGAAACCGCATCGTTTGAATGTTCCAGCGAAAAAGTCAACCGTCTGTTCAGCAATATTCAATGGGGCTTCCGTGGCAACTATCTTGACGTGCCGACCGACTGTCCGCAGCGCGACGAGCGTCTGGGCTGGACCGGCGACACGCAGATGTTTATCCGTTCGGCCACCTATCTGGCTGATGTGCAGTCGTTCTTTAAAAAATGGCTGGTGGACCTGCACGATGCCCAGCACCCGGACGGCGGCTATCCGGATGTGGCTCCGTTCATGGGGCGCCTTGGCTATGCCAGTGCGGCATGGGCCGATGCCGGCATTATCTGCCCGTATGTTCTCTGGCAGGCCTACGGCGATACGGAATTTATTCGGCCCTGGTGGTCGCAGATGAAAAACTTCATGGCACTGATCTGTACCGATGAAAACCGTCATAACGGACCGAATGCCCAGTCATTCGGCGATTGGCTTCATTTTAATTCAGAAACACCGACCCGTCTGATCGGGCTGGCGTACCGCGCTTATGACGCCCGCCTGATGTCTGAAATGGCCGCAGCCATCGGTGAAGAGAACGACCGAATCTTCTTCGAGGCAGAAGCCGAAAAGAGCCGGGATCTGTTCCGCTGTGAATTTTTCCAAGGTTCGGAAATTGCGGTTAAAACCCAGACCGCCTGTGCGCTCGCGATTGCCATGGACCTGCTCGACGGTGAGGATCTGGAAAAAACAAAGGACTGTCTTTTTCAGGGTCTGGAAGAACACAACGTTTATCTGACGACCGGGTTTGTCGGTACCGGTTATCTTTGTCCGGCGCTCACCAAAGCGGGCCGCTGTGATTTGGCAGTTCAGCTCCTCTTGAATGAAGGCCATCCGTCATGGCTTTACGAAGTCAACAATGGAGCCACCACGATTTGGGAACGCTGGAACAGCTGGACGGAAGAAGGCGGCTTCGGTGATGTCGGCATGAACTCTTTCAATCACTACGCATTTGGAGCTGTCTGCGAATGGATGTTTGAATCGCTGGCGGGAATACGGCCTGCATCGCCCGGTTTCCAAACCTTGGAGATTGTACCGTGTTTCACCGATCGGCTGGACTATGTAAAAGCCTCGTACGATTCTGTTCAGGGCCGGATTTCCAATCAATGGAAAAAAACATCCAGTGGCTGGACCATGGAGCTCGAGACTCCTGTGCCGGCCACCGTGATTCTGCCGAACGGAACGAGTCAGGTCGAAAAGGGCCGGCATATTTTTGAGGTGCCGGCATGATGCAGAAGCATTCTGTGCATAAAGCGGTGCCTAAAGACCGGGTGCCGATGTCTGTTCGTATCGGATGGGGTTGCGGCGGTGTCGCGGATAACTTCATCATGAATGTGCTGAACATGATCTTTCTGGTTCTTTACGTTCAGTATTTCAAGATGCCGCCGGTCCTCGCCGGCGCGGCGCTGGCCATTCCGCGTTTTGTCGATGCGGTCACCGATCCAATGATTGGAAACCTGTCCGACAATACCCGCAGCCGCTGGGGGCGTCGCCGGCCCTACATGATGGCGGGTGCAATTCTTTCCGCCGTTTTGCTGCCGTTGTTCTGGCTGCCGCCATCCGGTGCAGAAAATCCGGTCTGGTATCAGAATCCGGCATTTATCTTTGCCACTGTGCTTGGCGTTGTGTTTGCCGTCACCTATACGCTGTTTGTGGTTCCCTATACGGCGCTCGGCTATGAACTGACACCGGATTATGATGAAAAGACCCGGGTGCTGGCCTGGCGCATGTATATCGGGCTGCTGGCGAGCCTGACCGTTCCGTGGGCCTATAAACTCTGTCAGCTCGATACGTTTCCCAACGAAGCGGTCGGTGCGGTCTGGGTTTCCATTGGTTTCGGAATTGTCATTATTATTACCGGCCTGATTCCTGTTCTGGTCTGCCGCGAGCGGGAAGATGTTCAGAAGCAGGAGACGTCGCCGTTTCTGCAGGCAACGAAGGCCACGCTGACCAACAAGGCGTTTCTGGTGCTGCTGGTTGCTTATATCATTATTATTGTCGGTCTTTTTTCCGCGGCTAACCTCGGTGCATTTGTAAACATCTATTACATCTGCGGCGGCAACAAAGATTTCGGCGGGCTGCTGGTTGCTGTGGCCGGATCGCTTGGCGCGATTATTTCCTATTTCAGTATGTTTCTGGTGACTGCTGTTTCTGTCCGTACCGGCAAAAAAACCGGGATGATTCTCGGGCTGATCCTTGCTTTGCTTGGCGTGATCGGTGCGTGGTTTGCGATGGATCCGCGCTGGCCGCTGGCTCAGCTGCTGACGACGGTTGTCGCCTGCATGGGGCTTCAGGGTTGCTGGCTGATGGTCTCCTCCATGGTGGCCGACATCTGTGATGAAGATGAGCTGAAGACCGGTCTGCGGCGTGAAGGAATGTTCGGAGCCATTAATGGCTTTGCTCTGAAAGCAGCTCTTTCGTTTACCGCTCTGATCGGTGGATGGCTGCTGTCCTATTCCGGCTTTGATGCGGAGCAGATTGATCAGTTCGAAGCGCGTACCATTGCCGAAGTCATTGAGCCGGCCCGCGAGCTGAACCTCGGCGGTGCAGCGTTCGAAAAAGCCGGTCGGCGCTTTGTTGAAATTTCCGATGACAAGTCGAGTATGGAGGGCAGTAAATGGACGTCTTTGTGGCGGCTGCTCAAGGGAGAAAAGGTGTTCTTTCGCTGGTATGATTTTGAAGACGCTGTGAACACCATGCTTGCCGGGATTCCGGCAGCGCAAACTCCGGAACTGAAGGCTTATGTCGAGACTGTGCAGGACGGATTCCTGACTGACTTTGCGGAACAGAAGCGTGTGGCGCTGCTGATGAAAAAACTGGTGATCGGGTTTCAGGCGGCCGGTCTGATGATAGCGATCATAATCTTTGCGTTTTATCCGATCACCCGGGAACGCGCCGAGGAAACGCGTCGGAAACTCGATGAAAGGAAGAGTCATGAAACGAATGGTTAAAGCCGGGCTGGTTTGCATGGCCGCTTTGGGTGCCAGGGCGGATAAGCAGCCTAATTTTGTACTGCTGCTGACGGATGATCAGTCGTATCACCTCGGGATGCTGGGCGTACCGGGATTGAAAACGCCGAATATTGATGCACTGGCCAAACAGGGCACCTTTTTCACCAAAGCCTATTCGTCGGCTGCGTCGTGTGCGCCGTGTCGCGGATCGATCCTGACCGGCATGTTTCCGTCTGCCAACGGACACTGGCGCAATACGGTTGGGCCGATTCTTTCCGATCCGGATGTCCAGTTTTCGCGGCAGTCGAAGAAGGCCGATCAGGTCGGCGTGCATGAAGATATTCCAACTCTGATCGAAGTGCTGAATAAAAACGAATATTTTACCGGCATTACGGAAAAATGGCACCTCAGTCCGCCATGGAAGTTTCCATTTCTCTATCGCAATATGGCCAACCTGAAACCGTTCGGCAGTGCGGCTGCGGTCGCAGATTTCATCAAGAAAGCTGGCGGCCGTCCGTTTTTTATCCAGTGTAATGTGGACAATACGCACCGGCCGTATCGCAAGCATATCCAGATTAATCCGGATCTTCCACGCGTGAATCCGGCAGATGTCGAACTGCCGCCGCACTGGCCCGACACTCCGAAGACGAGGCAGGATTATGCGGAATATCTCACGACGGTTCAGCACGCCGATGCGGTGATCGGCGCAATTTTCCAAACATTGGAAAAAGCCGGAGTGCTGGAGAATACCTACATTATTTACTCATCGGACCAGGGGTACTGCTATCACCGAGCCAAAGCCACAGCATATGATGCAGGAGTCCATGTGCCGCTTTCGATTACCGGACCGGGAGTTCAGTCGAATGCTGTTTGCGACGCACTGGTCGGGCATATTGACCTGATGCCAACTATTCTGGACTATGCCGGAATCCAGATTCCAGAGACCGTTCAGGGATTTTCCCTGAAACCGGTGCTCGAAGGCCGGATGGACGATGTAGGGCGTAAATATCTTATTTCCGAGCATAACGCTCATGGCGGAAATCCGGTTGAATACTATCCGACTCGCAGTGTCACGGACGGGCGTTTCCGTTATATCTGGAACATTCATTACGCGCATGTTCCTGACTTCGATATTGATTCGATGGTCACCGACCCGAACTTCCGCAAGGTTCCGCATCAACCCGCATGGATGCCGTGGGATGCTCTGCCGAGTGATATCTGGCAGAACAACGCCTGCGAAGAGATCATTCTTCACAAAGAGGAATTTCCGGAGGCCTATCGTCTTTTGAAAGAGAGCATGTTCCGCCCGGAATTCGAACTCTACGATTTGGAAAAAGATCCATATGAAACCAAAAATCTGGCTGCAAATCCGGAATATGCATCGCTTGTTAAGCGCATGGATAAAGCGTTGCATACCTGGATGGACGAAGAGGGTGATATCGGTGATCCGCGCAGTGTGAAAAGGAGAGCGCAATGAACGATTGGGAAATAGAGTTGAATTACGAAACACACAAAAAAACCGAAATGGAATCCTCCGCTTTTCTGTCGCGTGGTTCATGTATTTCATGGTTCATGAAAATACTGTTCGTTGGTGCCGTTTTCTCAGGACATGCTTTTGCGCGACAGCCGAACGTGTTGTTTATTGTGGTGGATGATCTCGGCTGGAAAGATACCGGATGCTACGGCAGCACGTTCTATGAAACGCCGAATGTCGACCGGTTGGCTGCGACCGGCATGCGCTTCACCGATGCCTATTCGGCCAATCCGCTTTGCTGTCCGACGCGATCAAGCATTATGACCGGCTGCTATCCGGTTCGTACCGGCTTTACCGCGGCCTCCGGTCACGTTGCCGGCGAACACAAACACCAGGAATCGACCAGCGCATCACCCGATCAGCGTGCGGCGGGCCCGTCATCGATCAACTACCTTCCGCCCGAATATTACACGCTCGGCGAAGCCATGAAGGATGCCGGCTATGCCACGGCGTTTCTCGGCAAATGGCATATGGGGCATCCGCCATATACACCGGAAAACAACGGGTTTGATTTTGTTGTTGGCGGGCGTGCCCATCCCGGACCGCCGGGATTGGATGGAACCCGTAAATTTTTCCCGCCGTGGGATAAAACGGGAACACTTCCTGAAAATCCCCCGTCCGATCTGCATATCGATGATTATCTCGGAACTCGTGCTGTGGAGTTTATCAACGGGCATAAAGACGAACCGTTTTTCATGTGCTTCTGGCTCTACGATGTTCATGCGCCGTTCCAGTCCAAACCGGAATATGTAGAGAAATGGAAGAAACGGGCTGATCCCGATAATCCACAACACTGCCCGACGATGGCTGCGATGGTTGAAGTGATGGATGACAATGTCGGTCGCGTGCTTGACGCTCTTGAAGCCAACGGTATTGAAGACGATACGATTGTGATTTTCACCTCTGACAACGGCGGCAATATGTACGACGTGGCCGATGAAACCACGCCGACCAATAATGAACCGCTTCGTTCCGGAAAGGGCAATAATTACGAAGGCGGCGTCCGCATTCCGTTGATTGTCCGCTGGCCCGGACAGACAGAGCCGGGGTCGGTCAATCATTCGGTTATCTCAACCGTCGATCATTATCCGTCCATTCTGGAAATGACCGGGCAGGGATTGCGTCCGGATGATCACAAAGACGGCGTCAGCTATGTATCTGCTCTGGAAAGTAAACCGTTTGACCGCGGACCGACGATCTGCGATTTCACCCATTTCGTTCCTGCTACCATGAACGTTCCCAACACATGGATTCGTTCCGGAGATTGGAAGCTGCTGAAGTTCTGGTTTGACGGTGCTGACCAGCAGACCCGCTATGAGCTTTACAATCTCAAGGATGACATCGGGGAAACGAAGGATTTGACCGCGCAGTATCCGGAAAAAGTCCAGGCCATGGCCGCTGTGCTCGACAGCTACTATAAAACGACCGGGTCGCTGCAGCCGAATCCCAACAAGGCGTATAACGGCCGAACCGTCGGCGTCTGGTCGGCGACCGGCCAGGGACGAGTTTTTGCAAAAGACGGAGCGCTGGTGATGAAAGCTGCTCAGCCGCAGTTCGATGTGCGTACTCGAGTGACACCCAGTCTGGTGAACAGCGCATGGATCGAATTTGATGCGCGTTCCGAAAAGAGCAACATCATTCGTGTCCAGTGGACATCACACGGAGCCCCGGAGTTTGGTGCGCCGGAAAGAAATGCTGACAAGACTCTTTCCAATGATTGGAAAACCTTTCGCGTGAAAATGGATTTCCCGAGTCGCATTAAGGACGTTCGTTTTGTGCTTTCGAACGCCGGCGATGCGGCCGAACTGCGTAACGTCCGTCTGCTGACTCCGGATGGATCGTTAATTACACCATATGAATTTTATTAATCACGGAGGTTTGTAATGAAAATCAACTTTGCAACTGCAGTTGGCGCAGCTGCGGTATCAATGGCTGTTGCGGATCAAAAGCCTAACGTCATCGTTATTTACACCGATGATCATGGATGGGCGGACATGAGTATTCAGGGGCAGCTCGACGATGTGAAAACCCCGAACATCGATCAGCTGGCTCGTGACGGCGTGCTGTGCAATGACGGGTATTCCACCGCGCCGCAGTGCTGCCCGTCGCGCGCCGGAGTCATGACCGGCCGCTACCAGCAGCGCTTCGGCATGCAGCAGAACGGCATGGGGCCGCTTCCGCTCGATGAAGTGACGCTGGCCGATCGCATGAAAGCCGCCGGCTACCGCACCGGCATGATCGGCAAGTGGCACCTGGAACCGTTCTGGATCGATTCGGCTTGGGTGAAAGAAAATCTCGGCGTCGAAAATGCGACGGCAAAGACACATCTTCCGTTTGAAAAGATTCTGCCGTACTATCCGCAGAACCGCGGTTTCGATGAGTTTTTCAAAGGTGAGCTTAACCGTTACTGGATTAACTATGGTCTCGATGGCGAAGACCGCAGTCCGGAGGGAGAATGGCAGAATGTGGAGGGCTATCGTTTGGAGATCCAGACCGATGCGGCGCTGTCCTTTATCGAGCGCAATCAAAAGAATCCGTTCTTCCTTTACCTCGCCTATTTCGCGCCGCATGTGCCGCTGGAGGCCACACAGAAATATCTGGACCGCTTCCCCGGTGAAATGCCGGAGCGCCGCCGTTATGCGCTGGCGATGATTTCCGCGATGGATGACGGTATCGGGCTGATTCGCGAGCGTCTTGAAAAGCTCGGGCTTGAAAACGATACGCTGATCTTCTTTATCGCTGACAATGGTGCACCGCTGAAAATGCATATGGAGGACATTCCGATCAGTTTCAAAGGCGGTGCGTGGGACGGCTCGCGTAATGATCCGTGGGTTGGTGAAAAGGGAATGGTCATGGAAGGCGGAGTTCATGTGCCGTACATCTTTGCGTGGCCCGGCACAGTTCCTTCAGGACAGATTTGCAACGATCCGGTCAGTACGCTCGATGTGGCGCCGACAATGCTGGCTGCAGCCGGCCAGCCGATCCCCGAGGAGCTGGATGGCATCAACCTTCTGCCTCATTTAGGCACATCGAATCAATCCTTCCCGGACCGCAATCTGTTCTGGCGATTCTGGGAGCAGGGGGCGGTTCGCCGCGGCGACTGGAAATATATGACGCTGACCGACGGGCGCGAAATGCTCTACAACCTGTCCACGCAGGAGCATGAAAATAAAAACCTGCTTTCGCAGTATCCGGAAAAAGCGGACCAGCTGCGCAAGGTGTGGAAAAAATGGTCGGAGGAATTAAAGCCGGCCGGGTTCCGTTCCTGTCCGCTCAATGATGCAGAGCAGCAGTGGTTTGAGTTTTATTTGAATGAGTCAACGCCGCCTGCTGCAAAATCCGCTCCGGTATCAGCCGGGCCGTTGCCGGCGATGTATGCCGCCATGGACACAACCCGTGATGACATGCTCACCAAAGAGGAGTTTGTCGAGGGCCGCACCGTGAGAGAAAAACCGCTTCTAATGAAAAAGTTTAATCTGACGGAAGAAGAATATCAGGCGCAGCGCGAGGGGTATCGCGGAAATTATCGGGCGGATTTTAAAACAAAGGATGTAAACGCAGATGGCGTTCTGAATGCGGACGAATTGCGATGAGCCGGAGAGAGGCATGAATTCACGGGAACGTGTAGAGCGTGCAATTAGTTTTGAAATCCCGGACCGGGTGCCGTTCAACTTCTGGATGGACCGCCTCCGGATGGATGAGCTGAATGCCAAATACGGCGAGGACTTCCGCGTGAGGCATTTCGGTGCGGATGTGGTCGAAGCGATGAGTATGGTGCCGTTTCCCTCCGGCCGTTTTGAGAAACGGTGCGGTACGCCGTGGATGGTTGAGTCGCTTTTCAAAGATTGGAGTGAAACGCCGGATATCGAGCTGCCCGATCCGAACGATCCGGCCCTGACGGCGAACTGTGAGGCGATGCTGAAAAAATATCCGGACAAGGCCGTCATTGCCAACGTGCCCAATGTGCTGACGCATGTGGAAATGATGATCTCGCAGGCTGATTTTTACATGGATCTGATGGACGAGCCGGAACGGGTGGACGTCTTCTTTCACCGCATGTCGGATATTATGGCCGTGTTGGCGGAGCGGCTCTGCACACTGGATATCACTGCGCTTTATGTGATGGACGATGTGGCGGCAAACAGCGGGCTTCTGATGTCGCCTGCACAGCTGCGCGAACACATCCTCCCGCACTGGAAAAAAGTTATTGATGTTGCCCATGCTGCCGGCAAGCCGATTTTCTTTCATACCGACGGCAAGGTGAAAGAGCTTTATGATCTGTTTGCCGATGAGCTGAATGTCCGTATGCTCAATCCGCTGCAGCCTGACCTGCAGGATGTCGGCGCGTTCGCCGATGAATACAAAGGCCGCACCGGGATCTACGGGGGGCTCTATACCGGCCGCATTCACATGATGAGTCCTGAAAAAATCCGCGCCCATGTTTTTGATCTTTTTGAACAGGCCGGGCCGGGCGGCGGACTGATTGCCTCTTCGCATGATCTGGATATTTCAACCACAGAAGAACAGCTCGACGCGCTTGTCGGAGCCATA
Organism: Tichowtungia aerotolerans; assembly: GCF_009905215.1. Classification (GTDB taxonomy): domain Bacteria; phylum Verrucomicrobiota; class Kiritimatiellia; order Kiritimatiellales; family Tichowtungiaceae; genus Tichowtungia; species Tichowtungia aerotolerans. The sequence goes on along the minus strand of NZ_CP047593.1, from coordinate 3,637,194 downwards.
AAGGAGTGTACGTATTAATGAAAAAGAAAGTGATTGCCGGGATGGTTTTGCTGGGGGCTGTTTCTTCCGGATTTTCAAAAGGAACTGTTGGAGAGAATGTGACGCAGTTTGAGTTCGCGAACTGTCCGCAAAGTGCGGCGTGGTTTAACGGCTATGTGCAGTCGTTTTTCACGAACCGCATTGATATCGGTCCAACGATTTTCCCGCGCGAATATCTGGCGATTTCCGACTGCTGGCTCAATGACGCTCAGCGTGAAGGTGAATCAATTCAGAAATTTACACGAGATCACCTGCTGGCCGATCAGGTTGGAAAAAAAGGCTATGTGGCTTCGCAACAGCATGGGGCAAGCTCTCATGATCTGGGTTGGCCGTTTCCGCACTGGGTGCAGGTTCCGCTGGAAAACGGATTCCGCGGCGTGACTGCCGGATGGCATTTCTATGACAACAAGCTCGGATGGGAAATCTGTTACGACCCGGCGCGCGAATTTGCGCCGGAACATTTCGGCGAAGCCGCAACTGAGCGATGGAGTTCCCGGGGGGTGGAAAGCCGCGGGATTAATCAGAAAAAAAATGCCTGGGAACTGAAGGCGCTCGGTGAAACGGCGGTGCTGACCAGTCCGGAGGATGTTACGCTCGATCCGTTTAACTGTCCGTATATTCAGATTCGCTGGGAAGCCGATTGTGCCGGTGGATACCTCGAGTGGATGCGCGAAGGCGATAAGGACTGGAGTCCTGAACGGCGCACGGCCTTTTCCGCTGACTGGCTCGAAGGGCCGGGCCGCAGTGAGAGCACCGGCATGTTCCATTCAATCATTCCTTTGTTCGACCAGCCGCAATGGGCCGGCAAAATCACCCGCATCCGTTTTGTTTTCCAGGGTTTGGAGAAAGGGCAGGCATTAATGATCCGCTCGGTGTTTACACATTGGGATACGCGGCATCTGGTGAATAATGCCATCTACATTAAGGCGGCGTTCGAATATTTCCGATGGAGCGGTGATCAGGATTTTCTGGAAACGATGATGCCGCGCCTGCGCACGGCGATGCGCTTTATGATGGAAGAGGGGCACGGCCGGGAACTGAATCATATCCGCTGCACGTGGCATGGACATGACGGGCGACCGGGATACACCGTTACCCCGGACGGCACGAAAACCTTTCATGTCGGTCACGGCAAGGGCGGTAACTACTGGGACCTGCTTCCGTTTGGTTGGGACGACATGTATACTACCACGCATTATTATGCTTCACTGCTCGCGATGGCTGAACTCGAAGAAGTCGCGCCCGGAGGAATGGATCCGGCATTCCTGCGCAAACATGCCGCAGATGTAAAAGTGACAGCGAATCAGAAGTTCTGGAATGAAACCGCAGGCCGCTTCGTCGGCTCAATTGACGCGGACGGTGTTCCGCACGACTATGGTTTTACCTTTGTCAACCTTGAGGCGGTTCACTACGGCATCGCAACCGAAGAGCATGCAGAGCAGATTCTTGAGTGGGTCAGCGGTGAACGGATTGTGGAGGGCGATACCTCGACCGGAGCCGACATCTATGCATATCACCTGGCTCCGCGTGCGACGACTAAACGGAATGTGGAATGGTATGCCCACGCATGGACGGGGCCGGAAACACTGCCGTTCGGCGGGCAGGTTCAGGATGGCGGCGCAGTGCTCGGCTTTTCGTTCTATGACATTATGAGCCGCATCAAAGTGTGTGGAGCCGATGATGCCTGGAAACGCCTGATGGCTATTCGGACATGGGACGAAGAAGTGCAGGCGTACGGCGGGTACCGAAAATATTACGGCGACGGAAAAGGCGGCACAACGCTGCAGGGAGGTGGCACGGCCGGCGGCGTCGGAATTGATTTTGAGTTTACTGAAAGCAGTATGCTTTCCGCGGTGGTTCCGCTGGGCTTTATGGGACTGCGCCCTGACGGGCAGATGCTCCATATCGAACCGAATCTCCCTGAAGACTGCCCGCAGATGACTGTTCGCAACCTGTTGTACTGTGGTGTGCCGATGGATGTTACGGTTTCGCCTGATGCTGTTAAAATTATTGTTCACAAAGCCCCGGCAAAACCTTTGTCCGTTGTTTTTAATGGTGAGGAATTTGAACTTGCGGGCGTCGGAATGTTTGAAAGATAGAACGATCGAATGTTCATTTCCGGGAAAGATATTAGGAGACTCATGTCATGAAGCGTATTTTTGTGTGGTTGTTTTGTTCCATATTTTTAAATGCTAAGGCGGCTGAACGCCCGAATATTCTTATGATTGTGGTGGATGATATGGGCTGGTCGGACCTCGGTTGTTACGGCGGAGAAATTGATACGCCCTGCATTGACCGGATGGCGGATCAGGGGGTGCGGTTTTCTCAGTATCATGTAAACCCGATGTGCGTGGTGACGCGTACGAGCCTGATGACCGGTCATACGCATTCGCAGTCGGACAACTACCGCCGCTCGCTGCCAATCGCCCGCCTGATGCAACAGGCAGGATATGCAACTTCCATTTCCGGAAAGTGGCATCAGCCGGGCAATCCCCTGGATGCAGGTTTCGATGCTTTTTACGGCTTCTTGCACGGAGCCATTAATTGCTGGACAGGCTTTGATGCCGGAAACGGAAGTCCGCAAATTCAGACCAATCGTAAGGCGCCCGCGCCGGTTCCGGAAGGCTGGTACAGCACGGATGCGTTCACGGATGATGCGATTGTCCAGATCAATAAAGCGGTCGAGCAGGGTAAGCCGTTTTTTACTTATCTCGCATTTAATGCGCCGCACAGTCCGCTGCACGCCTATCAGAAGGACGTTGAAAAATATGTTGAGCGTTATGAGGCCGGCTGGGAGGTGCTGCGGAACAAACGTTTCGATCGCCAGCGCAAAATGGGACTGATTGATGAGCGTTATATCAATACGCCGCCGAACGGCGAGGTGCGCCGCTGGAATGAGCTGACGAAGGAAACGCAAAAGCTCGAAGCGCGCCGCATGGCGGCCCATGCCGGCATGATGGATCGGCTGGACTGGAACGTCGGGCGGATTCTGGACCACCTGCGGGAAAAAGGTCTGGACGAAAATACGCTGGTGATTTTCTTTTCCGACAACGGCGGCGCTTATGGCAACGGCGATATTCGCACCTACGATCGGCAGGTTCCCTGGGACAAGAACAGCATTCCGTATTCGTCCAACGGCTGGAGCTATCTGAAAAACACGCCGTTCCGCTGGTATAAGTCGTCGGCGGAAGAGGGCGGTGTGTCCTCGCCGCTCATCGTGCGCTGGCCCGGGAAGCTCGCAGCCCCCCCCGGCAGTATTCAAAAACAGCGTCTGCACGTGACCGATCTTTATCCGACGTTTCTTGAGCTCGCCGGTATCGACTATCCCGCGATGGATGGCGACCGAAAGCTGGAGCCCCTCTACGGAAATTCCATGCTGCCTTTATGGAACGATTCATCACTGCCCAGTTACGCCATTCATGATGAAATCTTCTGGGCCTTTAATTTTACCGGCAAAGGGTTGGTGAGCGGCGACTGGAAAATCTCCAGCATCAGTGACGGGCCGTGGCGGCTTTACAATGTTCAGAAAGATCCCTGCACAACACACGATCTCGCATCAGAAATGCCCGAAAAACTGCAGGAGCTGAGCGATCGCTGGTTTGCGTTTGCCAACGAGCACACGAAAATGGCGCCCGGCTGGAAACAGCCGCTCAAGGATTATCAGGAAGGCTGGGGCTTTCATCGCATTCGCATGGTTATGTCTGCTTACGAATCGGCGGTTCCGCACATGGCGCAAACGGATGTTTCATGCGATACCGATTTAACCCTTAACTTTTCAAAGCCGATCAGTTTTGCCGGCTCGGCCGGAAAATCCATTCGACTGTATGCGGTCGGAAAGGAAGATACGCCGATCTGGCAGACCGATCCTCAGCCGGGTCATCCGGCAGAAGGACAGACAACAATTACGTTTGATCTGCCGAAGCTGAAGCCGGAAACAACGTACTTTGTGCTGACCGATCCCGGCTGGGTCACACTGGGCGGGAAACTCGCCGGGCCGCTCAATGACGGGGCCTATTGGTATCGCTTCAGAACAGGAAAATGAAGACGTTTATCCGGAGCTTTCTGCTTTCTGCTATCGCCTTGAGCGCTCAGGGGAGTGTGCGCTGCTGGCACTGGAATTGTGATGGAGATGCCGAGGGGGGGAGTGCATGCCGGGACGGGCGGCAGATCAACAGGCTGCGAGTCGATCCGATCGGCAGTGCCGGGGCGAATTTTGAAATCGACTGGATCCGCGCTGCCAACGGTGATGCGGATGGCGACGGCTTTCCCGATTGGGCCGAAAGTGCGTATGGAACCGGACGCCTGAATCCGGATGACGGTGGATTCCGTGTTCAAAGCGATCTTCCGCTTCAGCTCGATGGTAAAGCCGGGCTGCTTTATTCATTGCAGCGAGCTACTAGCCTGCTTTCCAATGATTGGAAAAACGTCGAAGCCGCTGTCCCGCTGACTTTAAATCAACCTGTTGTATTCACCAGTGGAGCGCTGGGAATAAACGGGTTTTATCATGTGCAGGTGGAGTTCCCATGAGAGACATGGGAGGAAATGAAAAAAACGGAGGTGGTTATGAGATCAGAATAGTGCTGGGTTGATGACAACTAAGGGAATAAATCTTGTGTTCGTAAAAAAGGAGTTCTTGTGAAAAAGAGAATGGAGCAATTGATTGTTTTAATTTGTATCATGATGACAACATCGGTCAGTGCCCGGGAGTGGTATTACCAGATGGGGTTTGATCTTAGTGGAACGTTTCTTGACAAGTTCACGCCTGATAATTATAACGAATGGACGACTGCTCGCAGTAGAATGGATGGGATGAACTTAATCAATCTGGATGTCGAGGCTTTAAGTTCTTTAGACGGGACAGTGCAGCAGAAACAATACAAAACATGGCAGGCATCGGGGACGGTTGAGTACGACTCCGGGGTAATTAATCGGGTTTGGACTGAAGGCAAAAGTATAGACTGGGTGGCCGCAGTCGAAGTCGGTCGTCTCAATACTATAAGGAACAAAAGTGCGGCCACGAACATTGTGTTCGCAATTCAAAGTACGCTTTCCAAGGACTTTACAAACAATCCGACTCCCACTGAAAGGATCGAATTAATTGACTCGCTTATTGTCGCAGTTGAAACCAAGTATCAGCAATTATACCCTGCAAACTGGAGCACATTTGAGTTGCAATGGGCTTTGATTGATGCCAGTCCGGCTAAAAATATGGCCTATACGACAATCTATGCCGGCTTGATCAACTGTATGAATAACCGCGGACGAAATTTTAAAGGAATCTATTTAGATTATCCGGCAGCAATCGTTCTTGCTGATGGAACCGGGAGTACATTAACTTCGGTTGCGAACTATATAACCGGCTTGGGGAAATGGGCGGGCTGGTATCTTTCGCCCGGAATTTCAGGGGCATATCAGGAGAACATGGTTTCTGCGGCCGGAATGGTTGCGACGTCGTCGAACGCAGTGGATATATCCCGAATAACTGTCTGCGATTTCCAATTCAGACATTCGACGGAATTGCCTGATACTATTAATACATCCGATTCCATTTTTCCCATGATGGAAACCTTCAACAGGTGCTATCTGGAGTTTTGATTCGAGTCGTGAGCGGCGCGATTACCGCATGTGCGCAATACAGTCGTGATCTGCTTGCCGCTCACTTCACTTTTCAGCCAACGCGTTGACTCATAAATAAATGACACCGTAGCGGGCTGTTTCAGATCCGTTGAACTGCATGGTTAAGTACCTGTTGGTTGAAGTGGTGTCAAGGAACGGGAGGCAGTCGGGAGCCCCGGGGCTCCCGACTGCGGCGAGCCCGCCGCCGGTTTCATTTTTTCTATTTTCTTTAGTCGTCGCTGGATGCGCTGCTCCAGTTCGAATGGGTCGAGCGATTCATATTGTTCCTGTAGCACCTTCTCCTGCTTGTCCGAGAGGATTCCTGACGCTTTGAGGCGTTGGAAGAGGGGCGCCGGCGTATCGTATGTTTTTATATATCGGCTTGACCTTGACGTTCACCCCGAAAACTGGACCAGTTGATACTTTAGGATTCGGCTTCGTTTAACCTCATGATAAGGAGGACGAATGAAGCGGAAGAGATACACAGAGGAACAGATCGTATATGCCCTGAAGCAGGCGGAGAACGGCGAGAAGATAGCCGAACTATGCCGGTCGATGGGAGTCAGTGAGGCCACGTTTTACAACTGGCGCAAGAAGTACAAGGGGCTTGGAGTAAGCGAGGTGCGGGAGTTACGCATGTTACGTGATGAAAACCGCAAGTTGAAGCAGCTCGTAGCCGACCTGAGTCTGGACAAGCACATCTTGCAGGAGGTCATTGCAAAAAAGCTCTGAAGCCTGCACGGAAGCGCGAACTGGCCGAGGGGGCATGTGATGCATACGGACTCTCGGGCCGCCGGGCGTGCGGGCTTTTTGAGTTAAGCCGGACCACCTTTTTCTACAAAGCGAAGCCTCGGGACGATGAGGCGCTTCGTCTGCGGATTAAGGAACTGGCCGCTAAACGTGTCCGGTTCGGTTACCGGCGCATTCATGTTCTGTTGCGCCGGGAAGGATGGGAGATTAATCACAAAAGAGTCTATCGGGTCTACATGGAGGAAAACCTTGCCGTTCGCACGAAACCCCGTAAAAAGTTGGCGAACCGGCCTCGTGTTCCTCTTGAGCAGGCTGCCGGGCCCAACGAGCAATGGAGTATGGACTTTGTGATGGATCGCACCGAGGACGGGCGTCACTTCAGGATACTGACGGTAGTCGATAACTTTAGTCGGGAATGCCTGGCGCTATATGCTGACCGATCCATCACCGGTGAAAAGGTCGCGTCTTGTCTGAACGGAGTGGCTAATCAACGCGGTTATCCCAAAAGCATTCGTGTGGACAACGGAAGCGAGTTTTACTCCAGGTCGATGGATGCCTGGACATATCATCATGAGGTCGCCATGGAGTTTATCCGACCGGGTAAGCCGACCGAAAATGGATACATCGAAAGCTTCAACGGAAAGTTGAGGGATGAATGTTTGAATGTGGAGCTTTTCTTCGGAGTGGACGATGCCCATGATAAACTCGCAGCATGGAAAAAAGATTACAATGAGCAGCGACCGCATAAGTCGCTTGATAACAAGACTCCGACGGAATATATAGGTGCGTGGATGGAGGCGTCCGCGCTTCCCTCCCTCCTCCGGAGGAGGGAGGGAACCCAGAGAACACAGCAACTATTAGAAGCCGTATTTTAGAGGCTCAGTGGTCCAATCGACGGGGGCAGGTCACTTACTACAACAAAAATTGTTACTGACCAAATTGATATCGTAGGTGAAGCGTTTATGGATTTAAACAACAATGCAGAAGGTCGAGATGCGGCTACCGCCGGTCGAGATATAGATCCAGATAATTTGCAAACGAGTCCAAGCGAAGGAGGTGGATATTGAATAAGTACTCCGTAATACGGAGCATCCTTGCCCTTTTTGTTTTCTTGACGGGTTTTACAGTTTCCTGTGCTCGCTCGTCTGATTCAGTTGGTCATCTAGATATTATTAATGAGTCTGGCGAGACGCTGGAGTTTGTGAAGGTGAATGTTTGTAAGAAAGATTTTTCGTTCACAAATATTCTGGTTGGAGCGACTGTTAGTTTTGATTTTCCAGTAAGTCATGAATCTGGATATTCAATTGCAGTGGTAACAGCATCAGGTCAGAAAATAAGCTCGGAATTAGGATATGTGACACGAGGTTTTGATTTTTCGGATAAAATTAAAATACTTGCTGACAAGGCAACTATTGAACGAGTTGATGTGAGTGATTGACTGTGCTGTCGCAGTGAGTGCCATGGCAGGCGCTCACTGCTTTTGCTCGATCTGAAGAGCGTCTCGTGAGTTCCGTTCCATGAGACAACGGGGGAAGGGGGCGGTTATGCCTCTGAAGCAGGGCAAAATTTTGCCAATCTATAACCTTACACGTCGTTATCCAAGGAGGAAGCCATGAGTTCTCTATCAATAATTGTTGTTTGGCTTCCCCAAAAAATGCCCACGTTGTGGTGCTCGAATAGACACAGTAGATCTACTGTCTTCTTTTAAGCATAAAAAGTATCGATAATAAACTTGTTGCTTGCCGTAGGAACACGTTGTTTTTCTCCAAACCCTAAAAAAGGAGGGCTCCGTTCAGAGCCCTCCTTTGTACCGTCCGGCAATCTCCTGCCGGACGGATTCCAGAGCGCAAGGGTCAGTCCTATGAAATAATATTTTGATGCGGCGGCAGGAAGCTGGAGGCGAGACCGCTAATGACGTCGTTTCATAGATGAGTTTTCCGCGGTTGGAAAAAGGTTCAGCTGTTTCCGATTTTTCGGCGCATGAGATCGCGGCTGGAACGGAAGAATGAGGCAGTGGCACGAGTGGCGCGGTAGCGGCAGTAGGCAAGGCGGTTACGGGCAAAGACGATGTGATGGTTTGGAACCCAGTGTCCACCAAGCCGGAATTTATATTCTTCCAGTCCGGGACAAAAGTCGAATGTTTGCATGCCGCGCTGGATCATTTCCCGAATGAGCAGGGAATAGAGCGCAATGCCGGGAGCCATGCCTTTGTATTCCTCGCGCCGGATTCCGGCGGTGTGGATGAATACAAACCCGCCGGAGCAGTAGCCGAGGCAGCAGGCCGGAACACAATTGTCGTCGACTATCTGGGCGAGGAACAGGTTCGGACTGTGTGTCAGATCCTGCACTGTTTTTTTCAGAAACTGAGCATCTTCAGGCCTGGAAAGAACATTCCACTGCTGCCGGTTATTGGCGATCAGATCATCCAGTGCTGGCAGAATGTCCGCTCCGGTCAGAATTTCAAACCGGGTTGCGCCTTCATCGACATTTTTGACAAATCGTCGCGCATGGTTTCTCGGCGTTTTGGCCAGAGTGGACAGCCAATCCTCGAATGTGTTTGGCAGATTGATAACGACCGACTGATCTGCAACGTCGACGGTCCACAGATATTTTTCATAGCGCAGAAGGGTTTTCACCAGCATGGCGCATTCGTTCTGCCAGTGCGGCAATTGAAGCTGCGCCACATCCCAGTCATCAGAATCAATCAGCGCGCCGAGCAGCTTTTTGCAGGATCCGCCTCCTCCGGAATAGTCGGATTCCATGCCGCAGCCCTGTCCAATCCATTGAAGCACGCGCAGGCCGGCGAAGCGGCGAATCATCAACGGATACACCGAGGAGTCCTCTCGGACAATTTTCAGGTTTTGATAGGCTGAACGATATGTTTCTGCCCAGTTGCTGCACCATTCCGGTGTCTGGCCCAGATCGTGGACCGATTGTTCTTCAGACAGAATCCGGGTCCACTCTGCGGCCAGCTGCGGGGTGATTGCTTCGAATGTCTCTCGTTCGCAGCTGTTCATACGCAGAGGGTAGCTCCTATCGTTTCAGTTTGTCAAATACGGTGGACTCGCTTCCTCCGCCGGCAGCCGTGCTGCCGCCGGGTAGATAGATGGCTTCATCATGAAGAACCGGGAAGATGCCGTGCCGGGCGGTAAGCATGCCGGCTTCCTGTCTCCATGTTTGTGTGACGGGATTGTAAACATCGACCCGGTCATAGACATCGCCGGTCACGGCGCCGGTGCCGGTGTCCGTGGTTTCCCCGCCCATGACATAAAATTCGCCGCTGAAGTAGACTGCTTTGCCAAGACCCCCGCGTTTTTGCAGCAGAGGCGGAATGGTTGATCCGATGTCGAAACTGGTTTCCCACGTATCTGTGGCCGGGTTGTAGATCAGGACGTCATCGAAGCCTTCTGCCACGATATTGCCATCGCCGCTGCCCGGGCCCCGTCCGCCGAAGATGTAGAAGCGTTCGCCATCGGTGGCGGAGGCGGCATGGTTGCGTCCAGCCGGCATCGGCGCGAGCATGGTCCAGCTGTCTGTCGCCGGATTGTAGACTGCGTTGGAGGTGACGGTGGTGTTGGAGGCAATTCCTCCTGCCAGGTAAACCTGGCCGTCGATCAGCGCCGTGGAGGCAGAGCCGCCGGCCCACGGGACATCTGCGCCGAGCGACCATGAGTCGGTTTCCGGGTCGTAGATCTGGACATAGGATAGGTCTTCTTCAAGGCCGCCGAAGAGATAGAGCTTGCCGTCGATGACTTCCGCCGCATGGTGATTGCCGGTGTAGGTTCGTGCCTGCAGGCCGGTAATCCATGCGCCGCTGAAAAAGTCGTAGGCAAAGGTGCCGGGATGCCCCTGGCCGACCACGTAAAGAACGCCGTTTATGACGCCGGCGGAGACTTCCGCCAGCGGTTCGGGAAGGTCCTCCAATACGGTCCATTCACCGGTTCCGCTGCCCGGTTCGGGCAAATAGCGAAATGCATTGGAGATGACCGATACATTTTCGCCGCTGGTCACCGTGATATCCAGGAAGTCGGATGTCGGGTTGGATTTGGCGGGGATGATTCCGCGAATCCGGTTGGAAGACACATAGGTGAGAACTGCATTGGACGCGCCGACCGAAACCGTGGTGTTGCTGAGGGCTTCGAAACCGGTTCCGCCGATGACAAACGGCGTGCCGCCGGACGCCGGTGCGCGCCACGGGAAGATATCGAAGGCTTTGGTGCCGGTTGCACTGATGTCGTTGGGCTGAGCGACAACCACTTGGTTGTCGGTGTAGTCAACGCCGATAATGGCACCGCCCGGACTGCAGACGACGTCCAATGCGTCGATTGCAACAGGAATCAATGCCGTAGAAGTCACTGCGGTGCCGTCGGCAGAACGGCTGATGCGATAGGTGTTCCCGTTCCATTTCTGCAGGAGCAGTTCTCCGCGCAGGGCACCGTTGAAGGTTTCGGAACGATATTCATCGATACCGTTAACCGACGGCAGGAAGATGGCCATTCCCTGAGAGAAAACGCCGGGGACGGATGCGGCACTGTTGTCATAATAAACATTCTGTCGGTCATCGTACCGTCCACGGTTGCGGTTCGGGTGGCCGTAGTAGTTGCCTTCGATGATCAGGTTTAATGTGTCGTTCTGATCAGGATCGGCACCTTGCGTGGTGGCCGATGTGGAGGCCGCGCCATAGCCGGCGTTGGGACCGTTATCGCTGGTGTAGAGAAGACCTTCGGTTGTGTAGACCAGATCGAGCGGATTGCGGAATCCGGCAGCAAACACTTCGACATCTACGTTGGAGGCAACGTCGACGATGTCGCCGTAGACCTGGTCGCTGTTTGTGATGCCGCCAGCCGATTCAACATAGGTGATGTGTCCGTTGAAGTTGCTGCGAGTGATGTCGGCACGCAGGATGGCGGCTGATAGAGGAGACTCGGGCAGGTCGCCCATCGGACAGTCGGGAATTCCCGCGTTACTGTTTCCTCCGACAGCGACGAGCAGTCGGCCCTGATTGTCGAACTGAATGCCGTTGACTCCGTGATCATGGTTGGAGACCGGCAGGCCGTCGATCAGGGTTTCCTGCGTGTCGAAGTCCGGGCCGGTGAGTACGGTGATCGCGCCGGAATAGGGTGAGAATCCTTCGAAGCATTCTCCGCCGTTGGCGAAGAGCTGCGAGTGAGATACATATATTTTTACCGGAGAGGGCGGATCAAACGGGTTGAAGGCAATGCCCAGAATATTGGGGTTGCTGTTGGTTGTTAGTGTGCTGATGGTCTGGGTGTTGGTGACCTGATAATTGTCATCGAAAGACAGTACGGTGATGGTTCCATCAACTCCGCCGACATAGAAGCGGCCGTCCGGTCCCCAATCGCCCTGGGTTGGAACAGGAATTATGGCTGCTGTTTCCAGTGAGAATGCAACCGGAACCGGGCCATCGATCGTATAGTTGTAATGGAAGCTGTCGCTGATGCCGTTTGGTGTTTCCACGGTCACTGTGATCAGTCCGTCGCCCGGTGGCGATGTGAATGTAATCAGTTCTGAGGTGACGGTCAGGTTGGTGCCTGAAATGTTTGTGCTGCCCCAGTGCACAACCACCTGATCTTCCGGGAAGAACCCCAGTCCTGTGATTTCAATGATGTTTCCGCCGAGGTTGATCCCCTCTGTAGGTGCGGAATTGATCACCGGCAGCATCCCGGTTTCATCGTGCGAAAGCAGGGCGGCAGGAATTGACGTTAAAGTGCTGTTGGTCGGTCCATATAGAACTGCCAGCGGCAGGTCCGCAATATTGGTGACTGCGAAACGGGCTTCCAGTTCGTAGGTCCCCATGTGGAGCATGACCGGGTTTGTGTAGGCCGTGCCGTCAATCAGGAGCAGGTTGGTCGACCCGCCGGTCATTGCGAACTCATAAGTGTCCATGGCGCTGATATTGAGGTCCGCAAGCATACGGATCATAACCTGATTGGTGTAAGGGCTGTCACCGACGGTCCCGGCGCTGGCTTGAATCAGCAGGCTGTCCGCACGCTGCGCATAGTCCGCATTGGATGGTACGGACGCGACCATTTCTTCCGTGTTGCGCTCTCCGCCGCCGGCAACTCCTTCGTAGTAATAAACGATCGAGCCGGGTACTGCATGACCATCAGCAACCGTGAAGGTGGCGCTGTTGGTAAGTGTTTCCGGGGGCACGTTGTCGTCATAGATCGCCAAAGACACTTCGTGGGTTCCCAGTGGGAAAGATGCCGTTTCGCTTTGGTTGGTGGCGAACACGGTTCCGTTGGTTGACCAATTGAAGGCGGCAAGTTCGTGCCCGAATTCATGCGTGTGAGAGTCGGTTCCGTCGAGGTAGACCAGTCCGAACCCGTCAGCATCATAATCGACGACCAGTTCCGGAACCCTGATGACGACGTGCAGGAAGGGGTGACCGGTTCCTTCGCCGCCGGTTCCCTGCAGCCGGATACTGACCGGTGCAAAGTCTCCGGACAGTTTCAGCCATGCATCATTGTCGATCTCTTCGGTGGGTGTATAGGTCAGGATGATGGTTTTGGTCTCACCTGCGGCGAGCACAATATTAACCGGGATGTCGATGTCTGAATCGCTGCCGGTGTAATCAATGCCATCGATAGTGACGGTAAAGTCGTGTGTGGCACCCTGGATAATGAGGAAGCTGAGGGTGTCGATGGTGATGTCGGAATCACTGGTATTGGACAGTTCAATCTGTTCAACGGTCCCGGTAGAGTTGAGTTCAACATGGCCCCAGGAAATTTCATCTGTGTCGGTAAAGACACTTCCCGAGAAGACTTCGATCGCGGATATTTTCGGATTCTGAACTTTATGAACAAATTCAATGTCGAGCGAGTTGTCTGCAACCTGGGTAAACAGCTCTTTGACACCTGCGGTTTGGAAGCCTGTGTCGGCGACAATGTCGTAATTTTGGAGCGCTTCCTGACCCTCAATTAAAACATCAAAGATCCGGGATCCCGGTTCTGCATTGCCGGGAAAAATTTCGGCGAAGTGGAGCCGGACAACGTATGATCCGGGTTCCACCGGAAAACTGTACACCATTTCCGGAGTATTGGTGTCGTCCCATCGTTCGTCCTGATACAGTGGTTCCATGTTCGTTCCGTTGACTGTGACGTTGGTGCTGTAAGCCGTTCCGGTGTTATAAAAACCGTCATCGGTTTGCCAATAGTTTCCATCTGGATCTGTATAGTCTGATCCTCCGGCATTTACATAATAGTGATAGGCTCCGGCGCCGTGCGCGTCTGCGTAGAGATGCGTCGAATGATTGTCGAAATGGCTTTTAACCTGTGCGTTGCGTGAGCCGATGGATGTCGGGGCAAAGGCAACATTGAACTGAACTGTCGCCTGCGGTGCCATGACGTAATCCGTCGGCGGCAGGTCTGTCAGAAGAAAATCATTGGTATGCTCACCCAGCAAAACGATCTCCATCAGGGTGTGTGCCGAATCGTCCTCGTTGGTGAGGTAAATGGTTTGTACCGCAGAGGTTTCCCCGATGTTGACGGTGCCGAATTCCAGCTGTTCAGGCAGGATGAAGAGCGCCGGGAAGCCAACCGACATCCGATAAAAACGATGAGGGAGAATGTTTGTGTCGGAGCCCAGTGTTTTGTATCCGCCTCCGGCGACGTTCTCAACCAGCGACGTCCAGGCTCCCGCGGCCAGGTCATCGCTGTACTCAATTCGGTAGACTCGCTCAGATGAGGTGGATGCCGAAAGAATTGGGGTGATACTGTTGGTGTCCCATGTCAGGTCAAGCAGAGGAAAAGAGAGGTCGCTCTGAGGGTCGGTATCGGCTACATATTCCTTATAGTTGCTGAAGCCGTCGTTGTCGGCATCTTCTGCGGCGTCGTTTGTGGCAGCGTTCAGGCTGTGCAGAACTTCCCAATCGTCCGGCATGCCGTCGGAATCGCTGTCGAGGCCGTGGCCGGAAACAAAAGCAAGAGGCAGTGATAATAAGAGCAGGGCGATGCCGACGCCAGTTCTTTTTCGACGATCCGGTGTTTTTGAGGAATAAATATTCGTGTTCATGATGTTGTTCCTGTTTCGACGTTCAGTTGTTTGTTTTTTATAACAATCAGCATTTTTTTCGGTTGTTGATTGATAGACAGTGGCGCCGAATTTCTTCGGATATTACTGTTGGTGTTTGTTTGTGTTGTCGGGCCGAATCGGAATTTGTTCGGTTCGACCGGTGTATTCCTGGTGAGACTGGGCGGTTATCTCTTTTCGACTGATTCGGTCCAGCACATCCTGAAGGGCATCAGGGTTTCCTGTCAGGAAATGTCCGTGATGTCGGCGAAAGCTCTCGGCAACGGCTTTCGGGTCTGCTTTTTCTTTTACGCGTTGAATCTCATGAATGAGCGTTTCCTTGTGATTATCGTAAATTACAAAGTTCGGTGGCAGTCTGTGATGTGAACCGAGCGATGCATCCGGCAGCCGATGGGCATCGCACCAGTCAGCATATGGAGTCATAATGCGGCTGCCGCAGGCTTGAAGCTCACAGATCGGCAGTCCAAAACTTTCCATATGTGCGAGGAAGTAGATACTGCAGGTCCGATAAATTTCCCGGATTGCGGAAATGGGATACTGTCCCTGCAGAACAACATAATCTGTATCGGTTTCTTTCAGAGCTTCGAACTGCAGTTTTCGTTCTCCGGGAAAGGCTTCCCGTTCAAAATCAATTAGCGCGCGGAATGAACTTTTTGGGGCCGGATAAAGAGAGTCATCATCCAGATAGATTCCAATTTCCGAACAGGGTTGTTCTTCCGCAGGCATGGGAAGGCGGTTCTGTTTGGAAACACAGAGGTACCAGTCATAGCGCTTGAGTCCTCGGAAAGTTTGGGAACCTGATCCCCAGAGTTCGTTTCCTGCAGATTTCAGCCATGGACCCCAGCGTCCAACCGTTGGAAGGTACGTTAAATCGTAAAGGAGAACCGGTGTGTCGGGCACCAGCAGTCGAAGGGTTTCAATTGCCAGGGCGGTTGTGAATGCATCCCGCAGATGCTGGACAACAATAATGGCGTCGAATTCTGCCAGTCGCGACATGTATGGGCGAAAGAAAATATGTTTCAGCGAACCTTTGATTCCTGCTGAATGAGAAAGAAGGTTCAGGCTGAGCGGAAAGACAGTAGGATGGGCCCGTAATTCCCGAAGCATGCGCTCAAGCCCCTGAGTCATCGGGCAGATATATCCTGGTGTCAGATTTCCTAGTATCGCGATCTTCATGCCAGTCCTTTAAAAGTGTATTTATTTTGGCATTGTGAAACCTTTTCTCGGATTGATTTGTAGGGATATTAAAGTCCGATCTTTCCAATAGCAAGAAATGTTATCAAACAAGTCGGGTTTAGTGGGGCTCACGTGCTTTCTCAAAGGCGTCCGCGCTTCCCTCCCTCCTCCAGAGGAGGGAGGAAACAAAACAAACCCGGAGCTATGCGGCATAACTAAAACAAAGCATTGAGTGGTTTAAGACCCGAGTCCACTTCTTTTCCCGCGAACTTGTGCTTTGGCTGAAATTGTTTGGTATCCTTTTAGAAAAAGAGATTATGAAGGTTTTTTGCAGAGATTGCGAGTGTGTTTGAAACGTTTGGAATATGCTGGGGTGAATTTTAGAAAATTAGATTAATCAACATAGATTTGAGTATTATTTGTATAGATATGAGTATGGCGACTTGTTTGGATAATATGGAAAATGAAATTTCATCTAGTCTAATAAGAGGGAAAGGGGGTCCAGTGAAAACGGTTGTTTGGGTTTTGTGTTTGTGGTTTTCGTTTTTTGTCTTTGCTGAAGAGTGGAGTTTGGGTATGGGGAAACCGTTGATAGGTGGGTATTTTCGTTCCACAGATCAGTGGCATAAGGATTGGGGAATAGAAAAAATACCATTTGATTATTATAGTCAGATTATCCATTTCGGTCATTTGAACTATAATTCTGAAACGGGAGAGGCCAATGCCGAGCCGGGGTTTTGGCCTGATCGACAACTGGTTTCTTTGTGCCGCCAAGAGGGGGCTCAAGCTATTCTTTGTCCGTTCATTTTTGGTGGTGAAGTATGGGAGAGAATTTGTAAGAGCATTAAGGATACAGAGGAGTTTGCCGATGCGATTGTTAATTTGATGGATGATTATGATTATGACGGAATTGACATCGATTGGGAGCATGTTACGACACCCGAGGCTGGCAGGAGATGGGGGGGCTTGATTCAATGCCTGCGACGTAAGATCGATATAGTTGCTAAGCGAAAGCAGCGTCAACATTATTTGACAGTTGCATTGATGCCGGGAGAATGGGTTCGACGTAATTTGGATATGGAAGTGATTTTGAATAATGTGGATCTGATCCATATGATGACTTATGATATGAGTGTTGGTTATGCCGGGAATACGGCCCCTTTAAATAAGAACCCATTAGCTCCTCATAAAAATTCATATTTGAAGATATCCATAAATCGATGGGTTGATGCGGGGATTCCTAAGTCACGAATAATGGTAGGGTTGGCATTTTATTCACCATTATATGAAAATTGTTTGCCATATGAAAAATTAGATCCGGAAAATGGTAAACGTAAGATAGAACAGATTCCGTATGTTGATCTTTCTAGAATCGTGGAGAAAGAAAAGTGGTTTTCACTTGCCTCGGCCGATAATAGCGAAGTTTGCTATATTAGCCCTGACGGGAAGAGACTCGCGGTGATGGATGGTCCAGAGCAAATTCGTATGAAGACGGAATGGTGCTATTTTAATGATTTTGGCGGAGTTTTCTGCTGGTCAATTCGTTGTGATGCCCGAGATTATTCGTTGGCAAAGGCGATGAGTAGTCCATGGCGAAAGTGATCAAAAGTATTTTTTATTACAAACAAATAAATGAGGATAGCTAGTGAACAACAGTTTATCATTGTCAAATAATCGTCATTTGACCGAAAGAAAAATCCAAATAGTTGGATATTACCATGGGCGAAATTTTGACCTCAAAGCGCCGGAATATGCGGTAGCGGACTCTTCTTTTGAGCAGGTTACCGATGCTATGTATTGGAGTGAGATAGGTGTAGATAAGCTTACGGAAGAGTTTTATGAAGATACATTCATTTCGTTTATGGAGCGAAGTGCAGAAAAAGGTGTTCGTCGAGTTCTCTGTACTGGAGTTTCTTCTGGTGAAGTGATGAGGGATCTGATTCGTAATCCAGAAGCTCGTGCCAAAAATATTAAGGAGATAGTTCAGTTTGTAGTATCTGTAGGATTAGATGGGATTAATATTGATTGGGAGTATCCTAATCCAGAAGACTGGCTCGATTATTCAAATTATCTAATGGAGTTAAATGCGGCGCTGAAACCTTCAGGGAAAACTCTTTCGCTTGCACTTTCAGAAAATCTGGACGGGTTGTCATCTGATGCGATAGAGGCGCTTGATTATTTTAATATCATGGCTTATGACATGATGTGGGGAAAGGATGCAAGGGGAGAGCGACACTCTACTTTCCCGGATTCTGTAGATTCAATTCAATATTTTATTGATAAAGGCTACCCTCCGGAAAAGCTTAACTTGGGGATCCCATTTTATGGGCGGTTTGTTAATGAAAAGTCACTTTCGCATTCCATTTGGTTGTTTCACGATGGGAACGAAAGTTCCTATAAAACCTTTTGCACAACATGTTCTCAGCTCCTTTCCTGTCAGGATATTTACGAAGGGTTTTACTATAATGGGATCGATATGGTTAAACGTAAAACACGTTGGGCTGTCGATAAGGGGCTGCGTGGGGTAATGATTTGGGAAATGGGATTCGATCTTCCAGTTGAAGATAACCGTTCCTTATTGAGAGCAATTGTTGAGACGGCAACGCCGGATCGGGAAGGGGGACGAGAACTTCCGCATGGAGTTACATTATTCTTGCCGCAGCTCGGAGGTTTAACGATGGACTTATGGCGCAATGTCCCCGGGTCTGCTGTAGCAGATTTGGTTGAGTTATCTGCGTATCCAGAAACCCCGGACTATCGAAGTTGTGTTTATAATCTTGAAACCCGATATGGATGGGACAGAAATTATGGTGTTCGAATCTACGGATATTTGCAACCAAAGGAGTCGGGCCTCTACTATTTCTGGTTGGCTGGAAATGATAACTGCGAATTATATTTGAGCGAAACGGATAACACAGAAGATAAGCGCCTGTTAATTTCTGTTGAAACATCAGGTGAAGATGCTTTGCGAAATAGGGAATGGGATAGGTATCCTAATCAACGGTCAGTGCTTGTTGAGCTACAGGTAGGTTGCCGGTATTATATCGAGGTTTTGCACAAAGCTGGTGAGGAAAACGGTTATATTGCCGTGGCTTGGAATAAGACAGGGGGCGATAGAGAGATTGTTATGCAGAGTAACCTTACTCCCTATCGTACGTAGGAACGTGCTATTATGAGTATTATTGATACCTTTATTGTTGTTGTTGTTATGATTTTTATAACAGGGATGGCGGTTTTTACTAAGCGGTATACTAGAAGTGTCGCCGATTTTTTGGCCGCGAATCGTTGTGCTGGGCGTTATCTACTTTGCATTTCCGAAGGGATGGCTGGTCTCGGTGCCATTACAGTAATAGCGAATTTTGAAGTTTTCTATAATGCAGGATTTACTGCTGTATTTTGGCAGCAGCTAATGATTCCAATTTGGTTGATTGTAGGTGTGTCCGGCTGGGTAATATATCGCTTTCGTGAAACCCGAGCGCTTACCATGGCTCAATTTTTTGAAGCTCGTTACAGCGAGAGCTTTCGTGTGTTTGCTGGAATTCTTGCGTGGGTGTCAGGTATAGTTAATTTTGGAATTTTTCCATCAGTTGGAGCACGTTTTTTTATGTATTTTCTGGGATTTCCAGAGAGGGTTTTCGGGGCGTCCACATATATTCTTCTTATGTTGGGACTGCTTTTGATTTCCCTTTTGTTTGTGTTTCTTGGTGGGCAGATTGCTGTAATTGTTACCGATTTTTTACAGGGAATCTTTTCCAATATTGCATTTTTGGTCATTATTACCGTACTTCTTGTTCGATTTGATTGGTCGGAAATAATAAAAACTTTACTGGCAAGCGCGCCAGAAAATGCGTCTCTAATTCATCCGTTCAAATCGAGTGAAGTGGAGGGGTTTAACTATTGGTTTTATCTCATAACTGCGTTTGCTGGTGTCTATCAGTTTCGCGCATGGTTGGGGTCGCAAGCATATAATTCTTCTGCCAAGAATGCTCATGAAGCAAAAATGGCAGGAATTCTCGGAACATGGAGATTTGCAGTGCAGCTCATGTTTTTGGTGTTGCTGCCTGTTGTTGCATACTTCGTGATGCATAATACCCAGTTTGCAGCTATTGCCGCTGATGTTACAAGCAGTCTGGATACAATTAACAATCCCCAGGTTGCGAAACAGATGACGGTTCCGTTGGTGCTTGCCCGCATACTTCCAACGGGGTTGCTTGGTGCCATGTGTGCGCTCATGCTGTGCGCCTTCATCTCCACCCATGACACCTATTTGCATTCATGGGGAAGTATCTTTATTCAAGATGTATTCCAGCCTCTCTATAAAAAAACTCTTACAGAAAAGCAGCATATGTGGCTTCTCCGCGGATCTATTCTGTTTGTTGCAGTTTTTGTTTTTTGTTTTAGCCTGATCTTCAAACAGACCCAGTATGTTTGGATGTTTTTTGCCATTACCGGCGCCATATGGCTTGGTGGTGCCGGGGCGGTTATTCTAGGCGGATTGTATTGGAAGCATGGAACCACCCGGGGAGCATGGGCGGCACTGATCGTAGGTTGTGTTGTTGCTGTTGGCGGCATTGTCGTCCAGAACTCATGGGAGAATCATCTCTATCCATGGCTTTCTAGAAGTTCGCCTCAGATCCTGGGGGCATTCACAAATATTGTAGAAGGCATTGCTCAGCGTGTTCCGGGGATCAACTGGGAAGTTACTCCCGAAAAGTTTCCAGTTGACGGCCAGTGGATGCTCGCATTGTCCATGTTGTTGGCCATTATTAGCTACATTATCGGATCCCTATTTGATCGGTTTGTGCTGAAGGTTCCGGAATTTAATTTAGATCAGCTTCTATGCCGTGGGAAATATGCCATTAAAGGTGAGCACGAAAGAAATATTGAAATGCCGGCAACGGGATGGCGATCCTTGTTGCCGACTAAGGAATATTCATTTTGGGATAAGGTGATCTATGGTTTCTACATGGCCTATACCTTGATCTGGCTTGGTATTTTTGTTGGAGGAACAATTTATAATGCAACAGCAGATGTTCAGGATGAGGTTTGGGCTAAATTTTGGTGGTGGTATGTTGTCATCTCCTTCGTTCTTGCCGTCGCGACAGTTATTTGGTTCCTGTTAGGTGGAATTAAGGATATGAAGCATCTCTTTAAGACGTTGAGTTCGATAAGGCGCGACTTGAGAGACGATGGGTCGGTTGTTAGAGCGGGTAAGGACATGGTCGAAGCCCTCAAGAATGAGTAGCTCCTCTCAGGTGGAGGAAAAGTGTATGAAGATTAAGAGATTAGAAACGTTTATTTTGATAGTGGGTTTGGTTGGGTTTGTGTGTAATGTAACGTCGGCAGAGTCTATGGTGCCAGGTTCTTATGTCTGCAATAAAATATATTCATCTATCACCATTGACGGTCGGGTGGATGAAGATGTTTGGCGGTTGGCGGATGCGATTACCAATTTTTACATCTATAGCCCCAAAGATGCTGAAGATGTTTCTCTAACTGTTGTGCGTATTTTGCGGGATGAAGAGACTTTATATGTTTCCTTTGAGTGCAATGATGATGATGTCTGGTCTAGTTCCAGCAAGGGGGATGCGTCACTTTGGATTGGCGATTGCGTGGAATTATACATCAAGCCTAGGACGAACAACAACACTTATTTTGAACTAGTGGTCGCTCCGAACGGCACGTTGTATGATGCGCGCTATGCTAGTCGAGGGGCGGGAGGGCAGGACCGTTTCTCAAGTTGGTCGTCAGGGGCCCGGGTTGCTACGACGATTCAGGGTACTGATGGCAACTGGAAGGATAATGACCAAGGGTATGTTGCGGAAATGGCTGTTCCGTTAAAGGTGTTCGCCAAAGATGGTGCATCTTTCTGTGACGAAGCATGGTGTTTTTGTGCTACGCGTTTTGATTATTCAAAATCATTTGAGCAACCTCTGCTGCTCATGTCTTTCCCAAAATCACTACATAACGGGTTTCATTACTATGAGGGTTATAACAAGCTCATTTTTAAATAAATTTATACTGAAGGATTCGTGATGCATTTTTCCGTTCGGGCGCTGTTTTTGTTTGTTTTCTGCTATACGGTTTTTTTTGAAGTGCGTGCATCCGAAAACGACCGGGATATTTTTATCCATTCTATTTATGTAGTGGGTGACTCGATCTCAAGCCGCTCTCAATTAGATCAGACGCGGTTTGATTGGTTTGATATTATGTATGTTATGGCATCGCCGATGTGGGAGGCTTCTGATTTTGATAAACCGGAAACAGATGTGGTGCAAAAAATGGTCCGAAATCACTCATATTCAGAGGGGGATTTTGGCTGTAGTTTGGTGCCGGAATTGATTGCTCGAGCTCATTTTGATGGGACAAAGGTTTTGCTCTCAATATTGGGGGATGAAGAATACAACCTTGTAGCTGAGGATCCAGAGAGGAGAAGAAAATTTGCTAGAGTAATAAGCTCTTTTGTAGCAAAATACAATTTTGATGGGGTTGATGTTGATTGGGAGCATACTCTTGATCTTGAGTTGCATATTGCGTTGCTAACTGATTTGCGTGCAGCATTAGATGAGCTTGGAAAACCCACTGTTTTGCGGAATTATTTTCTAACGACAGCTATTCATTCTTGGCGGAAGTATACTTGTGAACAGGCGTCCCGGCTCTGCGGTGTTATAGATTGGGTAAATGTGATGACTTACGATATGGGAGGGGGGATTTGGGGGAAAACTCCATCCCATAATGCACCGTTGGATAAAATTAAAAAAGACCTGAAAAATTGGCGAATGTTTCCTTCTAATAAGATCTGTATAGGTCTTGCAAATTACGGGTTCTATTATAGAGGTATATTGCCTGGCGAGATGAGTGATGTTCCATTGGGAGAGAAAAATGGAAGATATTTTGATTATACGGAATTGACTTCATTGGTTTCAAATGGCTGGACGGAGTCTTATGATTTTTGCGCAGAAGCTCCTTATTATTATAGTCCTGACAAAACTGAATTTGTTACAATTGATAATTCACATAGTTTGCAGCTTAAACTTGAGTGGGCTTTGCAATGTGACTATCGCGGGGTGTTTTGGTGGGAGTTTCAGTCTGACTATTTTCCTGCCGAGGCAGGATTTGATTTTGCCCGCCATCCGTTAATTGATCCTATTGCTGAAAGAATACATGCGGATCGGTCAATATGGGAACGGTCGTCCGACTCGAATAGCAGCAATACAGAAAGGTAGTGTCCAGAATCTTTCGCACTTTCGTTTTGGCATCCTCCATAAGTTCTGTTGTTCGGGGCGGCCTCTGGGCGGTAGTGTCCAGAATCTTTCGCACTTTCGTTTTGGAGTTCTCCATAAATTCTGTTGTTCGGGGCGGCCTCTGGGCTTCGGGCCAACGAGAATGGGTCATATAACTCGTCGGAGTTGGGTCGAAGCCCGAGGCCGCCTATGCGGCATTCTTCTTGAGTTGTTCCAGTTCGTAGAGTCGGGTCATGTTCAGGTAGCGGCGCGTCCCCCATTTGGTGCCTGCGATGTGGCGTAGACGAGCTGCGACCAGCATCAGCGCGGACTGTCCGTCAGGAAAGCTGCCGACTACGCGGGTACGTCGCCGGATCTCGCGCATAATCCGCTCCAACGGATTGTTGGTGCGGATGCGCCGCCAATGCTCCTCGGGATAGCTCATATAGCTCAGTGTTTCGTCTACGGTTCGTTGCACGTGATCGGCCGCTTTGTTCAGCTTCATGCCTTTTAGCTTTTCTACTGACGTTCACCCCGAAAACTGGACCAGTTGATACTTTAGGATTCGGCTTCGTTTAACCTCATGATAAGGAGGACGAATGAAGCGGAAGAGATACACAGAGGAACAGATCGTATATGCCCTGAAGCAGGCGGAGAACGGCGAGAAGATAGCCGAACTATGCCGGTCGATGGGAGTCAGTGAGGCCACGTTTTACAACTGGCGCAAGAAGTACAAGGGGCTTGGAGTAAGCGAGGTGCGGGAGTTACGCATGTTACGTGATGAAAACCGCAAGTTGAAGCAGCTCGTAGCCGACCTGAGTCTGGACAAGCACATCTTGCAGGAGGTCATTGCAAAAAAGCTCTGAAGCCTGCACGGAAGCGCGAACTGGCCGAGGGGGCATGTGATGCATACGGACTCTCGGGCCGCCGGGCGTGCGGGCTTTTTGAGTTAAGCCGGACCACCTTTTTCTACAAAGCGAAGCCTCGGGACGATGAGGCGCTTCGTCTGCGGATTAAGGAACTGGCCGCTAAACGTGTCCGGTTCGGTTACCGGCGCATTCATGTTCTGTTGCGCCGGGAAGGATGGGAGATTAATCACAAAAGAGTCTATCGGGTCTACATGGAGGAAAACCTTGCCGTTCGCACGAAACCCCGTAAAAAGTTGGCGAACCGGCCTCGTGTTCCTCTTGAGCAGGCTGCCGGGCCCAACGAGCAATGGAGTATGGACTTTGTGATGGATCGCACCGAGGACGGGCGTCACTTCAGGATACTGACGGTAGTCGATAACTTTAGTCGGGAATGCCTGGCGCTATATGCTGACCGATCCATCACCGGTGAAAAGGTCGCGTCTTGTCTGAACGGAGTGGCTAATCAACGCGGTTATCCCAAAAGCATTCGTGTGGACAACGGAAGCGAGTTTTACTCCAGGTCGATGGATGCCTGGACATATCATCATGAGGTCGCCATGGAGTTTATCCGACCGGGTAAGCCGACCGAAAATGGATACATCGAAAGCTTCAACGGAAAGTTGAGGGATGAATGTTTGAATGTGGAGCTTTTCTTCGGAGTGGACGATGCCCGTGATAAACTCGCAGCATGGAAAAAAGATTACAATGAGCAGCGACCGCATAAGTCGCTTGATAACAAGACTCCGACGGAATATATAGGTGCGTGGATGGAGGCGTCCGCGCTTCCCACCCTCCTCCGGAGGAGGGAGGGAACCCAGAGAACACAGCAACTATTAGAAGCCGTATTTTAGAGGCTCAGTGGTCCAATCGACGGGGGCAGGTCATTACCACGGAGAACTCTCACTACAAACCGTCCAGTTTTATGGGATCAGGTCACGGGCTTCGCTCATAGCGTTTTGCTCCGCATGGGACATCCGCATCGGCATCCAGCAGGCCGTTGAGCGTCTCCTCAACAGAGCCTCTCACCAGCTCCTGTAGATGTCCTCGAATTGCCGAGTCGTCAATTTCGATGATCTTTTTCGTGGTATCTTCCGTCGTCTTTTGGTCTCTATCCATTTGGTTCTCCTTGTGTTTGCTGACACTCGTATCGTTTTACCAGCCGGGAGAACCCCAACTCAAATGTACGAAAGATTTAATACGCTATCACCACTATCAATGAGGGAGGCGAAAAGACGCTTATTCAGATTATCGAATCGCTTTGTAACAATCACTAAAGTTAAGTAGAGAAAACGACCTTATTCTAAACTGAATTGTAAGTATTATTGGAGGGACTATTTGATTTTTTTGTGTAATTGGCTTCGGTACGCTCCGGGTCTAAGCCCGAACTGGCGTACAAATGCATTTGAAAAGGAAAATGCACTGCTAAATCCGATTTCTTCTGAAATACGGTCAAGTGTCAGGTTAGTGTTGGTCAAAAGGAGTTGTGCTCGTTCCATTCTTAATCGAAGTACCATTTGCATGGGAGTGGTTCCTGTTAACCGTTTTTGAATATTATACAAATGACCAACACTCATATGTGCTCGGGCGGCAAGAATGTCTGCTGTCCAAGGTTGTGTTAGATCAGCTGATACCTCATGCCAAAGTTGATCTATTTTTAATAAGTGACTTATATCCGAAGACTTATATTCTGGCTTTACAGTGCGTATGATATAATTACTGATAATTTTGGCATAATTAGAGATATTTTGTTCTACCCCATATCTTTCTGGAGACTTTTGTTCATCAATGCAGGCGTCAATTGCGCTGGCTAATTTTGACAAGTCATTCGCTATATGAATAGATGGCATTTTTTGTTCTAGAAAATGCCATCGAGGGGTATTCCAAAGATTAACCCATATCCCTACGGATTTTCCTTTTGAGAGATGGGTCCATTGAGGAAAACCGGCAGGTACAATGAGTACGTGATTGGGGGGGAGGTTTTGTTCTCCTTTTCCAATATCGAAATATATATGGTTGCCCCTTACTGCATAGTACAATAGATGTGTACTTGATTTTTTAGTGCCAGCCAAATAATTGCCATGAGCCCAGTCGGTACCTAAAACCCTAACATCAAGATCTACGAGTGATTTAACGGATTTTTGAGTAAGGTCTATCATGCGTTGCCGTGTTCGGGGTGTTGATGCGAGAACCGTTACTTCTTCTGTTTGTTGGTTTTTTCTCTCCCCCAGTATCGATGGAATGGCTACTGAAACTTCCATAAAGCTTATATATACAACTTTACCTGAATATAGTCAACTGAGAATCGTACCATGCCGAGTTTGACCGCAGTAGGCGTACGGATCAAAGAGCAACAGCTTGGTGACGTTCACCCTGAAAACTGGACCAATTGAACTTTAGGATTCGGCTTCGTTTAACCTCATGATAAGGAGGGACAATGAAGCGGAAGAGATACGCAGAAGAGCAGGTCGTATATGCCCTGAAGCAGGCAGAGAACGGTGAGGAGATTGCCGAACTGTGCCGGTCGATGGGAGTCAGTGAGGCCACGTTTTACAACTGGCGGAAGAAATACAAAGGGCTGGGCGTTAGTGAAGTGCGTGAGTTACGCATGTTGCGTGAGGAAAATCGCAAGCTGAAGCAGCTCGTCGCTGACCTAAGCCTGGGTAAGCACATTCTGCAGGAGGTCATTGCAAAAAGCTCTGAAGCCTGCACGGAAGCGCGATTTGACCGAAGAGGCTCGTGAGATGTACGGACTTTCCCGAGGCGACCTAACGCCGGTCAAGGCAAAGACAGTCGGTAAAATATCTAAGGTGCTGGCCGGTTTCTGCACAATGCGGTTCGGCGATATCGTTTCCTCCCAGCAAAAGATCGCAGGTACACGAACCCCACTCTCCCAGGTTGATCCTTTTCCATCGCGAAATGGCAAAGCATAACCTATTTGTAATCGAGGTTCAGCAGTATTAACCTCGCCCATGGACCGTTGTCCGCTGTCATCTAAAAGAAAAGCTATTACATTGGGACTATCTTTTGGTTGTCTTCCTAGGACATGCAACGCTTGCGTAATAAGCATTCCTGAAATAATAATTTTTTGTAGGTTTTTCGATTTCAAATTTACCGCTTCTTTCAATGTTTAAAAACACGGTACCCTTAATTTTAAATTAAACAATATCCGGATCAGACGTATTTTTTTTCTCAGGCATAATGGTTTTTGTCAGCAGCCAGCAGTGATTCGGGGGTTTAATCCAAATCAATGTTTTATTTGTTATGTCGCATAGGTTTGGTTTCCCCTTGGAAGGCAGAGGAGACATCATGTCGCTAGTTTGACGACCTCTCTGCTTTTTTTTGGTTCAAGACCCATTTTCGGGGGACGAGGAGTCATAACGGAATTTTTGGTATCTTGCTTTTGCGAGAAACAACTACCAAAAGGAGATTCCGTTATGACCGCTCAAAAGATACTCAAAATTCTCGGTGAATGGGAAGGGTTCCGTGTCGGAACAGTGGGGCCGGCCCCAGGGGATCCGTCCGAAGTATGGATCGAGTTGACAGCAGAAAATGGCTCTGGCCGTTGCAGTGGTTGCGGGTCGCTATCTCACACTGTCCATGACTCAACCATCCAGTGGATACGTGAACTTCCGGTCTTCGGGAAGACAACATGGCTGATGATTACACGACGGCGAATGCTTTGCCCCGCATGTGGCCCCAAGCTGGAAGCGCTCACTTGGCTGGACCCTTATTCGCGCTTTAGCTAATGGCGACGCTTGAGGTGTAGCGCATATACGCTTCAATGTCTAGGTCAGGCATCCATCCGGTGAGATAAATGTTTTCATACTTAAAGACTTAGAAGCCTGTTTGAGCATTATTTTTCCATATATTTTCACTATAGTTTCTGTCTTTTTCATGTTCAAAAGCTATTCACAAAAACTAACTTAATCGGTGGTTCAAATTCTCAAACGTTGCTTCTTTGCAACAATAATCTTAAAATTATAAGTAACTGTATCATTCAAGAGTTGATCATGAAATATGAATAATGAGTATTTTTTTTGATGGTTTAGGCATTTAAAACCTGAGCTTTAAACACTACTTTAGTTTAAAACCGCTTACACAACGTAGTGTATGTGAAATTGGGGAGAGCTATGATAAAAAAACATGTATGGGTAACAATCTTTATGGTCATTGTTGGAGGAGGTTTGCAGGCGCAGCTTATTGATTTTCAAATGAATGAAGGCACAGGTACTTCTCTGAGTGGACTAAGCCAGACCGGATCGGATTCAGCTGTTTTTGGAGCTGTGCGTCCGGCTATCACGGATGGTGCAGGAAATTTGGTGTTTAGCAACACACTTAGCACTGCAGCAGGGCTTCCTCTGAGTCAGGTATATTCGAACAGCGGTCTGTATAGGATTGAAATGCGTTTTGATTCATGGAATATGTCTGCAGCGCTTACTCTTGCTAATGTGAATTGGCTAGTGCAGCAGACAGGGGATGCCAATGTTCTTAATCTGACATTCAGAAGACACGACAGTTATGGCGGTATGTTGTTTACGGTATTTGGAGGTACCGAAGGGGGGCAAAATACATCAACTCCGCTGGATGCAACCATTCCGCTCATAAGCGCTGGTACCGGTATTGTGGTTCGAGTTGATGTCGATATCGAAGCTGGTTTATATGATTTTTATTGGAAATGGGATACGGATTCAGATTTTAGAACAGCTGGTATTGCTCGATCTTTAGGTGGACTTCCCAGTATCAATAAAATGGTTTTGTCAAGTGGTAATGTCACATGGGGAGAAGGACAGTTTATCGCAATGGATTATTATACTGTTGCTTACATAGAACCGTCTCCATATTTTATCGAATATACAATGAATGATTCGGCCGGAACAGCGATTGGAGATTTGAAGAATACCGGGAATGATCACTCTTCTTATGCTGATTTTGTTGATGATGATGCGGTCACGGATGGAAATGGGAATTTGCGATTTGAGAATGTGAGTGTTGATCGTTGGGTGAAGCACACTCCACTTACGGCTATTTCTAATGGGGTTGTGATTGTTGAATGGCGTGTTGATTCTTGGGATTTGTCTGCTGCCACCGCAAGCAATGCTGTAGTTTCTGTTGGTGTTGCTGAGGGGCCTGGAGTGATTGTCGATTGTCAATTTGCGGTAATTTCTAATTATGTCAGTCTTGGGTCATATGCAACAGGCGAAGGTTCAGCAGGTAATACGCTTGTATCGCTTACAGGGACAACTGGGGTAGTTTTGCGGACTGTTTTGGATTTTGACAGCGGACTTTACGCCTCATATTGGAAATATGATACAGACGCTGATTTTACACAGATTGTTCTTGGAAGTATGGGGAATGTTACCGTTTTTTCACGATTTGATTTATATAAACTTAAAGGAGATTCCGCTAGTTGGGGAGAGGGGCAGTTTGTAAATATTGATTACATCAATGTAACATTGACTAACGGTATTGGTTTTGGTCCTGCTGATTTTTACGCTAGTTGGGCTGCGAGTTATGGGATAGCTGGCAGTGTAGGTCTATTAGATGATCCGGATGGGGACTGTCTAGACAATCTTTCAGAATATGCTTTGGGTGGAGATCCGGGTAATAATGAAGATATTGGAATTGCTGGAGATGTTGCTCTGACGACAGATAGTGGAACTAATTATTTTGAATATACCTATAGGAAGCGTAGCGATGCTGCCGCACGTGGTCTTAGCTATTATTTAGAGAAAAATTTAGATTTAGTGTCTGGTTTGTGGACTAATCTCGACTATGAGGTTATGGGGGTTGGTATAGTTGATACAGATTTTGAAACGATAACTAATCGTATTGTAATAGGTAGTGACGCTAACATGTTTTTACGACTCAGAATTAAATCTGATTTCTAACATTCCAAAGCCATGTCGAAATAATCAGTGTGTTGTTTTGCGTGTCTATTAAGGTTCGACAGATGTTCTTGTCTGTAGGGAGGTTAGGTAATGAAAGATAAAATATGGTCAAAAATACTTGTAGTAGTTGTATTACTACATGCTTCTTTGCAGGCGCAGCTTATCGACTTTCAAATGAATGAAGGCACAGGTACTTCTCTGAATGGACTAAGCCAGACCGGGTCGGATTCAGCTGTTTTTGGAGCTGTGCGTCCGGCCGTCACGGATGGTGCGGGAAATTTGGTGTTTAGCAACACACTTAGCTCTGCAGCAGGGCTTCCTCTGAGTCAGGTATATTCGAACAACGGTCTGTATAGGATTGAGATGCGTTTTGATTCATGGAATATGTCTGCAGCGCCTAATCTTGCTAATGTGAATTGGCTAGTGCAGCAGACAGGGGATGCTAATGTTCTTAATCTGACATTTAGAAGACACGACAGTTATGGCGGTATGTTGTTTACGGTATTTGGAGGTACCGACGGGGGGCAAAATACATCAACTCCGCTGGATGCAACCATTCCGCTCATAAGCGCTGGTATCGGTATTGTGGTTCGAGTTGATGTAGATATCGAAGCTGGTTTATATGATTTTTATTGGAAATGGGATGGCGATACAAGTTTTACTGCGGCTGGTGCTGCTAGATCACTGGGGGGGCTCCCAGGTATCGACAAATTTGTTTTGTCAAGTAATGGATCATCCGGTTGGGGGACAGGCCAGTTTATTTCAATGGATTATTATACTGTTACTTACATAGAACCGTCTCCATATTTTATCGAATATACAATGAATGATCGAGAAGGAACTGTTGTCGAAAATTTAGAGAATACTGGAAATGATCATTTGTCATATAATAGTGGTATTGATGAAGATGCTGTAACAGATGGAGAAGGGAGTCTTCATTTGGAGAATGTGAGCCATAGTCAATGGATGACGCACACTCCTCTTGCAGCTATTACTAATGGAGTTGTAATTATTGAATGGCGTATTGATTCTTGGGATTTGTCTGCTGCCACCGCAAGCAATGCTGTAGTTTCTGTCGGTCTAAGTGGAGATTCAGAGGATATCCTGAATTGTCAGTTTATGGCAGCGTCTGGTGGAATTAGCATAGGTTCATATGCAACGGATGGTAGAGCGGCCGGTAGTACATTTATACCGTTTTCTAACAGCGAAACAGGGGTCGTAATTCGTGTGGTTCTCGATTTAGATGCTAGGTTTTATTCTTCATACTGGAAGTATGACACTGATTCTGAATTTTCGCGGATTGTACGTGGAAATGCGGCCGATGTTTCAAAATTTACAGAGCTTGTTTTGTGTAAACTAAAGGGTAATTCTGCCTCTTGGGGGTTAAATCAGTTCGTTGATATTGATTATATCAATGTTACATTAACCAACGGTGCTAGTTTTGGTCCTCCAGTAACTGATTATTATGGGAAGCATATTGTTGGCTATATTCCATATTATCGGAACGTAGAACGGTTAATCGATTATAGCCAAGTTACAGATGTAAATTATGGACACATGATGCTTTCTTCGGCTGGCGATTTGGACACTTCTCTTGTACAGTTTTCAAGACTGTCAAATTTGGTTGAAAATGCACATGCTGCAAATGTAAATGTTCTTATAAGTTGCTCTGACAAGAAGTCGGGGAATTTTTCATCGATGGCATCGAGCGTATCTGGTCGAACTAATTTTGTGAGTCAGATTAAGCAATTTTGCCTCGATAATAATTTAGATGGTGTAGATATTGATTGGGAATATCCTTATACAAGCACCGACAAAGTTAATTATGGTGAATTGTTGGAGCTACTTGATATGTCATTGTCAGAAGATGAGTTGCTTTTAACCTCTGCTGTTTCCTTCGGTTGGATGCAGGATATTCCTCTTGCCGCACTGCAGCATCTGGACTGGGTTAATATTATGGCGTATGATATGGGGCTGCCTGATCATTCGACGTTTGATGATGCGCTGTCCGCATTGGCTAACTGGGAGAGTTTTGGGTTTCCTCGAAATAAAGTTTGTCTAGGTGTGCCATTTTATGGGGCGAACACTAACGGCGATTTACAAGCTTACTTTAGTCTTTATGATGATCAAAATCCGACTCCGGATGTAGATGTTGTTAATGGATATTATTTTAATGGCATTAATACAGTAAGGCGAAAGGCGATGCATGTATTGAAAAAAGGTTATTTGGGAGTTATGATCTGGGATTTGGGGGGGGATAAACTTAATGATTCGGCATCATTGCTCACCTCGATTGCTGATACTTTGAGTCTTTCTCCTCCACAGGTTATAAATTTCCAAATGAGTGAAACCAGAGGGACATCTTTAAATGGACTGGATCAGACAGGATCCGACTCTGCGACTTTTGGCGTGGCACGTGCCAGCATTATTACAGATGGTGATGGGAATCTGATTTTTACAAATATGGCCGCTGGCAGTCTTGCAACGGGGCTTATTTTAGATCAGTCATATACAGGGCAATATAGGGCAGAAATTCGTTTTGATTCATGGGACATGTCTTCAGCTCCGGATATGTCGAGTGTGGATTGGTTAATGCAACAAACTGGAGATGCGAATGTTCTGTATCTTAAGTTTAGAAGGATGGATTCTTTCGATGGCATGGCTTTTTCTGTTATTGCGGAGGGAGGCCAGAGTACTTCAACTCCTGATATTTCAGGTGGGGCTATTCCTCTCGTGAGTACAGAAGGGCTTACTGTTCGAGTAGATTTTGATACGGTTGTTGGGCTGTATGATGTATATTGGAAATTTGACTCTGATGTGGCGTTTACAGCTGCAGGTACAAACAGAAAATTGACTCTTCCCTGTATGAATAAGATGATTGTAACTGGTACGGGGGAGGGAGCTTCGTGGGGTGGGGGGCAGTTTGTTGCTATAGATTCTTATTCCGTAACTTATATCGAGCCATTACTTGACTTCCAAATGAGTGAAACCAGAGAGACATCTTTAAGTGGGCTGGATCAGACAGGATCCGACTCTGCGACTTTTGGTGTGGCACGTGCCGGCATTATTACAGATGGTGATGGGAATCTGATTTTTACAAATATGGCCGCTGGCAGTCTTGCAACGGGGCTTATTTTAGATCAGTCATATGCGGGGCAATATAGGGCAGAAATTCGTTTTGATTCATGGGACATGTCTTCAGCTCCGGATATGTCGAGCGTGGATTGGTTAATGCAACAAACTGGAGATGCGAATGTTCTGTATCTTAAGTTTAGAAGGATGGATTCTTTCGATGGCATGGCTTTTTCTGTTATTGCGGAGGGAGGCCAGAGTACTTCAACTCCTGACATTTCAGGTGGGGCTATTCCTCTCGTGAGTACAGAAGGGCTTACTGTTCGAGTAGATTTTGATACGGTTGTTGGGCTGTATGATGTATATTGGAAATTTGACTCTGATGTGGGCTTTAACACCGCCGGAGTAAGTCGGATATTAACTTTGCCGAGTATAAATAAAATGATTTTAACCGGTGTTGGTGATGGTGCGGCATGGGGGAGTGGGCAATATATTTCTATGGATTATTACACAGTAACCTGTATTGAAAATATGATGGGAGTTGTCGGCGAGACGGTTTGTGCTGAAAGCATGGATCAGTTTAATCCTCTGGATTTTTATAATCGGTGGGTGGCTGATTATTTAGGTCTAAGTGATCGTGTAGGTCTATTAGATGATCCGGATGGAGACTGTCTAGACAATCTTTCAGAATATGCTTTGGGTGGAGATCCGGGTAATAATGAAGATATTGGAATTGCTGGAGATGTTGCGCTGACGACAGATAGTGGAACTAATTATTTTGAATATACCTATAGGAAGCGTAGGGATGCTGTCGCACGCGGTCTTAGCTATTATTTAGAGAAAAATTTAGATTTAGTGTCTGGTTTGTGGACTAATCTCGACTATGAGGTTATGGGGGTAACTTCCATTGATGACAACTTTGATATAATTACTAATAGTATTCCTGTTAATGTGGATAGTGAAAAACTTTTTATCAGATTAAGAATCGAAGGATTTGGTTTTTAAGTTGTTTAGATCTAATATTTATAGAATATAATATACAGAGGAGTGAGATGATGAAGAAGAAAAGACGTTTTTTAGTTTTTGGGACTATCCTTGTGGGAAACATTCTAGATGGCTTTTTACCAGCATTTGCCAAATCAGAAGAAAAAAGACCTAACGTATTAATGTTCTTGGTTGATGATCTGGGATGGAATGATACATCACTTGTATGGAGAGGGGAGGAAACGCTATACAATGAACGTTATCGTACGCCAAATATACAGAAGTTGGCCAATGAAGGAGTTCGATTTTCTCGTGCGTATTCTCAAGCACTTTGTTGTCCCTCGAGAGCATCGTTTATTACCGGCCAAAATACGATGCGTTGTAAAATCACAGGCGATTTTGGTACATTGTATAATCATAATCATACAATGATGTTTCCAGGAGGGAAAATTCTTGATAAAAGAAGTTCTACTTTACCACGTGTGCTAAAAGAGCATGGCTATAGGACAATTCACGCCGGAAAATATCATTTGACTCAATATGGTAGCGATCATCCTTCTCCTGAAGAGATTGGCTATGATGTCAATATTGGCGGAAGTCAATATGGTCAACCGGGTAGTTATTATGGAACCGATAACTATGAAAATCAGAAAAATAAAACGATGCAGGTTCCGGGGCTTGAAGACTATTATGGAAGTGATACCTATCTGACTGAGGCGCTGACTGATAAGGCGATCATTGAAATAGAGCGGGCAATGAAGGATGGGACTCCATTTTTTATGAATATGGCTCACTATGCGGTGCATACTCCTATTCAACAGGATCCACGGTTTGGTGCACATTATGAGAGGCGTTCGGGCGAACTCGCAGAAGAGCCCGATTATGCAACGATGATTGAGGGAGTTGATGTTAGCTTAGGGCGGTTTTTGCAGGCAATTGAAGATGCTGGTCAGGCTGATAATACACTTGTTATTTTTTATTCCGACAACGGGGGGCGTGTTTTGTGGCGACAAAGCAAGAGTTTGTATGGTAAAAAATATGATTTTAATTATCCTTTACGCAGTGGAAAAGCTTGTTTGTATGAGGGTGGAATACGTGTTCCTGCAATTATAAAATGGCCCGGTAGTGGTGCGAAGAATATGGAAGTAGATACGCCTGTAATTATCGAGGATCTTTACACAACCATTCTTTCAATAACAGGCTGTTTTGATTCGTTGGGGGAGAATAAGAGTCAGATTGACGGCAAGGATCTAAGTGTATTGATTAAGGGGCGAAAATCAAGAAAGTTGATGGAGCGGCCTTTGTTTTTCCATCTTCCTTATCGATTTGATGGCGAGGCCATTAATGGTCCCGATTTTAAAAATGGTGGTGTGACGCCTTCAACAGCCATTATTAAGGGGGATTGGAAGTTAATTTATTTCCATTTGAATGAAACATTTGAATTGTATAATTTAAGTTCAGATGTTTCAGAAGCGAATAATCTGTTGTTAAGCAATATGGAGAAAGCCAAGTCTCTATGCGTACAGTTAGATAAATATATGAAACAAACAGAGGCCATAAGACCTGTGCATTTGCCTTCTAAAAAACCAATTAGATGGCCGTTGGATGCTTTGATCAGGATTGAAACGGGTGCTCAAGGCTTAGAATAGAAGTTATAAATTGCATGCTTATTTGTAAAATTTCTACTGAGTTGTGATAAAATATATTTTTAGAATTAAAATCTAGCGTATAGAAGTGGACTCAGGGTTTAAACCACTCGGTGCTCCGTTTAAGTTGTGTCGCATAGGCTCCGGTTTCTGTCAACCGATCCCTCCCCCGGGGGAGGGATGAAAAGTCTTTTTTCCTGCAGCCAGCTCGACTGTGCCTCTATACACTTCCTCCGGCGTGGCATCCCCAAGCGGCTGGTGTGGACGCTTGCAATTGTAGCGCATCATATACGCTTCAATGCTCCGTTCAAGTTCCCAGCCGTTCTCGTATGATTTCAGGTAGATGTCCTCATACTTGATGCTCCGCCAGAACCGTTCAATGACCACGTTGTCCAGCCAGGGCCTTTGCCGTCCATGCTAATTGTTATACCCAGCTCTTTGAGCCGCCCGATCAACTCATCTGACGTGAACTGGCATCCTTGATCCGTGTTGAGAATGTCCGGCACCGTGCCGACCGATAGCGTATTAAATCTTTCGCACATTTGAATTGGGGTTCTCCCGGCTGGTAAAACCAGCCGTGTGTCAGCAAACACAAGGAGAACCAAATGGATAGAGACCAAAAGACGACGGAAGATACCACGAAAAAGATCATCGAAATTGACGACTCGGCTGTGCGGGGACATCTGCAGGAGCTGGTGAGAGGCTCCGTTGAGGAGACGCTCAACGGCCTGCTGGATGCCGAAGCGGATACCCTGTGCGGAGCAAAACGCTATGAGCGAAGCCCGGATCGGGTGGATTCTCGTGCGGGCCATTACGAGCGTGGACTGGAGACACAAGCCGGCAGTGTGAAGCTCAAAGTACCCAAGCTTCGCAGCATTCCCTTTGAGACACAGATCATTGAACGCTATCGTCGTCGTGAAAGCTCCGTCGAAGAAGCGTTGATGGAGATGTATCTGGCCGGGGTGTCGGTTCGCCGTGTTGAAGATATTACGCAGGCACTGTGGGGCACGCGAGTCAGCCCGGGAACGGTCAGTAACCTGAACCAAAAAGTTTATGAACGCATCGAGAAGTGGCGGACACGCCCGATTGATGGCGAGTATCCGTACGTCTATCTCGACGGGATCTGCCTGAAGCGCAGCTGGGGCGGCGAAGTGAAGAACGTATCGGTTCTGGTCGCTATTGGAGTCAATGCGGAAGGCTATCGAGAGATTCTTGGTGCCGCCGAAGGCGAGAAGGAAGACAAGGCCGGATGGCAAGCATTCTTGCGCGATCTGAAGGAGCGGGGGCTCAAAGGGGTTCGCTTGATCGTCAGCGATAAATGCCTTGGGTTGGTGGAATCGGTCGCCGAGGTTTATCCATCCGCCGACTGGCAACGTTGCGTGGTTCACTGGTACCGCAACATCTTCCAGAATGTACCGCGCCAGAAAGTCAAAGCAGTCGCTGCCATGCTCAAAGCAATTCATGCCCAGGAAGACCGCGAAGCGGCCTTGGAAAAGGCTCAGGCAGTCGTAGAAAAGCTAAAAGGCATGAAGCTGAACAAAGCGGCCGATCACGTGCAACGAACCGTAGACGAAACACTGAGCTATATGAGCTATCCCGAGGAGCATTGGCGGCGCATCCGCACCAACAATCCGTTGGAGCGGATTATGCGCGAGATCCGGCGACGTACCCGCGTAGTCGGCAGCTTTCCTGACGGACAGTCCGCGCTGATGCTGGTCGCAGCTCGTCTACGCCACATCGCAGGCACCAAATGGGGGACGCGCCGCTACCTGAACATGACCCGACTCTACGAACTGGAACAACTCAAGAAGAATGCCGCATAGGCGGCCTCGGGCTTCGACCCAACTCCGACGAGTTATATGACCCATTCTCGTTGGCCCGAAGCCCAGAGGCCGCCCCGAACAACAGAATTTATGGAGAACTCCAAAACGAAAGTGCGAAAGATTCTGGACACTACCTGCCGACCGATTCAACGGCTTTATTCAACGCTCACAGGCAGAAGCCGGTATCCAGCGTGTTGGACAGCTCCCATGCCAGGACCTTGCGCGAATGCCAGTCCATCACTGCAAACAGATACATAAAGCCTTTGGCCATCGGGATGTAGGTGATATCTGCACACCAGACCTGATTCGGACGGTCGATTTTTAGCCCCCTCAGCCGATAGGGATAAATGCCCGATGGCCCGCCGGGAATCGTCGTGTGCTTGCGCGGATAAACCGTCTCGATGCCTATCAGACGCATAAGCCGTTTAACCCGGCCCCGCCCGATCTTCGGCCAGCCTCTGCGCCAAAGATAATTGCGCATCCGCCGCGATCCGGCGGTAGCATCCTCCATATGCAACCTGTCGATTTCCCGCATGATTCGCAGGTTCTCTTCCGGCTCACCTTTGGGCAGGTAATAGAACAGCGAGTGGGAGATATCCAGCAGTTCGCACTGCCGCCTCACACTGATTTTTTCTTCCCGGCTCACCAGCGCCGTCCTTTGACGGCAATCCCCAGCTGCACGGACTTTTTTTCGAGGAATTCGTTCCCCATGGTCAATTGCCCCACCTTGCGCTCCAGTTCCTCAATCCGATGGTTCTGTCCCAAATCATCCTTTGCGTTCTTGCGCACAAACAGGGAACCCGCTCCCTCCAGAAGCTCTTTCTTCCAGGCGCCGACCTGCACCGGGTGCAGTTCGTATTTAGCCGCAATCTGATTGATCGTCTCCAGCCCTTTGATTGCCTCCAGCGCAACACGAGCCTTAAACTCCGCCGTATGTTTCCGTCTCTGTTTATTCATAGCACCTATCCTTTCATGTTCGGGAGCCATGCGCCAAAACTAACTTAACCGGTGGTCCAAATTCTCAAGTCCGCCTCTCCAATAAACAGGATCGATGGGAATACCAAAACCATTTTTTCAGAACTTGACTCACACAAGTGGATATCTGAGTTTCGAGTATAAATGAAATAATCTGAGGCATTTCTTGTCCTCAAGTTTAATTATATTTTTATTACAAGATGCCGTGAGTGATCATTTCATTGGTGGAATACTAACGAAATTATATCTTGTTGAAAGGGAAATATGAAGTACGGATATTTTGATGTGAAGAATCGTGAATATGTTATTGAACGCCCCGATACTCCTTTGCCTTGGATTAATTATCTTGGGAAGGAAGGGTTTTATTCTTTAATCTCTAATACTGCAGGTGGGTATAGTTTTTATGTTGATGCACGGAAAAGACGGTTGACGAGATATCGTTACAATAATATCCCTAATGATGTCGGTGGTCGATACCTTTATCTGCGGGATAATAAAACAGAAGAGATTTGGTCATCCAGCTGGGCTCCTGTTAAAGCAACGTTGGATTTATATGAATGTCGCCATGGTTTAGGGTACACGGTAATCCAGTCACAGAAAAATGGGATCGATGTTACTGTCCGTTACTTTGTTCCACTCGATATAAATGCCGAGGTTTGGGAAGTGAGTGTTAAAAATATTTCAAACGAAGCGAAAGATATTTCGGTTTTTTCGTTTGTAGAGTGGTGTTTGTGGGAGGCTCTGAATGATATGACGAACTATCAGAGTACTTATAATTATGGTGAGGTTGAGGTGGAAGGAAATATTATTTACCACAAGACCGAATATCGTGAAAGACGGAATCATTTCGCATATTTTGGATGTAGTGAAGATGTTGCGGCGTATGAAACCGATGGGCATGTTTTTTGGGGAATGCATAGTGGGTTTGACTCACCGGAATCTGTAAGATTGGGGCAACTTAAAAATACGATTGCCGAAGGTTGGAATCCGATTGGAAGCCATCAACTCAACTTGATGTTGCAACCGAGCGAAAGTAAAGAAATAAATTTTGCTCTTGGGTATTGGGAAAACCCACAGGATCAAAAGTTTTCGGCACCTCAAGTGGTTAATAAATCATTGGTTGAACCGGTGATTGAAAAACTATTAAACCGGAAAAAAACCGAAGCTTTGTTTGCCGAAAGAGTGAATGACTGGGAGAATGCTCTTAATGTTCTTCAGGTTGAGACGCCAGATGAAGAAATTAACACGATGGTGAACACTTGGACACCGTACCAGTGTGTGCAGACCTACATCCATGCTCGAAGCACCTCTTTCTGGGATACGGGAATTGGTCGGGGAATAGGGTACCGTGATGCCGCACAGGATATCATGGCTGCAGTTCACCTGATGGACCCTCCTCGTATTCGTCAACGGGTCATTGATCTGGCAGGTATTCAGTGGCGCACAGGGGCGACCTACCACCAGTTTCAACCGCTCACCAAAAAGGGGAATGCTGAGATTGGTACAGGGTTTAATGATGATCCGCTCTGGCTTCTTATTGCAACTGCCGCCTACGTTAAAGAGACGGGAGACTGGAGCATTCTTGATGAAATGATTCCGTATGCAGATGACCATGGCGCACCTGCTTCGCTGTATGACCACATGTTAACATCGTTTAATTATTCCCAGAAATACCGTGGGCCTAACGGTCTTCCGCTAATCGGTCGAGCCGACTGGAATGATTGTCTGAACTTACTTATCACGCGAATTGAGGAAGGCGAAAATTGGCAGGGTGAAGCCGATTACGCTGCATTGGATACTGAGGTCGGCAGTGTGCCGGAGTCCCTAATGATTTCTGGGCAATTTGTGATTGCTGTCAACGAACTCGCCGCCATGGCGGCAAAACGTGGTGATATGGAAACGGTTGAAAAAGCTCGAGCTGCTGTTGCGCAAATGAAACAGAATATCATCAACAACGGCTGGGATGGCGAATGGTTTGTCCGTGCTTATGATCGGCACGGAAAGGCTATTGGTTCGAAAGATAGCCCCGAGGGTGCTAGCAAAATTTGCATTGAGTCCCAGGTCTGGAATGTTTGGGCCGAAGTTGGTTTTGAAAATGGATGTGCCAAGCAGGCTATGGATTCGGTGAAGGACAAGTTATACTGTGAGCATGGTATTCTCTTGAACCAGCCGTCTTATACCGTGTTTAATGTTGAGCATGGTCAAATGACAACAGTTCCTCCGGGTCTGAAGGAAAACGGAAGTGTTTTCTGTCAGCCGAATGGTTGGGCAATCTCCGCCGAGTGTAAGCTCGGGCGTGGAGATCGTGCTCTGGAATATTACAATGCTATCTGCCCAATTAAGCGGGAAAATCTCAGTGAAGTGCATCGAGCAGAACCTTATATCTACAGCCAAATGATTGCCGGTCCGGAGTCGGCATACTGCGGAGAGGCTCGCAATTCTTGGCTTACAGGATCTGCTGCATCCAATTTAGCAGGTATGACTCAGGGCATTTTGGGGGTTCAGGCGGACTATGATGGTTTAAAGATAGATCCTTGTTTGCCAACTGGTTGGAAAGCATGTAAAATATCACGTTATTTTCGTGGTGATATTTACAATATTGAAATTCATAATCCTGATGGACTTGGTACTGGTATAACTCATATAACAGTTAATGGCGTGGTGCTGGAAGGCAATGTTATGCCTGTCATAGGCGATGGAACTGTTCATGATGTACAAGTAATAATCACTAAAGATTAGCAGGATACGGTGTGGATCATAGACCGATAAAAGCTATTATTGTTTGTCCGTATTGTGACCCACGCTAGCCTTCTTTTTGTTGTAAGGGGTGCCGCTGCCAAAAAGAAAAAAATGAACCGTTTATTGTCTCAATGTTGTTTAATGTCAAAGGTGTCGTTCGATTGTGTGTGTTTCACTTCTTGCGAGAATACGTATTCAACTGACCCAGGTCTTGGAAAGATAGGAACCCTGCTGATATCGTCGAAAAAAACGGGCAGTGGAGAGATTCCTGCCGCTAGGTCTACAAGACTGGGGAGCAATAAAATACTTCCGAAAACTGACTGCGTAATGACGGTGAAACCGAATATAATTCGTTTTTTGACGGACGACCTGCGCAGTGAACGTTTCCATGCTGCAGAAACAGCTAGAGATGATCCCCGTTTCAATCGTCAAAAGGGGACTGATTTTCAGCTCTTCGTTGCAAAAGAAAAGATCTATATGATGAAGATTGAAATGAGATACGTCCGTCCTACTTCCCGATGTCGCTATCGGTTTCGGTGACTTGAACAACCGTCACCTGAATAACTTTAAAGACTACAGAGGAGTAGCAGACGTTGAATGAAAAATCCGATTATCGTTTTTGCAAAGAAACAGACCGCAGAGCTTCAGTGCCGGGATATTCCGAAGCCGGGGTCCGGCGAGCTGCTGGTGAAAAACCACAAATCGCTGATCAGCATTGGTACGGAAACGACGGCGTTCATCGGCGACTATCCGGCAGGCTCGACCTGGGAAAAAGACTTTCCATATCCGTTCGACGCCGGGTATGCCACTGTCGGTGAAGTGATTGAAGTCGGCGAAGGGGTTGATTCGTCCTGGATTGGTACGGGTCGGAACGATGGCTCCGCACTGCCGTTATGCCTCTGTTCCGGTGGATGAAGTGCGTAGGCTCTTCCTCAAAGACGGGGGCAAGGGCGATCCCTGACTGCTAAGGTAGCAGTTGGAATAAAAAGGAGATCGCTATGCCCCAAGAGAAGATAGACCTGGTCGGCCCCGGCATCAAGGTTCATTCCGTAGTCCGCCACGGTGGCGTGATGATTCATGCCGAGTACGTTGGCCCGGTGGCCTGTCCGCAATGCAGTTCAGAGCAGCTGCGCACTAAGGATCGATTTGTACGGAAGCTGCGTCATGAAAGCATTGGAACGAAAAACACCTGGCTGTACTTGACGCTGCGTAAATATCGCTGCGAAGACTGCAGACGCTATTTTAGGGCCCGAGTGCCCGGCCTGCTGCCGTACCGGCGCAGTACCGAGATGTTCCGTCAGGAGATCTTTATGGATCACCGTGACGGCATCAGCCAGCAACAGCTGCACCGCACCCGGCGGATCGGATCCGCTACTGTCGAGCGGTGGTTTCATGACCATCTGGAGCTTAAAGAGAAGATGTTTTCCAGCCGGTTGTGCCCGACGGTTCTGGGTATTGATGAACACTTCTTCACCAAGAAGCAGGGATACGCAACGACCTTCTGTGACCTGCAGAAGCATCGGATATTCGAGGTAGCCAAGGGACGATCGGAGCACTCCCTGCATAGCGCTCTGATGCGAATGAAAGGCCGAGAGCGCGTTCAGGTGGTCTGTATCGACCTTTCATCAAGCTATCGCAGCTTGGCTCGGAAGTATTTCCCGAATGCATTGATCGTCAGCGATCGGTTCCATGTGGTGCGAACCGTCATCCGCCATTTCCTCGACACATGGAAGCTACTTGACCCTGTAGGGCGTAAAAACCGTGGGCTGCTATCGCTGATGCGCCGAAAAGGCGAAAACCTGCGCCCGGAGCAGCAAGCCCGTCTGGAGCGATATTTTGAGCAGAACCCAGCGATTGGTATGGTGTACAAGGCCAAAGAGGAGCTATGCGAACTGCTCAACCAGAAGCATCGAACACAAAAGGACTGCCGGCCGCTAATCTCACGCCTGCTGTACTGGATCGATCAGCTGCGCAACAGTCCATTCGAGCCGTTGCGCACGCTGGGGGCCACATTGAGTTCCTGGCGCGATGAGATCGCCCGGATGTGGCGTTTCACCCGAAACAACGGCATTACAGAAGGCTTCCATACCAAGATGGAGCTGATTCAAAGGAGAGCCTACGGCTTTAGGAATTTCAGCAATTACAGATTGAGAGTAATTGTGATGTGTGGTTAATAAAAATTCGCCCTTGCCCCCGTCTTTGGGGAAGAGCCGGTTTTAGGGTGGTGGGCCCGGAGGGACTTGAACCCCCGACCAAGAGATTATGAGTCTCCTGCTCTGACCGACTGAGCTACGGGCCCGAAAGACCGGAAAAGATAGTCTTCATCCTGCTGCTATTCAAGGCCATAAGTTCAGGCATTTTCGTTTCTGCTGAGTTTTAATAAAGCTCTCGCAACCGAATGCGGGATTCATTAGGGTTTCCTGCTCATGAGTACCCCATCACCAGAAAAACAGATTCGTGATATTACCGCTATCGGGCTGGTGGTGAATCTGTTGCTGTCTGCCTTGAAATTTAGTTTGGGGATTTACGGCCGGTCGCAGGCGGTCGTCGCAGATGCTGTGCACAGCCTGTCTGACATGGGAACGGATCTGCTGATTCTTTTGGGCGTGAAGTTCTGGTCCGCGCCGGCCGACGAGCGGCATCCATATGGGCATCAGCGTGTGGAGACGGTGGTAGCACTCTGTATCAGTTTTCTGCTGGCGACAGTTGCGTTTGGGTTCGGCGCAGACGCCGTTCGCAGTATGAGCGACGGCCCTAAATGTCCTCCGCTTTCGATTGCTCTGCTCGGACCGCTTTTTTCCATTGTTTCCAAGGAAATTCTTTTTCGCCGAACGCGTACCGTGGGAAAACGAATTCATTCATCGGCTCTGATTGCCAATGCATGGCATCACCGCAGTGATGCGCTCAGTTCAATTCCGGCGCTGGTGGCTGTGGCTGCTGCCGCGACCAATCCCAAATGGGCTTTTCTGGATCCGATCGGGGCGCTGGTGGTCGCTATTCTGATTCTCAAGGTTGCGTGGGATATTGCTTCACCGGCCCTTTCCGAGCTGATGGACCATGGTGCAGGACGGGACGATTTAAACCGCATTAGAGCGCTGGCCCAGTCGGTGCCCGGGGTTCGTTCCATTCATCGTTTGCGTACGCGGCGGGTCGGCTCCGGCTGGTTTGTGGATCTGCATGCCGAGGTCGATCCGGATATGACGGTTCGCAAGGGCCATGACATCGCCACGCAGGTGCAGTTTCGGCTGCTTGAAGACGGCCCGTCTGTGGCCGATGTAACAGTTCACATTGAACCGGATGAAACAATATGAAAAAGCGCGTGGCAGTAGGAATGAGTGGGGGAACCGACAGCTCGGTAGTCGCGGCTCTGCTCGCCGAGCAGGGATGGGAAGTGATCGGCCTGACCGCACACATGTGGAAAGAAGGGTCTCGATGCTGTTCTCTTGAGGATGTTACCCGGGCCAAGAAAGTCTGCGCTGCGCTTGGTATTCGCCATTATGTGGTCAACGCGCAGGACCGTTTTGAGGAGCGCGTGGTTTCTTCGTTTGCCGGGGAGTATGCTGCGGGACGAACGCCGTCGCCGTGTATATCCTGCAACCAGTTCATCAAGTTTGGGTTTCTGCTCGATCGCGCGGTGCAGCTGGACTGTCAGATGCTGGCCACCGGCCATTATGCACAGGTTGAAGAGCTCGATGGGCAGTATCATCTGAGGCGTGCGATCGATCCCAAAAAAGATCAGGCCTATTTCCTGCACCGCCTGTCCCAGAAACAGCTGGCACATATTCTTTTCCCGCTTGGCGGCTGGACCAAAGATAAAGTCAAACAGTGGTCGACAGACCACAATCTTCCTGTCGTTCCCCGCGGCGAAAGTCAGGATCTCTGCTTCGTTGAGGCCGGTAGATATGCCGAATTTGTGGAAACCCGTATTCCGGAGATTAAGAAAAAGGGAGAGGTTCTCGACGATCAGGGAAATGTACTGGCGGAGCACGAAG
Source organism: Tichowtungia aerotolerans (assembly GCF_009905215.1). Lineage (GTDB taxonomy): Bacteria > Verrucomicrobiota > Kiritimatiellia > Kiritimatiellales > Tichowtungiaceae > Tichowtungia > Tichowtungia aerotolerans. The sequence goes on along the minus strand of NZ_CP047593.1, from coordinate 3,592,311 downwards.
GAATTCACCGTTTTACTGTCGGGCAGCGCGGCGGAACCGGCGTGGCGACCGGAGAGCGCGTTTATGTCAGCGATATTAACGCCGACGACAACAGCATCACACTCGCTCCTCGCGAGAAAGTGATGAAATCGAGCTGCGTTGTGACCGATGCGCACTGGATCTCAGGAGTGTTTCCAAACCTTGGAAACTCATTGCATGAGGGCGCTGATAATCTTCCCGACATTGGAAAGTTTACGGTGCAATCCCGTTATGGCCACCGCGGTGCAGCAGCAGCCATTGAGAAAATCAGCGACAGCGAGTTTCGTGTGCTCTTCGATGAGCCGCAGTTTGCATTGACACCGGGGCAGGCGGCCGTCGTCTTTTCTGATACCGAATGTCTCGGCGGCGGCTGGATCCTGAACGCTGAATGACCGCCGTTATTGGCCGATTTGTCCATACATGCTTTGAAGGCCCGGAGAAGTCACCCCGCGCTCGAAGGCCTGTTCGATGATCTTTTTTGCCAGATCGGGCTGGCGGGTCTGCATGTAGTAATACGCCAGGGTTTCCACATGGCGCGGATTGTACGGATCCGCTTCAATGGCGGCTCTCAGAAGCCGGAAGGTTTCGGGCATATTTTTGTTCGAAACCAGGATTGCCAGGTTGTAAGCGGCCTGAGCATTTTGCGGCTGAAGCTCAAAAGCTTTGCGCAGATGCGTTTCTGCCTGATCGGTTTTGCCCTGTTCGGCATAGAGCAGTCCCAGATTGAAGTGGGCTTCCGGGGACGGTTCCGGCAGCCGGGTTGCCTGGATCAGACGGGTTTCCGCTGCTTCAAGCTCATTGAGGTTGGCGAACGCCATCGCTCCATTGATGAGCGGAGGTGCAATGTCGTCGCGCAGCTCGTGAGCGCGATCATATTTTTCGGCGGCTTTGCGGTAACGCTGCTGGCGCATCAGGATATTGGCGGCGTTGTAGTGCGAGCCCCAGTGGTCGAGTCGCAGATTGTTGGCGGTCCACATTTCCTCCATGGCGGCTTTGAATGAATCACGGTCCGGTTCCGGAATTTCTTTTTCGGGGACTGCCGCAAGACGCTCGGCGGCGCGGACGCGAACGAGGCGGATCGGATCGGACAGGGCCGCCAGCAGCGTCGGGCGGTCGCCGGGATTATTGTCTCCGTCGAGTGCGGCTGCGGCTGCAGAGCGCACCAGCGGATGTTTTGCTTCGGTGGCCAGATCTCGAAGAATGCTGTGCTGCTGTGGATCGTTGGTTGGAGGAAGCAGTCGGATCATCGAGGTGGTGAAGAGCGGATCGGATTCCGGATCTTTAATGTAATCAAGTACGGCGGGAAGCTGGTCCCAGTCGCCGTCGCGCAATGCCTGTACGAGCAGGGCGCGTTTCATTTCAAACTCGGTGTCTTTGTCAAACGTCGGATGCCATTCGCGCACATGTTCCAGAGCCCATTCATTGGATTTGTCGGTGTGGCAGAGGGTGCAGGCATTGCGTGACCCGACCGCGATGCTGAGGTTGGGCATTGGTGGACGCATCGAGTGGTCGGACTGGTTCATGCCGCCGAACGAATGCATGGCCATATGGCAGTCTGTACATTTGGTGGCTCCGCCGTTGGGATGGTGCATGTGTTCGGCCGCGTCCAGACGGCGTTTCTCATGGCAGGGCAGGCAGGCTTCGTTGGGATTGTCCTTGAATTTATAGCGGCCGCTGGATGTGTGGCAATATGTGCAGCTCAGATTGCCTTTGGTCGCGCAGGGGCTGAGCCACCAGCTGCCCATTGTATAATTTTCCCCGAGGTCGCGGCCGTTCGGGTAGTAGTCGGCGTGTTCAAAGGTGGTGAGGTCATAATGATCCCAATAGTTGTCTTGGGTTTCAAATCCATCGGTGATGGCCCCGCCTTTTGTGTGGCATCCGGCACAGGACGCGTTTTGCTGTTCGACGGACATCTCGTTCCATTTGATGATTTCCAGATTCTTCGGTGGATTGTTGGTGGGAGCTTCTTTGCAGACCCGTACATGTTCGGAGGCCGGACCGTGACACGATTCGCAGCTGATGCCCGGCTCTTCCCATGTGGTGGCATACGTATCTGTCTCCGGATCATAATTTGATTCGCTCTGACTGACGTGACACCGGAAACACTCCGCGTTAAACGTCAGCATGGAATCGCGCCAGCTGACCGGCGTGTCCTGCTGCCCATCTTCAAAATGGCGCAGCATGCTGAGCGTTGTGTTTTTCCATTCGTCATGCTGCACATCATAAATAACCGGCAGCACCTGCAGGCGGCCGTCGTCCATGAGCGTCAGGAAATTGTAGTAGTTTTTGCCGCCCATCGCGTATTTGATATTGTATTCCTTGCCCTGATCGTCACTCATCCACCCGCGTTCGGGGGTGATGTGCGTCATGTAGAAGAGACCTTCTGCCTCAATCGGCTCCGGTTGAGGAGGCAGGGCGGCTGCCAGATCCGCCGACCACGGCTGAAGCGCCTTGGCGTGGTGTGATGGCGCCCACAGTTTATAGAACTTTTCGTGGCATTCCATACAGCTCGACGATCCGCTGTATTCGCGCTTGTGTACAGTCTCGCTGCATCCGAAAAGCAATGTCAGCCCTGCCGCAGCGATCAAAAAAATGGAACTTTGTTTTTGCATGAATGATGGCATGGTAGGCTACTGATCCGTGGTTATTGAAGAAGAATTTAGTCTAGTTAACAGGATTTTAGAATGAACAGTCAGTCAGCCCGATATTTCAGCCGTGCACAGAAGGTCATTCCCGGCGGAGTGAACAGCCCTGTGCGGGCATTTAATGCCGTGGGCGGTGACCCGCTTTATGTTGTGAAAGGGCACGGGCCGCGCATTACAACCGCCGATGGTCGTGAGCTGATCGATTTCTGCGGCTCATGGGGGCCGCTTATTCTGGGGCACGCCCGCGAAGAAGTGGTCGAAGCCGTCGCAAAGGCCGCCCGTGACGGCATGACCTTTGGCATCAATACGCCGCGCGAAGTCGAATTCGCCGAACTGCTCTGCTCGCTGGTTCCGGTTATGGATCAGGTGCGGCTCGTCAATTCCGGAACTGAAGCGGTCATGACCGCGTTGCGCCTCGCACGCGGCTTTACCGGTCGTCGTCGCATCATCAAATTTGACGGCGGTTACCACGGGCACTCCGACGGACTGCTCGTCGGAGCCGGAAGCGGACTGCTGACCGGCGGCATTTCCTCGTCAGCCGGCGTTTATGTGGACGAGGGAGATGTGTTTCTGCCTGCCTACAACGACAAACAGGCTGTCAGCGACCTGATTGATGCGTACGGCGATGAAGTTGCCGCTATCATTGTCGAGCCGGTCGCCGGAAATATGGGATTGGTGCCTCCGGTCGACGGATTTCTCGAGCACCTGCGCGCCGAAGCCGATCGCTGCGGCGCACTGCTCATTTTTGACGAAGTTATCACCGGTTTCCGTTTCGGGCCGACCACGTACGGCGAACAGGTCGGAATTACGTCCGACCTGACAACGCTCGGCAAAATCATCGGCGGCGGCATGCCGCTCGCCGCTCTCGGCGGGCGCAAAGAGGTGATGCAGCGCCTCGCCCCGGTTGGCGATGTCTATCAGGCCGGAACGCTCAGCGGCAATCCCGTCGCCGTTGCCGCCGGGATGAAAACCGTCGAGTTGCTCGTTGAAGAAAACCCGTACGACCAGATTTCCAATGTTGGGAAAAAACTGGCGGAAAGTTTCCAAGGGTTGGAAACCAACTGCGTTGGGGCGCATAATTTTTATCTATCTCAGCTCGGCGGCGTCTTTACGCCGTTCTTCGGCAGAGGACCGATCCGGAATCTGGCCGAGGCTAAAGCCTGCGACACGAAAGCTCACGCCGCATTTTTTCATGCCATGCTCGACCGCGGTTTCTATCTTCCGCCGTCACAGTTTGAGTGCGCCTTCATTTCCGCCGCCCACACGGACGCCGATATCGAGGCCTTCATTTCTGCTGTCCAGGATATTTAAACTAGATAAGTTCAATCATATTTTTATGCCTTTTGAGTCTGTTTGCTGTTAGTTTGCCTGATGTATGAGGTTTGGGATTGTCATTTTCTGTGCGGTGATTCTGCTGCTGCTGGCCGGGGTTCTCCCGGTTGGAAACGGGATGAGTGCGCGGGCGGTTTATTATTCGCCGCTGATGATTCTTCTGCTCGCATTGCTGAGCGGCCTTTGCGTGCGCTGCTGTTTTAAACGCCGTCCGCTGGGTTTCATTCTGGTTCATTTCGGTGTGGTGATCATTCTGGCGGGCGCATTTGTCGGTTATGTGGCCGGAACGAAGGGATCGCTTCAGTTGTCTTTGCAGTCGCCGCGGCCTCAGGGCCGGCTGGTGACGCAGGACGGCGCGACGGTTGACTTCGGCTTCGATGTTGCTGCCGAAGATTTTGAAGTCTGGTTTTATCCACCGGTTTATACGTTGTACCGTCCGTTGCCGCCGGAAGAGATTCTGCCGGGACAGATGCCTTTTGAAAAGATCGGCGAGTTGAATCCGAAAGGCCGGGAAAGACTGCAGGTAGGAGATGTTCAGCTTCCGGTTTCCACCCTTCGGAAAAATGGAGAGTGGGTGGAGCGATACCGATTCGCGGATGGCTCCTTTTTGTTTCGCGGATCGCCGACGCCGTCCTATTATGGCGTTACGTTGCTGATCGACGGCGAAAAAATACCGGTGAGCATTAATCACCCCGCCGATCATCACGGCTGGCGGTTTTACCTTGTGAGCTACGATCAGCGCGCCCGGCGCTATGTGCAGCTGTCCGCGCGGCGCGATCCCGGACGGGGCTCGGTGATTGCCGGAATCTGGATTGTCATGATTGGAACCTTTGTTTTGTGTTTCCGGAAGACGGGAGGTGCCGCATGAGTGCATTGCTGGTGCCGTTGCTGATTGTTTCAGCGCTTGGATATCTTGTTTCCGGAGCTTTGTTTGCCCTGAAGCGCGGAGGGACAGGAAAACTGCTGATGTCGGGAGCATGGCTGGTGAATCTGGCGGTGCTGGTGCTGAACGGGTTGATTGTTCACGATATTCCTCTCGGAAATATGTATCAGGTGCAGGTGGTGCTTTCGCTCTGTCTCCTGCCGCTTTACTTTCTGTTCACGCTGCGCGACCGGCTCGGTTGGACCGGCATGTATTTTGCATTTGCCTCGGCGCTTCCGACGATCGGTGCAGTTTTCATGGATAAACAGGGCGGCTGGAAGCGGATGCCCGCACTGCAGTCTCACTGGTTTGTGCCGCATGTGCTTGCCTACATGATCAGCTACGCGCTGTGCGCCGTTGCTTTTATTATGCTGATTCGCCTTTGGTGCTCCCGGGATCGCAGCGAGCTGCGTCGCGCAGTTTACCAGATTCTGCTTGTTGCGTTTCCGTTTATGACCTTTGGGATGCTTTCCGGGGCGCTTTGGGCTGAAGATGCCTGGGGTCAGTACTGGAGCTGGGACGCCAAAGAGGTATGGTCCCTGATTACCTGGAGTCTCTATCTGGTTTATTTTCACGGTCGCAAAAGCAAATGGTCCCGCTATGCCGACTGGGCGCATTTGCTGGCATTCCTGGCGCTGTTGACCACATTTTTTCTGGTCAACCTGCTTCCGAAGCTTGGGAGTCTTCTGCACAGCTACGCATGAGTGAGCTTGTTCCTCAGGCTTCCTGCTGTTTTGTAACGGTTTCTCCCGCAATCTTCTGAGGGCGCTTTAAAGTTGTGTTGTTTGTTTATATTCCCGTAGAATGTTTTCTTTTTGGATAAGCTGTCTGGGGGATCATGAAGAAGCATATTTCAGTGGGTTTGATTGGGCTGATGCTTGTCAGCGGGTGCACCAGTTTCCGGGGAATCCCGAGTCACGGCGGGGGCAAACGGTTTGACGAAGAGCAGCGGCTGATTGCGGCATCGATTTATAAGGCCTTGGAGCAAATGCAGTGCGATGAACTGCGCGGCAAAAAAGTGCGCGTTGTGCATGAGTTCACCACAACCTACGGAAGCGGAAATGCCAGCTTTGGCGGATTGCAGGACATTACGCTGCTTCCATCCTACAGTTATTCTGACGCGGATTATGATGGGTAGCATATAATACTCGGAAAAGAGAACTGCGTGATACTTATTCGTGGGGCAATGTGCGCTATCGCCCGAACATGACGTTTTATACCTCGAATGCGAATACCGACCGGGATGCCGCTTTTTTTCGTTCCTGTCTGGAAATGAAGCTGTGGCACGACGGTGCGGTTGTTGTGCCGAAAGGTGAAGAGGTCACCCTGTATGTTCTGCTGGATGTTCTGGGAACCAACCGGAGCCGGAAGGACCGTATTGTTCAGATCACCGAGATGCTGAACGCATCATGCGAATTCACTTATTATGCGGTTGATGTGAAAACCGGAAAACTTCTTTTTCAGTACCGTAGAAACGGCGGCGAAGCACGTTACAAGGAGAGCACCGTTCTTTTTCTGGGACTTGATACGATCGACCGCAGCATAGAGGCCAGCATGCCGCTGGAAATGCCGGTGTTTACTTTGTGGGAAGAGCCGAAAAAAGTCGAGACGACTTCTCCGGCGAAACCTGCCCCAAAACCCGCTGAAAAACCGGACGCGAAACCCGATGTTAAATCTGCGCAGAAGCCTGCGGCCAAGCCGACTCCCAAACCCGCCCCTAAACCGGCAGGCAAACCGCCTGCGGCGAAAACGGTCGAGTCCAAGCCCCAGGCTTCTCCCACGAACGGCAAAAAGTCGGATCCGTATCGCTTGAATAAAGAGCAGAAGGGAAAGGAGCTGCAGGAGCTGGCGGATCAGGCCCGCATGCAGGTTGAAACCGGTCGTACGAACGAAGCAAAAAAAACTCTGACTCGAATCAATAACATTGATCCCAACGCCGAAGAGGCAAAAGAGATTGAACAGCTTCTTCTGGATGAGGGTTTTATTAAATAGCCGGCGGAATAAACCGCTGTTTCTTTGTCCCGGCAAAGTTATGAATCTGTACTGCCGGTTTTTGAGTGGTAGAGTTTGCGGTAACGGGACGGAGTGATTCCCATCCATTTCCGGAACTGCTTGATGAAATAGCTCTGGTCGCCGAACCCGGATTCATACGCGATGTCCGTGCAGCTCATATTGCTTTGTTCCAGCAGACGCTGGGCTTCCTGTACGCGCAGTTGATGAACGTGCTGCAGGACGGTTTTTCCGGTCTGTTCTTTCACCAGATGTGAAATACGGAATGTACTGAGGCCCACTTCGACTGCAAGCATTTCCAGCGTGATCGTTTCGTGAAAGTTTTCGCTGAGATAGTCCAGAATCCGCGCGACGGTTTCGTTGGTGCGGTTCTGCCCGTGCAGGTAGATGTTGCGCATGAAATCGTCCAGCGAATCGGCCACGACATTGGAGAGAGTTTCAAAGTTGTCGGCATCAATGATGGCAGCCATCCAGTCATGGTTCTTTTCAATCAGGCTGCTCATTTGCGGACTGTCTTCAATGGCGTTTCGAACGAGATATCCCATCATTTCGATGACATGGGCTTTCAGCAGTCGAATATCAGCCGTATGGGAAAAGAGGGCGCCGAGAGTCTTGTTCAGTTCGCGCCGTGCGCCTTTCTGGTCGCCGGCTTTCATCAGCGAAAGCAGGGTGCGTTCATCATCCATCAGGGTGCGGTTTCCGAATCCCTGTTTGCGGCGATGGATTTCCTCAGCAATCTGCTGTTGCCGCAGTGCTTTTTTACGGTTTTCGCTCAGCAGGGAAATATTCCAGCTCAGCGTACAGCAGGTCAGGGAAAACAGAAACTCTGCCGCCTTTTGTGATTGTTCCTGCTCCCATACGGGTAGAGCCTGAATGTATTTTTCTGCAGCCGGGCGAAACGTCCCGGCTGCGGCCAGGTGATTGATTGCTTCGAGCTGTTCGTAGGAGTCGTTATCGCTCAGCACTTCGCCGCCGACCAGTCCGCCGCGCACTTCGCCGTCGCAGACCAGCGGAATCATCCAGCTGATCACGTTCGGCATCATAAAAAAGGTGTAGGGTTCGCCCCAGCGCACGCTTTCTGCCAGAGCGTGGGCCCGTGCGTTTTTCAGTGGCGGGAGGTTTGTAATGGTGTCGGTTGTGCCTTTGCGGGTTCCGAAAGGATCTACTTCGTAAAGAACCGCGTCATACGAATTCTGGTAACTTTTTCGGATTTTTTCAAAATCGGCTTTGGGCAAGATCGACATATTTATCCCTTAAAAGTGCACTCTATTTGTTGTTTTATGCATTTTTTATCTCAGTGTCAGCAATATTGTCATATATAAATTTGAAAACACCTATTTAAAGTCCGCCTTTTTTCATACATTGCTTCTGTTGTTTTTCTGAAAAAAAAGGAGATCTCCCATGGCCGGAAACGAAGAGTTGTTTAATGCAATTATCAAAGGAAAGCGCAAAGACGTCATTGCAATCGTGCAGGCAGAAATTGATGCCAAGGCTAATGTGGAAGAGATCCTGATGGAATCCATGATCCCCGCGATGCGCGAAATCGGCGATCGTTTTACCCGCAACGAAGTATATGTGCCGGAAATGCTGATTGCCGCCCGTGCGATGCAGTCCGGGCTCGATCTGATTGATCCGCTGCTTGCCGACACCGGCCATGAACCGCTCGGGAAAGTGGCTATCGGAACCGTGAAAGGAGATCTGCACGATATCGGTAAAAACCTGGTTGCCATGATGGTCAAAGGTGCCGGATACGAAGTGATGGACCTGGGTGTGGACTGTGATGTTTCCAAATTTGAAGAGGCCGTTGATAACGGTGCACAGGTGATCATGCTCAGTGCGTTGCTGACGACCACTATGCCGTACATGAAAGAGATCGTGGATCACTTTAAAGGCAAAGGTTCGTCTGTGAAAATCCTGATTGGCGGGGCACCGGTTACTCAGGAATATGCCGATGAAATCGGTGCCGATGGATACTCCAGCGATGCCAACGAAGCGGTGACGTCCGTGGAACAGGCGCTGGCGTAACGCCACGGTTTTCTTTATAAAGCATCCCGAAAAAAGCGGGGCGCTTTTTTTCGGTCCGGACCTTTCCTAATGAGACTTGTTTTCAGATCCAACGGAACCCGCAAAGAAATTGCGGGTTGCTCTGAGCGTACGCTGGCCGAGCTTGCCGCTGACGCGGGATTTCCGCTCAATATGCAGTGCGGCGGGCAGGGCGCATGCCGGGGCTGTACGGTCAGGCTGGTTTCCGGCCGTGTCGGCGTCGGAGGGAAGACCGTGCATGCGCCGGCCGAGGTTCGGGCCTGTCAGGCCGCTGTGCTTTCCGAGGCAACCGAAGTGGAGATTCCGGCACGATCGCTTCTGAATATCGGCGAGTGTGCATCTGCGGACTTCTACTCTGAGCGCAGCAGCATTTTTCAGCCATTGGAAAGCTGCGAGGGGCAGTTCGGGATTGCTGTGGATATCGGCACGACGACTGTCGCCGCGCTGCTGGTTGAGCTTTCCTCCGGAAAAATTCTGGCACGCGAGTCGGCCTATAACCGCCAGATCGAGCTGGGTACTGATGTGGCGGCGCGGATCGCGCTGTGCTGCGAAGCGGAAAACGTCGAAAAACTTCGTCAGCTCATCATCACAGAGACCCTTTTCCCAATGTTTGAAAAACTTGAAGCCGCAGTTTCCGAGCATTGGAAAGAAAAGTTCCAGGGATTGGACAGCGTGACTGAGATTGTTTTTTCCGGCAATACTGTCATGAGCCATCTGGTTCTCGGGCTGTCCGCGCTGAGTATCGGCACGATTCCGTTTGAACCGTTGATGAAAGTATTCCGGGAACATCCTGCATCTGAAATCGGACTGGATTGCTGTCCGAATGCCCGGGTACGTCTGCTTCCGGCGGTTGCGGGATATGTCGGAGGCGATGTTGTGTCCGACCTGTATGTCAGCGCTCCATCCGGCAGCGGTGTGGAAATGCTGGTGGATATCGGCACCAACGGTGAAATCGTGCTGATGGAAGACGGGCGGATGATTGCCACGGCCACGGCTGCCGGACCGGCGTTTGAGGGCGCGGGGCTGCTGCACGGTGCGCGCGCCGGCGATGGCGTGATTGAGCAGGTCATCTGCAATCCGGATGATTCAATGGATGTTGAGGTGATTGGCGGCGGCCCGGCATCCGGACTGTGCGGAAGTGCGGCGATTGATTTTATGGCGACGGCTTTTGAGAGCGGGTTGCTGAACATGATGGGGCGGTTCGATCTCGATCGGCTGCGGGCGGCCGGTCGCCTGGTTCAGCTCGACTGCCACGGCATGACGGTGAATGCCTGTATTCTGGTGCCGCAGGAAGAATCGGCGCTGGATGAGCCGGTAATGATTACCGAGTACGATGTGTCCCAGATTTTAAAGGCCAAAGGCGCTGTTTATGCCGGTATTCGTACGATTCTCTCAGAAGCCGGGCGCGAATTGCAGGATGTTCAGCGGCTGGTGCTGGCTGGAGGCTTTGCTGCGCATCTGCGCATTGAACATGCGATTACCATCGGTCTGCTGCCGGAACTGCCGCTCTCAACCTATGATGTGATCGGCAACGGTTCTTTGGCCGGAGCCTATGCGGCGCTGGGTTCTCCGGTGGCTTTTGATGAGCTGCTGAACCTGTCGAGAAGACCGTCGGCATTGCATCTGAATAAGTGTGCTGAGTTCAATGACCGTTATATTGACGCCATGGCGCTGCCGAACATGGATCCGGATGAGTTTCCTCAGACTTTTCAGCGAACTGCCGTGTGAGTGAGTCAGACGCTTTTCTGCTGTTATTTACCATCGGTAAGTTCTCTCCATCCCTTTTCCCCGAGCGCGGGTTCCTAATCCCAAAAGTTTTATGTCGCCGGAGTCTCCTTCTTGAATTCGGGCGTAGAAAGTAAATTCTTTATCACTGTAGATTCCCTCTTCGTGAATTTCTTCGAACAGTTCAAGAGCATCGTTTCCGGAAAATTCAATGCGTAAATCTGGTTGGCCGAATCCAGAGTTGATAAACGTTTGATACTTTTCAGAAGAAATACTTTTTATTTCTCTTGTGCAACAACAGGTTATTTCAACTTCATGTCCAATCACATGATGTCCATAGAGAGCCAGTTCCGAGACCGTCCAGTCATCCATATCCTTTAAATCTTCTACATCCGGGAGTCTTGTTTTCTCTGACCAACTGTACGTGGCTATTCCGTCTTCATTTTCTGAACATTTGTCCCCCAGCGCAATTAACTGTTTTGGGTTCTGCTTGGGAACCAACACATAAACACCGATATCTGCCCTTCCCGCTTTAGCATAAGTATCGCCCTGGTCAGCCTCCTTAAATGAAAGTTCTGAGAAATATCCGAGTCCTTCTTCGGAAAAGCGAACTCTCGCGCCATCATTATCTTGGTCATAACAGCGAATATATCCTTCATAAGTTCCTGATTTGTTTCGTCTTAGGCAAAGTATACGATTGAATTGCACTTCGACAACTTTTCCAGCAAGACGGGGCTGGTGGGTTTTTATTTCCAAGGATGAATAACTTTCATTGATGGGGGCAGCGTTTGATGTTGGGAGTTCTGTAAATCCTGTTTCAACAAGTAAAAGTAAACATCCAAGTCCGAGCCATTCTTTTTTCATTTTACTGCTCCATTAGTGCTGATTTTGTCTTTAAAGTAAAAGTTGTAAATAATTATGTTCTACAGTTTTTTAATGGTTCGTCAAGAGAATCGTTATTAGGACGAAAAGCAAGCGGTACGGCTTGAAATCAATTCCGCTTCTGGAATAATCGTTGAGAATTTTAATAAGGAATTGATATGGAAAATTTCACCCCGAGAGCACAGCGAGTCCTGCATTTGGCGCGCAAGGAAGCGGAGCAGTTCAATCATAATTATGTCGGTACCGAGCATATCCTGCTGGGACTGGTGGCGCTGGGCAGCGGCGTAGCTGTGAGTGCACTTCAGTCTCTTGGAATCGATCTGCAGGGGCTGCGCATGGAGGTCGAGAAGGCGGTTGGTGTCGGCGGCGACACAAAAATGACCGGCAATATTCCGTTTACTCCGCGGGCAAAAAAAGTTCTGGCGCTCGCTACCAGCGAGGCGCGTTCGCTGAGTCACAGTTATGTCGGCACCGAGCATATCCTGCTGGGGCTTTTGCGCGAAGGTGAAGGAATTGCCGCCCGGGTACTTGAAAATATGGGGGTTGATCTCGACGAGGCCCGCGAAGAAATTATGGCGATGCTGGATCCGGACTACGACGGGTCCATGCAGGGAGGCGAAGAAGAAGCGCCTCCGTACGGATCTCCGGCGACGGGTGCGGACGGTAAGGAGCTTAAAACTCCGGCCCTGAATGCGTTTGGGCGCGACCTGACTGAGCTGGCCAGAAAAAATGAGCTCGACCCGGTCATTGGCCGTCACAGCGAGATTGAGCGTGTCATCCAGATTCTCTGCCGTCGTACGAAAAACAATCCCGTTCTGCTCGGAGAGGCCGGTGTCGGTAAGACCGCTATCGCAGAGGGGCTTGCCCAGTCGATTGCCGACGGAACGGTTCCGCAGATTCTGGCGGAGAAGAAAGTGATTACTCTGGACCTGGCTCTGATGGTTGCCGGAACCAAATACCGCGGGCAGTTCGAGGAGCGTATTAAGGCGGTAATGGACGAGATTAAGAAGACCGGCAATGTCCTGCTGTTCCTTGATGAGCTGCACACGATCGTTGGGGCCGGTTCGGCGGAAGGAACCATGGATGCGGCCAATATTATCAAACCGGCACTTTCTCGCGGGGAACTGCAGTGTATCGGTGCCACGACGCTGAATGAATATCGCAAATCGATTGAAAAGGATGCCGCGCTGGAACGTCGTTTCCAAACGGTAATGGTCAATGAGCCGACCATTGAGGAAACAATCCAGATCCTGAAAGGGCTGCGCGTGAAATATGAGGAGCATCATCACGCTAAAATTACGGACGAAGCGCTTGAGGCTGCCACCAAGCTGGCCGCGCGCTATCTGCCGGACCGCTTCCTGCCCGACAAAGCGATTGACCTGATCGATGAAGCCGGTGCGCGCGGCCATATCGCCAATATGGTGAAGCCGCCGGAATTTCAGGAAATCCGCACTCGTCTTAAAGAAGCTCAGGAGCAGAAGGATATTGCGATTCGCGAGCAGAAATTTGAAGACGCTGCTGCGCACCGGGATGCCGAACGCAAAGCCAAAGAAGAGCTTGAAGCGGCGAAGAAGGCCTGGGAAACCGAACAGCAGGAAAACATTTCCGTTGTGGAGGAAGAGGATATTCGCGTGGTCGTCTCCAAATGGACCGGAGTTCCGGTTGATAAAATGGGCGAACAGGCGCTGGCCAAGCTGCTCAAGATGGAAGAGCAGATCGAGAAGATTGTGATTGGTCAGAACGAAGCGGTTTCTGCAATCAGCCGGGCGCTGCGTCGCTCACGTGCCGAGCTCAAAGATCCCAAACGTCCGATCGGTTCGTTTGCATTCCTGGGCCCGACCGGGGTTGGTAAAACCATGCTGGCTAAAGAGCTGGCCCGCTTTATGTTTGACGATCCCGATGCGCTGATTCAGATCGATATGTCTGAATACATGGAAAAATTCTCGGCGTCGCGTCTGGTCGGTTCGCCGCCCGGATATGTCGGGCACGAAGAGGGCGGTCAGCTTACTGAGCGTGTCCGGCGTCGTCCGTATTCCGTCGTTCTGTTCGACGAAATCGAAAAAGCGCACCCGGATGTGATGCACATGATGCTTCAGATTCTTGAGGAAGGCCGTTTGACCGACAGCCTCGGTCGCAGCGTCGATTTCCGTAATACGATCGTCATCATGACCTCAAACGTCGGTGCCACCCATGTTGCCAAGGGCGGGCTTGGTTTCGCTCCGGAAAGTGAAGAAGATGACTACGACAAGCTCAAAAAGGTGATGATGACTGCCTGTAAAGACACCTTTAAACCGGAACTGGTCAATCGCCTTGATGATATCATCGTCTTCCGTCAGCTGACCGTGAAGGATATCGAAGTGATTCTCGATCTCGAAGTCAGCCGTGTTCAGGAACGGGTGGAAGCTCGAAAAATCAAACTGACCATTGCTCCGAAGGCCAAGGAATTTCTGATCCAGAAAGGGTTTGATAAGGCCTATGGTGCACGCCAGCTGCGTCGGGCTGTTGAGCGGCATCTGGAAGATCCGATGGCTGAGGCGATTCTGCGCGGTGAGCTGGAGTCGGGTAAACCGGTCAGTGTTCGCGCCGGGAAAGACAAACTGACCTTTGTGCAGTAATGTTGTTTGCCGCGCATGTTAGGCATGCGCGGTATAGCGGCTCAGAATTTCCAGCAGGTCTTCTTTGCGGATTGGTTTAGGAAGGTAATCATTCATGCCGGTCTGGATGAATTTTTTCCGGTCGCCTTTCATGGCATGAGCGGTCAGGGCGACAATTGGGAGGTTCGGATGGCTTTTCCGGATGATCTGTGTGGCTTCCAATCCGTCCATGACCGGCATCTGAATATCCATCAGGATCATGTCGTATCCGGCGGGCTGCTGGCTGCCGATTTTTTCAACGGCGTCGACGCCGTTGGCTGCCGTTTCAAATTGAATGTCTGCCTGCTGAAGCATTTTTTCGATGACTTTGCGATTCAGCAGATTATCTTCAACAACCAGGATGCGGAATGCATGGCTGGGGCTGCATGTTGCCACGTTCTGTTTTCTCGGCACTTCTTTTTCCGGGGAGTGATCGATTGGAACCTGAATTGAAAAAGAAAAAACAGCTCCGTTGCCCGGCTCACTGCTGATGGAAAGAGTTCCTCCCATTTTTTCAACAATTCTGCGGGAGATGGATAGTCCCAGCCCTGTTCCACCATATTTGCGGGTGTGAGAACCGTCAGCCTGAGTGAATTCTTTGAAAATGACCTTCTGAGCTTCTTTGCTGATGCCAATACCCGTGTCCTGAATGTAAAAATCCAGAGTGCACAGGTCCTTATCTTTATGCGAAGTCTTCAGATCAACCGCCACATAGCCTTGATGGGTGAATTTGATGGCGTTGGCGATCAGATTGATCAGAACCTGCCGAAGACAGTTTTCATCATTGCGTATATTTATTGGGACCGAGTCGTCGCAGGTAATGTACAGTTTCAGTCCTTTCTTCGTCGTTATCGGAGTGAAAAACAGGCGGAGTTCGTTCAGCAGTTCGCGAATGCAGACCCTTTCGTTTTTCAATTCCAGTTTGCCCATCTCAATTCTGGAGAGGTCAAGGATATCGTTAATAATTGCCATCAGGCTGTTTGCAGAGGTGGCAATCGTCTGCAGGCACTCCTCCTGTTCGGGAGTCGGATTCATGTCCTCCATAATTTGAGTCATCCCGATGATGCCGTTCATTGGAGTACGGATCTCATGGGACATGTTGGCAAGAAATTCACTTTTACTTCGGTTCGCCTGTTCCGCAGCTTCTTTCGCAGAGGTTAGTTCCTTGTTGAGTTTATCATCAAAAAGCTGTCGCTCTTCCAATTGGCGGGCTGCGCGGTTGATGCCGCGTTCCAGAGCCCCCAGTTCGTCGGGGTGCTGTTCAGCGAGTCGGGCACTGTAATGTCCCTGAGCGACGGTTTCCAGGCACTGGATGGCTGACTGGATACGGGGCATCGTCAGCCGTCGGATGAAAAACGCCCCGACCATGGTGGTGGCCAGAATACAGCACAGCCCACCTGTTATAAAAGAGAGGGTAATCTGTCTTTTTCTGGCCAATGTGTGTTTGGAATCAATTTCCATGTAAAGCCCGCCCAGATAACGTCCTTCGGAAAATAAAGGGGTAAAAATGTGGATGTGTCCTTTTGAAGTTCGATGCCACCAGGATGTTGTTTTGGAATGCTGGGCGTGTTGTGTCAGCTTGTCTGAAACTTTTCCTTCGTTTTCGCGCTCGGAGCAGTAATAAACCTGATTGTCGGCTCGGGTCACAGATGCAAAAAGAACCTGTTCTCCGATTAACGCGGAAAGCGACCCGGCGTCTCTGGCGGTGTTGTATGGAAGGGTGCTTTGGCTCATCAGCGTACCGGGAATGGCGGCCTGCTGGATAAGCCAGTGCTCAATTTGTTTAGAGAACAATTGTGAAAAATAGATGGCCAGGCCTGAAAATGTGATCGCTGCGGTCAGAAAAACCGCGATCCCCAGTTTAAAGGCAAGGGTTGGGAACGAATATTTCACTTAGACACACCTTTCATGTGTTCGATTGCGTCATCAGCAGTGATTTGCCCATAGATCAGGTCATCAATATAGCGCAGAATCGGATAGATGGATCGGTTGGTTTGCTGCTGTGCAAAAAAGTCGCGGCGGAGGACACGCCCCTGCATCAGTGTTCGCTGAAAGGCGGCAAACGAGTCGTTCCCGTACTCTGGATCGTAGAGGCTTCCGACCATTCCGCTCGGCATTTTTGAGTACCGGGTCCATTTTTCCACAATTTCCGGTTTGCTCCAGAATTCCATGAGTTGGGTTGCCGCCTCTTTCGCCGGACTGTTTTTCATGACCGCCCATGCCGGCATGAACCCTCCGCAGTAGAACTTCTGCTTCTGGATTCCTGGCATCTGGGCCAGACGGAGTTTTTTTGTTAAGTCCGGAGAGAATGCCTGAAAAGCACTGTAGCGCCATGTGGAATCGAACAGAAACAGTGCCCGGTTTTCTGCCAGCAGCCGTGCCGCATCTTCCCACTGCAGGTTTTTTTGATGTTGGACCGGGTTCTGCCGACCAATTGCTTCCAGGGCATACAGTATTTCCTTCAGAGAATTGGAAACGCTGGCCGGGGAAGAGAGATCCGGATTTGTGGAGAGAAACAGATTATGTGTCAGTCGGGCGAACGATCCGGATCGGCTGAAATCAGCAAACGCGGAAATCGGTTGGTCGGCAGACGTATTGAACGCGTTAACACATCGAAGATATTCGAGCAGGTCTTCGAGGCTCATTTCTTCTTTTTTAATGTTCAGACCGAGTTGGCCAGCCAGCTCTGCATTGTACCATGTGCAGTACAGAAATCCTTCGATGTACGGGCCGGTAAGAAGACCTCCCGTTGATTCGCAGAAGTCCGGGCTTTGCAGAAGTTCGGGGCGGTGGGCATCCCTGATTTTCCGAACAGGGGAGAAATCCATCAGGTGTTTTTTTCCCCAGAGCGGGTCATCCAGCAGAACGGACACCTTTTGATAGATGACCGAATCCAGCCAGATAACATCCCATGAATTAGTTCCGGAGCGGATCATGTCGGCAATAAATCTGGACTGATGGTCCTGTGTTTTTTCCGGAAGTACATCCTTGGCGAAAGAAAACTGCACATCAATGTCCTGGTGCAGATAACGAAAATCTTCCAGAACTTCCACGACCAGTTGTTCACGGAGGCCTTCACCTTTCCAGTGTCCCTCCCAGCGCAATGCCGGCTTTCCGGTCGGAGCAGTGCTTATTTCTCCTGCCTGAAGAAGCAATGTCAGGCTGTACAGCAGAGACCGTAAGCGAACTTTCTGGAAACGACACATATCCCGAAATCCTGCTCCCATCACTGGTTCGATTCAAGTTTAATTCCATTTTTCAAAGATCAGCGATTCAGAATTCGGGGCCTTGCGCTTTTCTTGTTCGGAGAAAACGGGTAGAACTTTCCAATCTTTGGAAAAACAACCGAAAGATTAGGTTCAGGATTTCAGATAAACGAATGAAAACACTTTCAATTATTGGACTGGGGCTGATGGGCTCTTCGCTAGGCCTCGCGCTGAAGAAGCGCGGGGTTTCGGTATGCATTCAAGGCTATGCTCGACGCAGAGAAACCTGCGAAGAGGCGCTGGAGTTGGGGGCTGTGGATGCGGCGTATACGGATCCGGCGGAAGCGGTTTCCGGTGCGGATCTGGTGGTCATCTGTGTTCCGATCTGGACGATTGCTGAACTCGCAAAAGCCATTGTTCCGGCGCTGGAGCCCGGCGCGGTTGTGACGGACGTCGGCAGCACCAAGACGGACCTGATTTCTGTTATGGAGGCTTGTTTTGCGAATAGCGGCGCCTGTTTTATCGGATCGCACCCGATCGCCGGATCTGAAAAAACCGGCGTAATGGCCGGGAGTCCGGATTTATATGAAGGCCGTCTGGCGGTGGTTTGTCCGACCGACAAAACACCTGCTGCTGCAAAAGATAAAGTTTCCAATCTTTGGAAATGCGTTGGGTCGGAAGTGGTTGAAATGTCCGCCGAACAACACGATGCAACGCTGGCGTCGACCAGTCATCTTCCGCATATGGTGGCGGCTGCGCTGGCTCGTTCGGTCGGTGTCGAAAAAGCTGATTTTTGCGGAACCGGTTTTAAGGACACCTCTCGGGTGGCTTCCGGATCGGCCGATATGTGGGTGGACATTATTGACACCAACCGCGCCGCGCTCGAAGCGGAGCTGGATCACTTTCACGAGGAACTGCAGGGGCTTATTGCCATTCTGCGCAAGGGCGACAGCAATGATATTCGCCAATGGCTTGAAGATGCCGCTGGTCAGCGTGACCGGATTCTACATCAGAACAGGTTTTTGAAATGAAATCGAAAATTGTCTATCCATCTGTGCTGGGCGGTGAAATCCGAGTCCCCGGCGATAAAAGCGTGTCGCAGCGTATAGCCATGCTGGCCGCGCTGGCGAAGGGGACCTCAACGATCAAAGGTTTTCTGACTGGTGAAGACGCCATGAGCACGCTGAAAGCGGTTTGTGCGCTGGGAGCATCTTATCGGTTTGTCGACGATGTTCTGGAAATCACCGGAACGGGAGGAACGTTTAAAGAGCCGGCTAATACGCTGGATATGGGAAACTCCGGCACGGGGACGCGTCTGCTGGCCGGGCTTCTGGCCGGGCGTCCGATTACGGTTACGATGACCGGCGACGCATCGCTTTCGCGCCGGCCGATGGGCCGAATCGCCGCGCCGCTTCAGCAGATGGGCGCAAAGATTGAGCTGACGGGTGAGAAGGGCACGCTGCCGATGACCATTCACGGCACGCAGCTTAAAGGGATTCACTACGAGCTGCCGATGGCTTCTGCTCAGGTGAAATCCTGTGTGCTGCTGGCCGGGTTGTTTGCGGACGGAAAAACGACGGTGATTGAGCCGCATCCGACACGCGACCACACCGAAAAACTTTTTCAGGCATTGGGGATTCCGGTGGATGTGAACGGACTGGAAATCAGCGTGCCGGGCTTTGGAAGCGCCGGTCCTCAGTTTGCAGCAAGAGATATTACGGTGCCGGGCGATTTTTCATCGGCGGCTTTCTGGATTGCAGCCATTGCTGCACGGCCCGGCGCGGAGCTGACGGTTCGCAAGGTTGGGCTGAACCATCGGCGTACCGCACTGCTGGATGTGCTGAAGCGCATGGGGGCACAGATCGAAACGGAGCTGACAGACGATCAGGGCGATCCGATGGGCACTGTTTTTGTGCGCGGTGCGCAGCTGTACGGAACCGAAATCGGCGGCGATGAGATTCCGAACCTGATTGATGAACTTCCGGTGATCAGCGCGATTGCCGCGCTGGCTGATGGAGAAACCGTGATCCGCGACGCGGAAGAGCTGCGGGTGAAAGAATCGGATCGCATTGCAATGATGGCGGCTCACTTGCGCGCTTTTGGAGTGGAGGTGTCTGAAAGCCCGGATGGGATGACGGTGCATGGTCCCGCCGTGTTAAAGACTCCGGTCAAACCTTTGGCCAGTGATGGGGATCATCGGATTGCGATGTCGGTTGCGGTGCTGGGAAGTTTTACGGATCAGCCGGTGACAATTGACGATACGGCCTGTGTGGATACATCTTATCCTGATTTTTGGAATCATTTGAAACAACTGGGTGGAAACTGCGAATGAGTAAACAGCGAATTATTGCGATTGACGGCCCGGCGGCTTCCGGGAAATCGACAGTGGCGCGCGAGGCTGCCAAACGTCTGAACTGCGTTTATGTGGATTCCGGGGCGTTTTACCGGGGCGTGACCTGGAAAATGCTGCGCGAAGGCGTGAACACAAAAAATCCGCTGGCGGTTCTTCCGGTGCTGCTGAAGTCCAAGTGGAAATTTGAGGTGCGCGATCGGGCTGTGTTTTTTTCCATTGACGGTGTGGAGCCGGGCGAGGCGCTGCGCGACAAGGATGTTCGCGAGGCCGTTTCTGATATTGCAGCCATGCCGGCCGTCCGCAAGTTTGTGGTTTCCAACCTTCGGAAACTGAAAAAGCTCGGGTCGCTTGCAATGGAAGGGCGCGATATCGGTTCGGTGGTTTTTCCAAAAACACCTTATAAGTTTTATCTGGATGCCAATCCGGAAGAGCGTGCGAAGCGTCGCCATGCCGAATTGATTGCCCGGGGCGAAACCGAGAAGGCTCAGGAGGTAATGGAGTCTTTGGAGCGTCGCGATAAAAAGGATTCAACCCGCAAGGCCGCGCCGTTGAAGATTGCTGACGGTGCGTATGTGATCGATACGTCGGAGTATGATGTGGAGGGGGTTGCCCGAGTGCTGCTCGGTCGTATTTCCGACCTGGAAAAGCCGCGCTCGGATAAAATGATCAATCCGATCTGGTACCGCATTGCCTGCAAGTTTCTGGGGATGGGGCTTAAGGTCTGTAACAATATTCAGGCATACGGCGTGCAGAATGTGCCGAAAAGCGGTGGCGTTATTATTGCTTCGAACCATGCCAGCTATCTGGATCCACCGGCCGTTGGCGCCTGCAGCCGCCGTATGCGTATGACTCATTTTATGGCGCGCGATACGCTGTTTAAAAATCCGCTGATGGGTGCGTTTCTGCACCGGGTTGGGGTCATTCCGCTCGACCGTGAGCGTGGCGGGGATCTCAAAGCGATGAAAACCGCGATTCAGCTGCTGAAGGATGGCGCCTGTGTGGCGCTGTTTCCGGAGGGCACGCGCTCGCCGGACGGGAATCTGCAGCCGGCCAAGCCGGGCATCGGTTTTCTGGTTGCCAAAGGGGCGGCTCCGGTGGTCCCGGTGTACGTTCACGGGTCTTACGAAGCATGGTCGAAGCATAGCGACGGATTTCAGCGCAAGCCGATCAATGTTATTTACGGCAAACTGATTACGCAGGAGGAGATCCAGGCCCTCGGCAGGGGCAAGGCCGCCTATCCACTGATTGGGGATCTGATTATGCAGCGCATTGCGGAGCTGAAGCAGAAATTCGAAGCCGGCGAGATTACGGAATAGATTTTTCATGTAATTGGAAAAAAGACCGCAAAGCATTCGCTTTTGCGGTTTTTTTGTTTTTATCATCGGTTTGTGAAGAAGTTTTTTAAACTGCTGATTGGGTTGGCTCTGCTTCCGCTGTGCTGGGCGGGATCGCGCACGTTTTTCTTTCTGCTGGTCTCGGCGTCGCCGCAGGCGGCCGTCGGATGGGCGCTGCCGACGGGTTTTTTTGTTTCCGTGCTCGGTTTTTTTCTGCTGCCGAAGGCCTTCAGAACGTATGTGCTTGGGCATGAATTGAGCCATGCTCTGGCCGGATTGCTGATGGGCGCGAAGATCGGTAAAATGAAAATCGGCCGGGAAGGCGGTCATGTGGAGCTTTCGAAAAGTAATTTCATTATTGCGCTGGCTCCGTACTTTTTTCCGTTTTACACCGGGCTGGTGATTGCGCTCTGGTTCGGGATCGGGTTTTTTCGGGACGTCAGTGCCTTTGAGCCGCTTTGGCTCGGATTGGTGGGGCTGACGTGGGGGTTTCATGTTACCTTCACGCTTTATATGCTTTCGCAGCATCAGCCGGATGTGCAGGAGAACGGCCGGATTTTCTCTTATGTGGTGATTTATCTGGTTAATCTGTTTGTGGTTGCGCTTTGGATAATCCTTCTGGGGGAGATGACCTTTTCCGGAAGCTGGAACATTCTCTGCAATGAAACTGTCCTGGTCTACAGTGCTGTTGCCTCGGCCGTATTGACCGGATGGGCATCTCTTACTGAACTGTTTTTTGAAAAAAAACAGGGATCGATGCAATAAACTGCTTCGGGAGGCGTTATAGGCCATGAATGCGGAAAAACCTGAGACAAACCCTATGGACGTGGATGATGTACAACTCCTTGCAGATTATCGAAACGGCAACGCCGAGGCACTCGGTTTGCTGGTTGAAAAGTACAAGAGCCCTTTGTTTGGCTTCATCTATAAATTTTCCGAAGGGCATGAGGATGCGGATGAGGTTTTTCAGGAAGTTTGGGTGAGGGCAATTAAGAATATGAACCGTTACCGCCAAAAGAATCTGCTGAGCTGGCTGTTCCGGATTGCGCACAATCTGATGATTGACCGCATCCGTCGTCGGAAGCCGACGGTTTCGTATGATACGCCGGCGACGGACGACGGGGTGGCGGTGAGCGATCAGCTGGCGTCTTCGCGGTTGGGTCCTGACAGCGAAAGCGGCGGTCGTGATCTGGGTCTGCGGATTGAGGCCGCCACGCAGAATCTGCCGCTGGAGCAGCGCGAGGTTTTCTGGCTGCGAATGCAGGGCGGACTCAGTTTTAAGGAGATTGCAAAGGTACAAAAATGCTCAATCAATACCGCTTTGGCGAGAATGCAGTATGCGCTGTCCAAGCTTCGGAACGATCTGGGTGATGAATATCGGGAGTTACAGGAGGCAGGGTAATGAATGCGAAAAAGCTCGAGAAATGGATTCTGTTGGAACAGACCGGTGAGCTGTCACCGCGCAGACAAAAAATTTTAAATCAATGCCCCGGGGTGCAGGAACGGAGGGATGAGCTGAAAACATTGTTTGATGCGGTATCTCTTTCTGCCGGGGAACCTTCTCCTTGGGCTGCCACCCGCATTCATGCCCGGGTTCAGCGGGGGCACCGTCCGGTTTTACTGTCCGCCCGGGCTTGGCGTCCGATTCTGGCGCTTGCTGCCTGTCTGACACTGATTGTAACCACCATTGATTTTAGGTCGGATTCCTCTCCGTCTTCTGTCGCCGCTGTTGCGGTGGGGGAAGTGGACGAGTGGAACGTTCAGTTTGAAGAGGATCTGACTGAACTGGAGGGTCTGATACTGGCCATATCAGACACCTCTCTTGACATCATGGAGATGTAAACCAAAGGAGAGAAAGATGAAAAAGTCGATTACATGTCTGTTAACAGCTGTCTTTGTGGCCGGAGTTGCGGTCGCAGAAGGCGGTCCCTGGTGGAAATTCGGATTGGGTAAGAGACCGGCGCAAGAGATGAGTCAGCCCGAATGCCCGCAAGGTGAGGGCCGTCATCCGGATATGCGCGAGATGCGTGGACGCAAACGCCCGATGATGAGCGAGGAGCAGCGCACAAAAATAAAAGCCCATTATGAAAAAGTCCATAGGCTGGCTGAAGCTGCCCGGGCGGAGACGGATCCGGTTAAGAAAGAAGAACTGGTGGGTCAGCTCCGTGTCACACTGATGGAAGGTGCGCAGCAAATGCAGGCTGAGTTCAGTAAACGTCTGGAAAAAGCCGAAAAGGACGTTGCCAGGATGAGAGAACGTCTCGAAGACGGAGAGAAGAATATGGCAGCACGCGTCGAAGAGCATTTGCAGCAAATACTTTCCGGGGAACGGCCGGAACGTCAGCGTCACGGCCCCGGATCCGGTGGCCGGCACGAAAGACATCCGGAACCGAAACCCTCTGAATAAATTCAGAAATCATTCCTGATCAAAATCCCGTCGGGTTGCCCGGCGGGGTTTTTGTTTAGACTGTTTCAGGAAACCGGCCGTTTGGAGATAAGAAGGTGTTTTCTGAGCCAGTGTTTTTTACCGTTAAATATATTGATTGAGAAATCGTGTGTGCCTATGGTTTCTGTTTTATAGCGGAGAACCGTCATGGATGAAATGATGAATAGTGGAGATGAGATGTACAACTTTTCTGTGGTGCGCGATTTGCGCAAGCGGGAGGGTTTAACCATTGCCAACCTGTCGGAACGGACCGGTATTTCTCCGGCGGTGATTTCCAAGCTGGAGCGCAATCAGGCCGTTGCCGGACTGGGAACGCTGTTTCGGCTGGCGCGTGCTTTCGGGATTACGGCGGCCGAGCTGCTGGCCCTGATCGAATCGCGTACGGCTCAGTGCAAAACAGAGACCGAGCGCATTGCCGGCGATTTTCATTTCCGCATGATCGAATTCAGTAATTCCAAGTGCTATTACGCCGAAGCACCGGCCGGAGCCAAACGTTCCAATCCGGACGCACATCGGGATGACTATGAGACATGTTGGGTTCTTGAGGGGGCTGTGAAGATTGTTCTTCCGTATGAAACTCACGTGCTGAATGCGGGTGAATGCCTGCAGTTTGATGCTCTTTTTGAACACACTTACGAGGTTCTGGAGGACTGCAGGATCATTCTGCAGCACATTCATAAACAGAAACGGTTTTAGCTGCGCGACTGCGCGCCCGTTACTGATTGCCTGAGCAGCGAATCAAACAGCCATTAACCGATAACTTTGAACTGATAACTCACCGATGACCGATTTCAGACGATTTGACTTAAAGACCTATGATGATCTCCGCGGGGACCTGGATGCCTTGAACCTGGAACTGCCGATCTCAGAGAACCTGGATGTTCTGGCAGAAAAGGTGAATGTTGGCGGCCATGTTCTGCCGAACCGTTTTGTGATCCAGCCGATGGAAGGCGTCGATGGCAATCCGGTTACCGGTGCACCGACCGAACTGACGGATCGGCGTTATCGCCGTTTCGCAGAAGGCGGCAGCGGGCTGATCTGGGCGGAGGCCGTTTCTGTAGTTCCTGACGGATGCTCCAATGCCAAGCAGATGCGCATTACGGAAGAGAATCTCGATTCATATAAAAAGCTGGTCGATGACACCAAGACGGCAGCTCGGAACGCATTCGGCCATGAGCTCCGGTTTGTGGTGCAGTTGACGCACTCCGGTCGTTTCAGTCGTCCGGGAGGTGTGGTGAAGCCGCTGAAAGTGCAGCATAATCCGTTTTTGGATGAAAAACTCGGAATGACGGATATCGAACCGGTTTCCGATGATTATCTGGATCACCTGCAGGATGACTTTGTAAAAGCGGCTCAGCTGGCTGCGCGGGCCGGATTTGATGGCGTGGACATGAAGGCCGTTCATGGCTATCTGATCGCAGAGCTGCTGGGGGCGCATACCCGGGAAGGAAAATATGGCGGTTCCTATGAAAACCGCACCCGTTTCCTGCGCGAAACCGCGCAGCGCATGATGGATGAGCTTCCGGAATCGACGTTTGTCACATCCCGCACCACGGTGCTGGAACCCTGTCCGTATCCGTACGGTTGGGGGGTGCTTCCAGAGATCGGAAAAAACTGGGAAGTGGATCTGACGGAACCGAAGCGGTTGATGAAAGAATGTTTCGAAATGGGCATGCCGATGTTTAATGTGTCCGTCGGATTCCCACGTTTCCAGCCGTATATGAATCGTCCGCACGACAACTCGCTGGTCGGGGAGGGCAATCCTCCCGAATATCCGCTGGTCGGAGTTGCCCGCTTTCAGCAGACCGTGCGTGACATGCAGAAGAGCCTGCCGGAATGTCCGGTTCCGACTGCTGGGCTGGCGTGGCTGCGCCATCTGCTTCCGCAGGTTGCGGCAGGACTGATTGAGGAAGGATGGTGCTCGCTGATTGGAATGGGGCGTGGGGCTTTCGCGTATCCTGACCTGGTTCGGGATATTTTAGAAAAGGGGGTGATGGCTCCTGAGAAATGCTGCACGACCTGCTCAATGTGCACCCAGATTATGAAGGACGGCGTCGGTTGCGGCGGTTGTGTCATTCGAGACAAAGAAATTTATGGTCCGGAGTTGAAGAAGGGTCGTCTTGCGGCCAAAGAGAAAGGATTAGCGTGATGAAAAAAGTGGCTTTGGTAACCGGCGGCGGCCGGGGAATCGGACTTGGGATTTCTGAAAAACTCGCTGCAGATGGATATAATCTTGTTCTAAGTGGACGCTCTGATGTGTCCAAAGTGGCAGATGCTGTCCAGACTCTGGAAAAAGCGGGAGCGGAAGTTCTCTATTGTTCCGGAGATGTTTCTTCAGCGGAAGATCGCACGGCAATGCTTGCTGCCATTAAAGAAAAATTCGGTCGTCTCGATGTGCTGGTCAATAACGCCGGTGTTGCTCCGAATGTCCGGGCCGATATCCTTGAAGCGGGCGAGGAAAGTTTTGATCGTCTGATCAGTATTAACCTGAAAGGACCGTATTTTTTAACACAGGCGGTCGCCAACTGGATGATCGAACAGAAGCAGGCCGATGATTCATTTGGGGGTTGCATTATTAATGTCAGTTCCTGTTCGGCAACGGTCGTCTCGGTGAATCGCGGAGACTACTGTCTTTCGAAGGCAGGAGTGGCAATGGCTACACAGCTTTTTGCCGCCCGGCTCGGAGAGTTCAGCATCCCGGTCTATGAAATTCGACCGGGCATTATTCAGACCGATATGACGGCCGGTGTAACCGGAAAATATGATCACCTCATTTATGAAACCGACCTTCTCGTTTTGAAACGCTGGGGGCTCCCGGAAGATGTTGGAAAAGCCGCCGCAGCTATGGCTCGCGGAGATATCCCGTACTCAACCGGACAGGTTGTAGACATCGACGGCGGTCTCACGATGTGTCGGTTGTAATAATTTAAATGGTGCGTGATGAAAAATATACTGTTTTGGAAAAATGAGCGTTCGGATAGATCGGCAGAGGAATTAATGGCGGACAATATTCCGCATCTGATTCCGTTTGTTCAGAAAGAGACTGGAGATCCTTATTCCTGTGTGATTGTGCTTCCCGGAGGTGGGTATGAGGGCCTTTCCAGGCAGGAGGCCAATCCGGTCGCGGGCTGGCTGAATGGGCTGGGGATCAGCGCCTTCGTGCTGCATTATTCCGTAGCTCCGGTCCATCATCCGAAGCCATACCATGATGTGCGGCGCGCGATCCAATGGGTGCGTGCTCATGCTGCTGAATTTAACATCGACCCGAAGCGCATCGGAGTGCTCGGCTTTTCCGCCGGTGGTCACTTGGCCGGATCGGCAGCCACCATGTGGGAAGATGATTCGTTGGCAATCGGTGACGAGCTGGATTCCGTTTCTGCCCGTCCGGATCTGGCGGTGATGTGCTATCCGGTTGTCACGGCAAACCCTGGAAGCTGCCACGAGGGCTCGGTTGTGAACCTGATGGGCGCGGATCCGTCGGAGGAAACCAGGGCGATGTTCAGCCTGGAAGACCGTGTTACGTCGGGAACGCCGCCGGTTTTTCTATGGCATACCGCAGATGATGAAGCCGTCCCGGTAGATAACAGTTTCCGGATGGCACAGGCGCTGGGAAAAAACAGTGTTGAATATGAGCTTCATATTTTCCCTGAAGGACGGCACGGTATGGGGCTTTGCAGTGTCGGTGATCGACGGAATGCTTATCTTGCGTACTGGTGCGAGTTGTGCGCCCAGTGGTTATTGCGACAGGGGTTTTGATCATTTGGAGTCCAATTCCGGCAGTTGCTTTTTTTGCATGCAGATGGAGTCATGCCGGTTTCTCGTCGGAAGAGTTTCGTGATCTGGGTATGTTATGTTTCCGTTCCGGAAACTGTTTTAGCTGTTAAGCGCTATATTGAAGGTTAGGCAGGAATCAGAAGCTGAGGTTTCAGTGCGCAGGTAATCTGCGGCATGTCGGGGTTTTTAACTCGTTGCAGGAGCATTTCGACGGCTTGTTTCCCGATATCCCGGCTGAAAATCTGGATCGTGGCAGGCATCGGGTCAAGATGATGTCCGTAGCAGATGTCCGCTTCGCCGGCAATCAGAAGCAGATCTTTCATGGGGATTATGTTTTGTTTCAGCAGTTCTGCATGGATGTAAGGCCCCAGTTCGTTGGTGACAAAGATGCCATCCGGCCGCGGGTTCAGCTGGGCGAAGTTTTCAACGAGCCTGGCGGCAGCAGCCGCTCGTGCCGGAAGAGGGTTGGCTGTTTCGTCCGGTTCGGGCTGGGTAAGTCGACAGCAGGAAGTTCCGCTGCGCTCGGCAGAGCTCTGGAAGCTGTCGGCGCGCATGGTTGCGTAGAGGTTTTTGGATGTCTTTACCGTGTAGGTCATACAGCAAAGGTTTCGGCATCCCTGCTGGATCATCCAGTCGCAGGAGAGTTCTCCAGCCAGGCTGTGGTCGGGCTGGATACGGTCTCCAAAGTCGAACGATCCTTGTTTGAGCAGCCATATAACTGGGTGTTTTTTGAGGTGTTTGCAAATAGCCGGAGACGGTTTTGAGCCGTGAATAAAAACGCCGTCAAATTTTCCGTTAAGCAGGGCGGTGGGGATTTCGTCGTTTCCGTTGAGGTGGGCAACGGTCAGTGTCGCCCCCAGTTGCTGCAGCGCTTCGGTGATCCCCTGCATCATGTTTTGGCCGGTCAGCGTCTGTTCGTAGTATTTTCCGGTATTCCACACCATGACCACATTGTTGTGACTTAACCCCGAACTTGTGCTTCCTGCGGTCCGCCGTCTGCGGTTTGCCGGGTCATAGCCGGTTTCTTTAAAAGCTTGCAGGATTTTCTTTCTGGCCTCTTTGCTGACGAATCCGTTTTCATTGATCAGGCGGGAGACGGTGGCGGTGGAGACGCCGGCTTTTTTAGCTACTTCTCTAATTGTCATATTTGCTGCTCTGTAATAAAGAGATGAATCATGTGTATGTTACATGACGCCCCGGCGATGTCAATGAGCAGGCTTTTGTTTTGGGATGCTGATGCGGATGTTTTTATAGCGTGAGGAGCGAGTGAACATATGACGCAGTCCAATGCGTCCTTCCGTGATGGCAGGCAGCTTTGGGTTGGTCATGTGGCAATAGGTTGTCTGCTCCGCATTTTCAATTTTCATGAACAGTGCGCGCTCTTTTTTGATGACGGTGATTTTGTGCGGAACGCCTTTTTTGAAAAGCCCTTCGGGGTAATAGTCCGGTTCGAGATCGGATCCTTCGAGTCCGGTGGCGTTGGGTATGTAGCGCCGTGCGCGGATGTAGCTGGTGGAGTCTTCGTCGTTGGGGAAGGCGGCATAGCTGATGTGGTAGGTATTCATGTGGTCGAAATACATCCGCATCGCGGGTACGCGGCGCAGATCGTTCCATTTTATGATGTCTTCCACATACGGTTCTTCGCCGCTGCCGGTGGCCTGGATGTAGAGAATATTGACGCAGCGGGTTTCATCGTCGAGTCGCGTGTAGTCGTATTCAATCTTCAGGTCGCCCTCAAAAACCTCTTTGGTCCACAGCACCATGTGGTGGGCATCATTTTTAAACTCCGGACCGGCGGTCAGTTCCATGCCGTCCGGGCTGGTTGTGACTTTGCCGATTTCGCCGTCGAGAAACCACTGTTCGGTCCAGTCGCCGGTGCATGAGTCTGAAAAGATTTCTTTCCAGCATTCTCGGTTGGCTTGTTCGAATGCCGTTTGATCCGGAGAGACCGGGCTTTGAGTTTGGGTGGCGCATCCGACCAGAAAGAGACTGGTTGCCAGCAGAGTGATAACTTCAGGTGTTGTCATGGGTTGCTCCTTTAAATTTGGTTTTTTCGCAAAGTTCGCTATGCGGAATTTATGTTCTTGTGTGAGTTATATTTTTACTTCCAAAAGTTCCACCAAGGTTTCCTTGAAAAATCGAGGTCGAGGGTTTCTCCGCCGAATTCGATGCGGATTTTTCCGCTTTTGTACTTCGACTTCAGGGTCGGGCTGTCGAAGGTCATTGGGTAGCTGTAGTTGACCGGCTCGTTTCCAATGGTTGGAATCTGTACGGTGCCGCAGTTGAAGACCATCTCTTTCGCGTCTTTTCCGCAAGGGGTGTAGACGAGAATGTTGTCACCCGGCACAACCGTTTTATAGAGCGCGATCGGATTGTCGAGTACATCGGCCATGAATTCTTCCAGGGTCGGATAATCAATCCGGCGTCCCGCTTCGATGATGGTGGCGGTGTAGTTGTCCTCGTAGATCAGCATTGTTTTGTTTTCATTCCACTTATGGCAGTCGGTGCGCAGCTTGACGGTCGGGGCGTCGTCGGGCGCGTTAAAGAAGACCTGATTGCCGGTCGTCTTTTTCTTGTTTTCCTTTTCGTAGGCTTCGTCCCATAAGACTGGACGCACGGCGGCGTAGGCGTCGCCACTCTGCACAAAAATCCATCCGTCTTTTTCGATGCGTTTGTCCCATTCGTTGCCGAACCAGATGCCGACCGGCTGATTGTACTCAATGCTGTTTGGATACCAGTCCGGATGGATGGCATACCAGCGGCGCGACTGCTGAACGATCAGTGTGCGCTCGTGCTGTGCGGTGTGATACATCACTTCGAGGTCGTAGGGGCTTTTCTTGCCCTTTTCGTTGGGGCCGTCAGTGATGCCGACTGGAACGATGCGGCAGTGCGGATTCTGCGCAAAGGTCATGCCGTGCCAGCGGCCGCAGATGCTCAGATGAGAATGCGCGGTGAGCGGGTGGTCCATTTGTGTGCCGAGGGTGTAGTCGGGAGTGACATAGGTGTTTTTCAGCATGCGCGCTTCGGTGTCGACCACCAGGCTGCGTTCCGTGCCGAGCGGGCGGGGCATTTCATTCACTTCTTCGCCGATGCCGCGCGCTTTATAGGTGAAGCATCCCATGCCTTCGCGGTCGAGTGCCATTTTCCAGACGATGGATGGCAGCCGGTAGTCGTTGACGATGTTCCAGTACCACCACGGGCCGGCGTTGCCCGGACCGCCGAGGTGAAAGCCGATTAGATCCGCAGTGGCTTTGTCGTCGGGGCCGCCAACCTTGCTGTGATGACGGGTTTTGGGGCCGCCGCGCACGCCGGAAATCGAAACCTGAGCCCACTCCGCCCAATAGAGTGTAAGGAAGTTGTCGAGCATGGAACGTAACCCATCGTCGCCGCAATAGTGCTGGGCGAGGTCGAACATATTGAGCGTGTGCTTGCTGTATCCGTAGGATCCGTATTCCAGAAAGAAACCGCGTTCGGCGCGTTCGCGGAAGTATGTTTTAAAATAGGCCAGCCACGCTTCGTAATGGTCTGCGGCGTTGTGTTTTTTTTCGTCGGACAAATTGGCACGCCCGCCGTGGTGGCGAGTTTTTTCATCAACGCCGGGTCCGTAGTAACCTGCGTGTCCGTAGTGATAGCTGCCTCCGAATCCGTAGTCGGGATAGATGCGGTCTTTGTAGTCCGGCTCATTCATAAAAATGTGCGAAGTAACCAGGTTGCAGGCCTTGGCGTTGAGGTCGTGGTTTTCGCTGCCGTCCAGATACCAGGTGCTTTGGCGTGCCCAGTGAATATCGTTCTTGGAAGAGGTGCGGCTCCACAGCGTTTTGAGCAGCAGCTTTTCTGTTTCGGGCGTCATGCGGCCCGGGAATTTTCCGCAGCGGTTGGAAAACATGTAGTAGAAGCGGCAATAGAGCGGGGTGTGCAGCAGGCTCCATACGTTGGCTTCCGAGCTTTGTTTCAGCTCATCGGTCAATATTTGGTTGGCGGTTTCGAGATCTTCGTTGAGCATCATTTTTGCAAACGCGGCGACCGGCGCGTAGAGACCGCCGTTTTCATTGTCGGCGGCCGTCTTGAGTGCGGTTTCCATGCGCAATGTGCGGCTTATCTCGGCCTCGGCCATGCGCTGGACGACAGTTTTATCGGTTACGCCGGTCACGTCTTTGTCGTTTTTGAAACGGATGCCGTCAAAGTGAACGAGGGCTTCCTTGTCGAGTTTGGCATCGAACTCACACAGCTTCACCTGGGTCCAGTCAAAGCCGTTTGCGGCCTTCAGTTCACTCAGCGGCAGTGTCAGTTCCTGCCAGTCGCCGGTAATGCCGTTCAGTTCTCCGACGGCTTCCAGGTTTTGGAAGTCAACCAGTGTAATTCTCCAGGGGGCGGAAAAATCAGTGTTCTCCGCTTTGATCCACATTGTTAAGCTGGCTTCAGGAGAAAGCGTCCATTTTTCGTTCCATAGGCCGGCGAAAAAGCCGAAGCGTTTCGGCATACCGGCTTTGGCGGGGGAGTAGGCGATGCTCAGGTCGCCGACTTTATGATCGGCATGATCGAGTGAAAAACCGCGCGGTTTAAACTCCGCTGCCCGGTGTGCGCTCAGCATGACGTCGAGTGGGCGCGCAGGTCTGGCGGTGTTGAACAGGCGAATTTCCTCGTCCCAGAAATCGAGCGGTTTATCGCCGAGGCAGTGCGCCGCGGCGCAGAGTGTTGCAATCAGCAAAATGTGTTTCATGGGGCTCCCGGTTTTCGTTAAATATGTATGTTACATATGTTGTTTTGTTGCGTGAAACTTGTCAAGTTGGATTGTTTGTTTTGTTGGGGCGGGTTCTGTTTGATCATGTTTCTTATCGATTTTTTGGCCTTTGTGATGCCTCAGATGATGATCAGCAGGAATGTATGTTGACATGTTTGTTTCATGTAGTACCATGTGGCTCTTGCGTCGGTCTGTTGCGCCATTAATGGTCAGGAGCTCCGATGTATTGGAATGAGAGATAGAAAGGAGATGGTTATGAAGAGCATGTTCAGTAAATGGTTCGCGGCCTTGATTGCTGTGTTGTGTACATTCAGTGCATCGGCACAGATCGTCGTGAGCGGCAGTGCGGATCACTATCAATCGTCGAATCTGGATT
Organism: Tichowtungia aerotolerans; assembly: GCF_009905215.1. Lineage (GTDB taxonomy): Bacteria > Verrucomicrobiota > Kiritimatiellia > Kiritimatiellales > Tichowtungiaceae > Tichowtungia > Tichowtungia aerotolerans. The sequence continues at coordinate 3,559,871 of NZ_CP047593.1, read as the reverse complement.
CGAACACGATTTCGGCCTTTGAAACGGCTGCAGGAAACAACCGGAAGCTGGTTTTGGTTGCAACCTGGGAAGGGAACGCGATTGGCATTACAAACATTTCATATGGGAGCCAGACTTTTTCGGAAGCCTATTCTGTAGCAAACAGTCATCGCATGGTTTCGATTTGGTATTTAGATGCCCCGGATATCGGCACACAGGACATCGTCGCTCAATGGAACGGTGCTGATACAACTCGAATAGGCGTTCTTAGTCTGCAAAACGCGGCACCGGGCGGTCCGTTACTCACTGATTCAGAGGCTGATTCTTTGTCGATTGATGTGACTACGACCGTGTCAAATACGTTCGTTCTGGGTGTATACAACGAAAACAATGGCGGGATCGCAGTCAGCTCCACATCTTTTTCAAATATTCTTTATACGGGAGCCAGCGGCTCCTGCGAAGTTCTTGCGGGTTATCATAACGAAGCGTCTCCCGGCCTGAAGAGCTACAGTTTCACTGCGGATACCTATCAGTGCATTATTGGAGTTGTCGGATTCCAGGAAGCTCCGCCATCCAGCACCCTCGCGGTCGATTTTGGCGGTGATTATCGGGATAGTAACGTTTCCCTTGATGAGACGCTGGATTATGAAACAGGCGACTTTGATTTTGGAACGGCAGGTGAGGATCGCCGGGGATACCGCGATATCAGCAGTGCATTTTACACCATTGTTCCGTCCGGAGGCACAGGAGCACCCGGCGATACCAAAACCTTT